>JAXIPC010000075.1:0-50565 GCA_045403135.1 Gemmatimonadales bacterium | reverse complement strand
AAGATTTCGGTCCAGACCGGAACCTCCCACGGCGGCGTGGTTCTGCCCGACGGCTCCATAGCCGACGTCCAGCTCGATCTGGCCGCCCTGGAGGCGCTGAGCAAAGCAGCCCGAGGGAAATACCGCCTCGGCGGGGCGGTGCAGCACGGTGCCAGCACGCTTCCCCCGAACGCCTTCGGCAACTTCCCGCGGGTTGGGGCCATCGAGATCCACCTGGCCACCAATTTCCAGAATATCGTCTTCGACCATCCCCGGCTCCCGCCGGATCTGGCCCGCCGGATGAAGCAGTGGCTCGATCAGAACGCCCAGTCGGAGCGCAAGCCGAAGGACACCGACGAGCAGTTCTACTACCGTGCCCGCAAGAAAGCGATCGGTCCGTTCAAGCAAGAGCTCTGGTCGCTCCCCGCCGAGATCCGGACCACGATCGCCGCGGACCTGGAGAAGACGTTTGACTTCCTCTTCGAGCAGCTCAAGGTGTACGGGACGGCGGCGGTCGTGGCAAAGGCGGTGCGGGCGCCGGCACTGACCGAGGATCAGCTCCATCGCGCCGGCGAGCGAGCGGTAGACGACGCCGAGGCGGGGGAGTAAGTATCAGGGGTCGGGATTCAGGAGTCAGGAGTCAGGGTTCGAGGAGGCACTCGTGGCGCGCAAAGCTGATCGTCCCATCGTATTCGTCGAGCGGGCGGCGTCCTCGCCGATCTGGTGGCTGTTGGCGGGCGGTGCGCTCGGCGCCGGCCTGGCGCTGCTCTTTGCGCCGGAGGCGGGGGAAAAGACCCGGCGCAAGCTCTCCCGCCGACTGCTCAAGCTGCGTGATTCCGCCGAAGCGGTACTGGATGACTTCCACGCCGGCGGGGAACCCTCCGACGAGGAAGAAGAGCCGGAGCAGGACCCGGCCGTGGAGGAAGATGAAGAGACCGCGCCGACCGACGACGAGGAGGCGCTGGGTGACGGGCGGAAACCCGAGGGAAATGCTCGAGCCGAGCTCGAGAAGCGGCTCGCCGCGGTGCGAGCCCGCCGCCAGCGCACTCACGCGGATGAGGATGAGGAGCCGGTCGCCTGAGTGAGGCGCGGCAGCGGGCCTGGCATCGCTCGGTCCGCGGGTTCGTGTGGCGGACGCTGCAGCTCGCCGACGAGAACAACATTCCTTTCCTGTCGAGTGCGCTGACATTCGACGGGCTGCTCGCCGCGGTACCGCTCATCCTGTTGCTCTTTGCCGGAGTCGCCCAGGTCCTCCAGCTGATCGCGGGGACCGGTCCGATCGACCCGGAGGCGCTCTTCGAGCGCTTTCTCCCACCCCACCCCCGCGGCACGGCGGACCCGTTCCAGACCGTCGAGGTCATCCTCGGGCGGCTGACCGAGGTCGGCCGCTCCTTGACGCTGGTTGCGGTGCCGGCCTTCATCTGGTTCAGCACCAGGGTATTCGCGGGGCTCCGGACTTCGCTCAACAGCATCTTCGACGTCTCGGTCCGGCCCTCCAGGCAGCATTTCCTGCTGCGCTATCTGCTCAACAAGCTGCGCGACCTGGGCATGGTGATCATGACCGTGGCGATGTTCCTGGCGAGCATCGCACTCTCGACCGGCATGTCGCTCCTGCAGAATTACGCGCGCGCCCGGGGACGGCCGCTTCTCTCGGAGGTGGAACGCTGGGGCGCGGAGCTGCTCGCCTTTCTCTTCCTACTGGCGCTGTTTTTCCTGCTCTATCGTTTTGCGTCGATCCGCAAGATCGGCTGGCGGGCGGCGCTCCTGGCGGCGACGTTCATGTCGGTCGCGTTCGAGATCGCCAAGCGGCTCTACGGCCTCTACCTTGGTGCCTCCGCGGGCTATGGGACCGCCTCAGCCGACGCCACGCTTGGTGCGGCGGCCCTCTTCATCGTCTGGCTGTATTATTCCGCGCTGGTTTTTCTCCTGGGCGCGGTCGTTGCCGAGACCTGGGAGCTCCGGGCCATGCAGCGGGTACAACGGGGGATCGCGTAGAGTCCGCGGGCCTCTTCAATGACGCCATTCTTATGGCGCCCGCCAGGTGAGCGGCCGTTCCGTCACGCCGAGCCGCCGTCCTGAGCGAAGCGAAGGAGTAGCGAAGCAGCCGGACTCCGCCTCTTCGCTGCGCTCAGGGTGACATGGCTCCCAGCATCAGTTAAGTTCCCTGCGCCCCAGGTCCGAAGGGTGCCGGCGCGCGAACCGCGTCAGGACCTTGCCGGTAGCAGCGCTAAGCGATGTCCGGTTCAGCTTCGGGGAGCCTGGGGCACTCCTCAGTCACCAGACGCTAAGACGCTAGGACGCTAAGTGACTACCTTACGTCCTGGCGGTTTTGTTTCCTAGCGTCGTAGCGTCCTAGCGTCTTAGCGTCCATGATCGCTCTCGCCCGCAAATACCGCCCCAAGCGTTTCGCCGATCTCCTGGTGCAGGATCACGTCGCGACCGCGCTCCGCGGTGCCGTGGCCAAGGGCCGTGTGGGTCATGGCTATCTCCTGACCGGCCCGAGGGGCACCGGCAAGACCACCGCCGCGCGGATCCTGGCGATGGCGCTCAACTGCGAGCGGGCCGACCCCAAGGCTCCCACCGGGGAGCCCTGCGGCGCGTGCCCGAACTGCCTGCGGGTGTGGAGCGGGTCGGCCAACCTCGACGTGGTGGAGATCGACGCAGCCAGCAACCGCGGGGTGGACGATGCGCGCGATCTCCGCGAGCGCGCGATGTACGCCGCGTCCCAGGAGGGCCGGCACAAGGTGTACATCGTGGACGAGGCCCACATGCTCACCCGCGAGGCCTGGAACGCGCTCCTCAAGATCCTGGAGGAGCCGCCCCCGGGCGTGGTCTTCGTCTTCGCTACGACCGAGCCCCAGAAGATCGCCTCCACGGCGGCTCCGGTGCTCTCGCGGCTGCAGCGCTTCGATTTCCGGCGCATCGGCCCCGCCGCCATCCGCGACCGGCTCCGCCAGGTCCTGGCCGCAGAGAAGCTCTTCGCCGAGGACGACGCCCTGGCGCTCATCGCCCGCTATGCCGACGGCGGTATGCGCGATGCCCTCTCGGTGCTGGACCAGTGTCTCTCCTTCGGCGAGGGCCCCATCACCGCGGCGGGGGTGCGCGAGGTGCTCGGCCTGATCGGCGATGAGCAGTATGCCGAGGTGCTCCGGCTCGTCGTCGAGAAGGAATCGGGCGGTGTGTTCCCTCTGGTGGACGGGCTGGTGAACGCCGGCGCGGATCTGGCCGAGTTCATGAATGGCACAGCCGAGCTGCTCCGGTCGCTGCTGATGGTGCAGAGCGGTGCCGCGCCGGAAGGGCTTACCGACGTCCTCAGGCAGGCCATCGATCGCGCGAAGGAATCTCTCGCGGCCGCCGACGTGGTACGGATGCTGGCCCTCCTGACCGAGGCGGAGACGTCGATCCGCCGGTCGGCCACGGTGCGGCTGGTGGTGGAGACGCTGTTACTCCGCTGGACGCTGATGGACCGGGTGGTCGATCTGGAGGAAGTGATTCACGGTTTGCCGGATGGGCGGATGGGCGGAGAGGCGGTTGGTAACGTCAGCCGAGCGGTGTCTCCGCCCAAACGCCCCACCCCGCCTTCGCCCGACGCTCCACTTGTCCATCCGCCCATCCGCCCATCCGCCCATCCGGGCGAGCTTACCCTCGCCTCCCTCCTCGCCGCCTGGCCCGAGATCGTCGAAGCGGCCCGCGGGCGCAGCATCCTGCTGGGTGAGGCGCTGGCAGCCGTTGCACCCACGGCCGTCTCTCCTGGTGAGGTACGGCTCGGCGCGCCGGCTGATCACTCGGTGCTGGTGGAGGGTATCCAGCGTCAGGTTGGGGTGGTGGAGGAGCTGGTCCGGAATCGGTTCGGCGGCAGCCCTCGGGTTTTCATCGCCGCCCCGCCGCTTCCGGACCCTTCTCGTCAACCGCCTAAGCGCATGACGGACGCCTCCTTGCGGGGCGAACGGCTGGAGCGGCTTCGGCGCCTCGATCCCGCACTCGACACGGCCGCCAATGAGTTAGATTTGGAGATCGTGGACGAGGGATAAGAGGAGCTCCATGGCCGATCTTCAGCAGTTGTTCCAGCTCGGTTCGCAGGTACAAGGACGGCTCCAGCAGCTCCAATCGGAGCTTGCGGGCAAGAGCATCGAGGTGAGTGCGGGGGCTGGCCTGGTACGCGTTAAGGTGGATGGGCGCGGACTGCTCCAAGCCCTGACCATCGACCCCGAGGCATGGAACGGTCGTGACGCCGAGCTGCTCGCCGACCTGATTGTGGGGGCGGTAGCCGAGGCACAGCGGCGGGCGGCCGATCTGGTGCAGGCCGAGATGAGAAAGCTCCCCCAGAACCCTCTCACGGCGCTCTGAGGCCGGTGGGCGCCATCGACGAGCTGGTGACCGAGCTCGCCCGCCTGCCGGGAATCGGCCCAAAGACAGCTCAGCGGCTGACATTTCACCTGCTCCAGCAACCCCGAGAGCGCGCCGACCGCCTGGCCGCCACCCTGGCTGCGGTGGCCACTCGGGTCCATTCATGTCCCGAGTGCGGCAACTTCACCGAAGAGCAACGCTGCGCCGTTTGCACCGATCCGCGCCGTGACCCCGGCATACTCTGTGTCGTCGAGGAAGCCTCGGCGGTGCCGGTGGTGGAGCGGTCGACCTCGTTCAAGGGTCGCTACCTGGTACTGGGAGGGAGGCTCTCTCCGCTGGAGGGGATCGGCCCCGAGCAGCTTCGGCTCGACCTCTTGCGGCAGCGAGTGCACGCCGGCCCGGTGCGGGAGGTCATCCTCGCCACGAATCCCTCCCTGGAGGGCGAGGCGACGGCCACCTACATTCACCACTTGTTGGACGGCACCGGCGTACGGGTGACACGCCTTGCCCGCGGTTTGCCGGTCGGCGGCGATCTCGAATACATCGATGGAGTGACCTTGAGCCACGCGCTGGACGCGCGCCAGGACGTGCCATGACCGCGCCCCGCGCGCTGATTGCCGCGGCAGCCGCGGTCGGCATCGCCGCGGGCTGGGTACTGTCGCAGCGCTATCTGGACCGGCACCGGAGCGCGCTCTTCAGCAACGCCCCGCGGCTCCGCCACGCGGCGCTGGGCTATCTCTCGGGGCACCCGTCGCCCGAGACCGTTCGGCTCCTGCGCGACTACGTTGCCTGGGAACGCCATGACGGGCTCAAGCGCCGCGGCATCCGGGTCCTGCGGGAGCTGGAAACGGCCGTCGGATGAGCGGCGCCTCGACCTGGTCGTTCCGCGAGGAAGACGCCGCCAAGATCGGCACCCTGCTCAACCGCCTGCTCCGGGAAGCCAACGCGCGGACCGCGCTGCTGGTGGACCGGAACGGGCAGATGCTTTCCACGGCGGGCGAGGAGCCCCGCTTCGATCCGGTGGCGTTTGCCACGCTCACCGCGGCGGATTTCAGCGCCAACGACCAGCTGGCGCGGATGCTGGGCGAGAATGAATTCGCCGCGCTCTTCCACCAGGGGGAAAAGGACTCCCTCTACCTGGCGGACGTCGCGCGGCGAGTCATCCTGGTCGTGTTGTTCGACAACCGGACCACGCTCGGGCTGGTCAAGCTCCGGGTCCGGAATGTCCAGGAGGAGCTCTCGGCGATCTTCATCGCCATGTTCGCCCGGGAAGCGCCCGGCGAGCGGCAGGTTGAAAGCGGCTTCGTGGGAGAAGCCGAGGACGAAATCGACAAACTCTTCGGAAGCTGAGGCCGCGCCGGCATGTCGCTCATCAACTACGCGTCGCGCGAGATCAACTGCAAGCTCGTCTACTACGGGCCCGGGCTCGGCGGCAAGACCACGAATCTCGAGTACATCTACGAGAAAGTGGCGCCGGCCAGCAAGGGGAAGATGATCTCGCTCGCCACCGAGACCGAGCGGACCCTCTTTTTCGACTTTCTCCCGGTGGATCTCGGCACCATCCGGGGCTTCAAGACCCGATTCCACCTCTACACCGTCCCGGGACAGGTGTATTACAACGCCTCCCGCAAGCTGATTCTGAAAGGCGTCGACGGCGTGGTCTTCGTGGCCGACAGCCAGATGGAGCGGATGGAGGCCAACGTGGAGTCGATGCAGAATCTCTACGACAACATGACCCAGCACGGGCTCGACCTCACCCGGCTGCCGTTCATCATTCAGTACAACAAGCGCGATTTGCCCAACGCCGCTCCGCTCCCCCAGCTCCAGGAATCGCTCAACCCGGGGTGGCAGGTGGAAGATCCGGTCCGGATGCGCCCGCAGGCGGACCCCAACCGCCAGGGGGAAATGCTGATTCAGGAGGTGGACGGCATGTGGGTGGAGCGGGTGCCCTACTTCGAGGCGGTGGCGCTGCGGGGCGACGGGGTGTTTGATACCCTGCGGGCCATCAGCAAGCTCGTGCTGAAGACACTCGGGTAAGCGGTGAAATGGACCCTCCCGAACATCCTGACCGTGGCGCGGATCGCGATCACCCCGCTGATCGCCGCGCTGCCGTTTATCGACGGGTACTGGCCCAAGATCGCCTGCCTGGTCATCTTCATCGCCGCCGCGGTGACCGACGTCATCGACGGCCGGCTGGCCCGCCGCCACAACCAGGTGACCGACCTGGGGAAGCTGCTCGACCCGATCGCTGACAAGCTGCTTCTCCTGGCCACGCTGGTGCCCATCTGGTGGATCTCCCAGCAGCGCCACGATCTCTACGACATTCCGGTCTGGGGCAGCATTCCTCTCTGGGTTTGCTTGCTGCTGCTGGGCCGTGAGCTGGCCATGACACTGTTCCGGTGGTACGCCAAGGGGCGGGGGGTGATCATCTCGGCGCAGGGACCCGGAAAGCTGAAGACGGTCTTCCAGCACATCTTCATCGGCGGTACGATCGCCTGGTTCGCGTTTCGGAACGCCATCAAACCGCTCGGCTGGGAACAGGAGCGCGCCGCGCTCTGGTGGAATCAGTTTCACGGCCTGTTTGTGGCCCTCACCCTCGCGATCGCGCTGATCCTCACCATCTATTCGTTCGTCATCTACCTGTATCGCTATCGGGGGTTGTTCAGCACCCCACCCCGGTGAAGACATGGAGTCTTCGCGAGGGCCCGGAACTCCACGCGATGACGTGATGCCGTCACCCCGGCGACCCCCGCAGGTCCAGATCTGCGGCGGCAGCCGCCAGACGGCGATCGAGCGTCCAGAGCGGCAGACGGGCGAGCGCCGCCGTGGCGAGCAGGTGAACGTCAATCCAGCCAAGTCCACGTCCCGCCAGTCGGCGCGAGTGCAAGAATCCCAGGGCCTCGTCGTGGGAGACCTCCGGCACGTGCGGAAGCCGCCCCAGGAGCGCGAGCAATTCCCTGCGGTTGCGTAGTACCCCGCACGCGAGCTCCCCTATCACGAAGGCATGGCACGCTACTCGGGCATCCTGGAGCAGGGCCGCCAGGGCGGCGTTTCCGCGCCGCAGGTGGTCCACCCACACCGAGGTGTCGACCAGGGTCATGCCGCTCGGCCCCGCTTCGAGCGCCGTCTCGGGGCGGCCTTCAACCCCGGCTCACTCCGGCCCAGCGCGCTGAGGCGGCGGGCGCTCTCCCGGGCGATGAGCGCCTCCAGTCCCGCATGTACCAGGGCGGTCTTTTCCTCGATGCGGCTGAGCCGGCGCGCCTCTGCGAGGAGTTGGTCGTCGATATTCAGGGTCGTTTTCATATGTATCAATATGTATGAAACGACCATATTGGGCAACCGGCGGCGTCGAGCGGGGCGCGGGCCGAATGGAACGGGGACGTCTGACTTGTCAGCTCATATCAATATGACTATTATGGTCATATGAATCGCTTCTCGATTTCCTACGCCAAAGCCCATCTGAGCGATCTGCTGCGCCAAGTCCGCGCCGGGAAGGAAGTCCTGGTCACCGATCGCGGCATGCCCGTCGCCCGGATCGTGCCGGTGCGGGTTGGCCATCTCAGCGAGACCGCCCGTGCCCTGGTGCGCCGGGGAGTGGCCACACCGCCGAGGGAGGCCTCCCGTCGGTTGCTCCGGGAGCTGCCTCGGCCGCCCAAGGGGCCGAAAGGGGTCAGTCTGCTCGAGGCCTTGCTGGAGGAGCGCGAGGACAGCCGGTGAAGTACTGGGACAGTTCTGCGCTGGTACCGCTCCTGCTCGAGGAGTCCCGGACCCAGCCGCTCACGGAACTGATGTCCCGTGATTTCGAGATAGTCACCTGGTGGGGTAGCCGGGTGGAGTGCCATTCCGCCATCTACCGTCACGTGCATGCCGGGCGACTCGGTCCTCAAGTGGCCGCGGCGGCGGGAAGGGTGTTGGCGACGCTCGCGGCGCGATGGCTGGAAATCGGTGCGAACGACATTCTCCGGGAGACCTCCGAGCGCTTGCTGCGGGGTCATTCGCTCCGAACCGGGGACGCCCTCCAGCTCGCCGGCGCCATCGTCGCCTCGGACTTCCGGCCCTCCACCCTGGAGCTCGTCTGTTGCGACCAACGGCTCGCCACGGCCGCCCGGCGCGAGGGCTTCACGGTCCAGGACCTCGGCTGATTGGTCCGCTGTACCTTTCTCCATGAATCTCGAGCTGGTCACCATCGGCACCGAGCTCCTGCTCGGGTTCACCGTCGACACCAATGCCGCTTTCGCGGGGCAGGCGCTCGCCGCCGCGGGCGCCCGCATCGTCCGGCGCACCACGGTGGCCGACGATCCCGCCGCGGTGCGGGACGCGATCTCCGACGCGCTGGCGCGCACCGGCCTGGTGCTGACCACCGGAGGGCTGGGGCCGACCCGTGACGATCTGTCCAAGAATGTTGTGGCGGACCTGTTCGAGCTGCCGCTGGAATTCCATCCCGAGCTCTGGACCGCGCTGACCGAACGCTTTGCCCGAATGGGCCGGAAGATTTCGGACCGCAACCGCTGCCAGGCCGAGGTACCCCATGGTGCCACCGTGCTGCCCAATCGGTGGGGCACGGCGCCGGGCCTCTGGATTACGGGCGGGCGGGGCGAGGTGATCATGCTCCCCGGCGTGCCGATCGAGATGCGCGGACTGCTGACCCACGAGGTGGTGCCGCGCCTGGGCGCCCGCACCGCCGGCGTTGTCGTCCGATCGCTGGTGGTGCGAACCACCGGGGTTCCGGAATCCTCGCTGGCCGACCGGGTGAGCGCGGTCGAAGATACCCTGGCGCCCCTCACGCTGGCCTACCTGCCCAGCCTGGAGGGCGTGGACCTCCGCCTCACCGCCTGGAACATGGAGCCTGCCGCGGCGGACTCGGCGCTCCAGTCGGCGGCCGATCGGCTCCGCGGCGTGCTGGGTAACAACGCGTATGGCTCCGGCGAGGACGATCTCGCCGCGGTCCTCATCGACGCCTGCCGGGCCCGGTCAACCACCATCGCGGTGGCGGAGTCCTGTACCGGGGGTCTGCTCGGTGCCAGGATCACCGCCATTCCGGGGAGCTCGGACGTGTTCGTCGGCGGCGCGATCGTCTACGCCAATCGGCTGAAGCGGGACCTTGGCGTGTCCGAGCGCATCCTCGAGGCGCACGGGGCCGTAAGCGAGGAATCCGTCAAGGCAATGGCCCAAGCGTGCCGGGAGCGGTTCGGCGCCGATCGGGCCGTCGCCGTCTCCGGAATCGCGGGGCCCAGCGGGGGTTCGGAGGAGAAGCCGGTGGGCACGGTCTGGTTCGGCTTTGCCGCAGCTGATGGGGTCGGAGCCGAGCGGTACGTTTTCCCAGGCACCCGGCAGGAGATCCGGGCGCGGGCGGCCCAATTCGCCCTCTTTGCCCTGTGGTGCCGCGCCAAATCGGCAGGTGCGTGAGGAACGCGTATTGCTAGATTATAGCTTCCTGATCAGCCCTCACAGGAAGGCACGTAAGCGATGACCCGCAAGGAATTTGACGAAAGCGCTCCCGCCCAGGATGCCCCGGCGGTCGAAGCGCGTGAAGGGCGAGGCGGATCCGCTGGATTGCCGATGGAGCCGGCCGAAGGAGCCGTGAAACGGCTCGAAGAGCAAATGCTGGAGGCGCAGGAGCGGCACCTGAGGTTGGCCGCCGAGTTCGACAATTTCCGGAAGCGAGTGGCTCGGGAACGGCTCGAGCTCACCGACCGGGCTCAGGCGGCGCTGGTGATGAGGCTCCTGGACATCCTGGACGATCTCGACCGCCTCGCGGCGAGCGATCCGGCCACCCCGCCCACGGTCCTGCTGGAGGGAACTCTCCTGGTGGACAAAAAGCTCCGCAAGGAGCTTGAGGCAGCCGGTCTGGAGCGACTCGATCCGGTGGGCCAGACCTTCGATCCCTCGGTTCATGAGGCGGTGTCTGTGCTGGCGCCGCCGACTGCCGAGCAGGACCACAGTGTCGCCGCGACCTTTCAAGTGGGGTACCGATTCAAGGGCAGCCTGGTGCGACCTGCCCGGGTGCAGGTCTTCTCTTCCGGGGGACAGCACTAGGTGGCAGCCAAGGACTTCTACCAGACTCTGGGTGTTTCCGATAAAGCCACTCCCGAAGAGGTCAAGAAGGCCTACCGGAAGCTCGCCAAGCAGTACCACCCCGACGCCAATCCCAACAAGCCCGAGGCCGCCGAGAAATTCAAACAGATCTCGGAGGCCCACAGCGTGTTGTCCGATCCGGAAAAGCGGAAGAAATACGACACCATGCGGAAGCTGGGCGCGTTCGACTTCGACACCCCGCGGCCTTCTCCACGCGGAGGCGGCAGGGGTGGGGGCGGCCAGCGCGGCGCGCCGCAGGACGGCGGGGAAGTATTCGACTTCGGCGACATGGGCGGGCTGGGAGACATTTTCTCATCCATCTTCGGTCGCGGAAAACGAGAAGAGCCCAAGGGCGAGACGGTCGAGATTTCCCTCGAGATTCCCTTTCGCACCGCCGCGCTCGGTGGCAAGGTGCCCATCTCCCTTTCCATGAACGGGCCCTGCGCCACCTGCGGCGGAAACGGCGCGGCTCCGGGGGCAACATTGTCACAGTGCCCCGAATGCAAGGGCCGCGGCACCATCTCGTTCGGTCAGGGTGGCTTCGCGGTCAATCGCCCCTGCCCGATGTGCCGGGGCCGGGGCAAGGTCCCCACGGCAAAGTGCCCCACCTGCAACGGCGCGGGGGAAACCCAGATCGAGAAGCGGATGATGATTACGGTGCCGCCCGGCACGGATACCGGCATGCGTATCCGGCTCAAGGGTCAGGGCGAGGCGGGCCAGGGCAGCCAGACCCCGGGCGACCTGCTGGTCACCTTCCAGGTGCAACCCGACAAGTTCTTCCGGCGCGACGGGCTGGACCTGATTTGCGAGGTCACCGTGAACCTGGCGCAGGCGGCCCTGGGCACCCGGCTCCGAGTCAAGACGATCGACGGGAAGAAGGTGGTGCTCAAGCTGCCCGCCGGCACCCAGCCGGGCCGGAAGTTCCGCGTCAAGGGCGAGGGCATCGTGAAGTCGGACCGGAAGGGAGATATGCTGGTGACGGTCCAGGTGTCGGTGCCGGAAACGCTGACGCCCGAGCAGGAAGAGCTACTCAAGAAGTTCGCCGACTCGACGGGGATGAAGCATTAGGCGGCGGTCTATCGCGCTACTGTGCGCATACGCCTGTGCCGGTGAAGCGAACCGACTTGGTGTGCCCGCCGACTGGGAGGTTGATCCCCAGCCGTTTCTTGACATTGCCGGCACCACAGACTCCGGGAGGCCTGTTTTCGGCGACCCTATAGGTGCGACGCGCCTGTCAAATGGCACTCTCGTCGTCGCCGACCGCTCCGAATCGGTGGTCCTGTTCTTCGACAGCACCGGAATGGTGACCCGCTCTGTCGGGCGGAAGGGAGCCGGCCCTGGCGAGTTCGAGGATTTGTTGTGATTGCGGCCCTGTGGTGCGGATTCTGTTTTCGTGATGGACCGGTCGCACCGATGTCAGAGGCGGCGACAGGGTCGACGTAAAGACCTGGACGTTCTCCCAAGCCCGCGGCACAGTGGCTATCGCAGACCAAGCGGTCCATTCCGGCCCGTCGTGACGGACATTCCGGTACGGGTACCGCGGCCCCTCGGACAGACTACGACTCTTGGACTTTCCTCGACCTACGTGTTTGTAGGGACGAAAGACTCCGCTTCGGTCGATCGTTATACGCTCGACGGACGGCTCATTGAACGCCTGCCGGTCGATGTCGCACCCCGCAAGACGACGGCTCGCGAGTACGACCTCGCCGTCGAGGCGCAGCTGGCATTCGTTGAGCCAATAGTGGCCGAACGACGGGAACACAAGTCTCGCCTGATGCAGATCCCGCCGCCCGAGTTCCTTCCTCTCTACGGGGGAGTGCTCGTCGACGCATTGGACAGTGCCTGGGTGGTCGTGTCGTCGCTCGGAGATCCGACCACCCGCGTCCAGCCACTCTTCGCAGGGCTTTCGCCAAGGTCGATATTGACGCTGCCTCGACAGATCCGGGTGTTCGAAATCGGGGTCGACTATATCCTCGGCAGGTATGAAGACGACGGAGGCGAGGTGCACGTGGTCCTGTACAGAATGAAACGGCCGGGCGCGTTCGGCTCGTCTTGAGTGGCGAGGGGCTGACGCTCTCGAAGGTGCCCGACAGGCGACCGCCAGCTACTCCGCGGATCCATGTGCGGCTCAGTTCGCCGGGCGCCCCGGAAGGGAGGCAAGGAATGCGTCGACAATCGCGTTGAACTGTTCGGGCCGCTCGAGATTGGGCAGGTGCCCCGCGCGGAACAGCTCCGGGAAGGCGTGATAGAGTTCCATCACGATCTGGCCCCCCATGGAAAGCCCGGCGATGACCGCTTGGTCGATCGCGAGATGCCGTAGCAGGGCCTGCACGTCTCCGCTGAATTGTTCCAGCGTACCATGCCAGGCGTGACCGAGCTTTCGCCATACCCCCGCAGGTCCGGAACGATCACGCGCTAGCCTCGCTGTCCAAAGAACTCCCGTTGGGGTGCCCACATCGAGCGATTGAACGGGTGCGCATGGATGAGAACGAGTGGTGCTCCCGAACCACAATCGTCGAAACAGATCGCGCCGTCAGCGAAGGCAAGCGAAGGCATGCGGTCGAGGTCCATTCAGCCGGCCTCGTCATTAGCCGTCAGCGCGTGCGCGCAACTGCATCCCACGGACCTTGCCGCCCGTCCAGCATTGCGGTAGGGCTAGCGCGACGAGTGAGAGTGGGTACCAGGCGGGCCCGAAAGTTCTTGCCCGTCTGGTGGCGGTGAAACGGACAATCCAGATAGGTCTCTGTGTTGGCGACCATGTCGATCCTGGCAATCTGAAAGGATGGTCCTGAATGCCACCTCCGTTGATGAAGGCGATCTCGAACCCGAATCTTGCTCGCTTGTGCATCTGGTCACTCCTCCCCGGGTGCCGCAGCACCGGCAAGGCCGTGACAACTCTCCACGACGACTTGGGCGGAGAGACCGATCGCAAAGTCGGGCAAGGCATGCGGCTGGCCGTGAACAGCCGAAGCGAAGTGGGTCAAGCGCGTGCGCTCTGAACCTTGTTCCCCCGGCAAAGCCAGGGTCTCCCACGGTCCTCCCGCGATGGAGCGCTGCAGGTCCCGCCACGCCAGCAGGCGATAAGACGCCGTCTCGCCATACAGCGCCCACTCGTAAGTCTCCGGCGCAGCGACTGCGGCGTGACTCATGAACGTCATGTCGACATCGCCGGCGGCGAACACTCCGTAGGCGCGATACTCGCTCGTCGCATGATCGGCGTAGTCGACATTCAGCGTCTTCAGGCTCACCGGCCCCACGAGCCGCTGGGTCAGGTACACGAAGTGGGTGAACACCTCCCGGAGATATCCGCCTTCCGATCGGCTCGAGAGCCAGGCCGCGTGCTGCTGGAATGGGCGCGGCCACTGCGGAAACAAGAACCGCATCTCGACGCCGCGAAGGCGTCCCAGCTCGCCTCGGCGCAGGGCCTGCTCGAGGGTCACCACGGCCAGGCGGTCACACAGGGGAAAGTGAATCGCGTTGACCAGTCCAGTGCTCCTCGCGGCCTCCACCATCCGTTTGCCTTCCGCGATCTTGGTGGCCAGCGGCTTCTCGCAGAGCACCGCCTTGCCAGCGTGAAACGCCGCCAACGCGAAGGCAGCGTGGGTGTTCGGAGGCGTGGCGATATAAACGCCGTCAACATCCTTGGCCAGCAGCACGTCTTCGGCGGTGGTTGTGAAACGACCGAGCCCATCGCCTCGGGCCGCGTCGCTATCACAGCAAACGGTCACGCTGACATCAGGGTGGTCCTTGGCTGCTTCGAGCATGGCCCGCCCCATGGCCCCAAGCCCTATGATCCCAAGTCGTAGCTTATTCACCTGGGTCTACCACCAGCAGCCCTGGCATGGATTCTCCCTGGCTCCAGAATTAATTAGACATCAATGAGCCATTATTAAATATGCTTCGCCGATTTCGCAAATGCGACGAAGAAGTTTCGGCCAGCCGGGAAGGCTGCTCATGATGCGCGACAGGACCGACTTCTTACTGATCGACGCCCTCCAGCGCGACGGCATCATCCAACGATGCACGATCGACCTCGACGACGCCGCCCTCGGCTTAGGCGTGCTGGCCTATATCGGCATCCGAGCCACGCGACCATGCTCGAAGTTGTTGCCCGCGCTGGAGGCCATCCCCGCCGTCGAGGAGTGCCACTCCGTGGCTGGTGAACTGAGCCTGCTTCTCAAGGTTCGCGTGGCCGGTACGCCGCGGTTACTCGAGCTGACCGAACGGCTGCGTCAGATTCCCGGCATCGAGGGGACGGAGACCACGATCGCCCTCAAGCCCAGATCGACCGACCGATCGCATTCCCTACCACACTCCCGCCCAAACTGGCACGGGAGGGCGCGCGGTAGCGCCTCCCCCTCCGAGAAGTGGACGGGGTGTCTCACCCGATGTGGTGACTGAACGTCCGACCTTGGGATTTGACGGTGCCCGCCGCCTGCGGCAGGACGAGATCGGGCACGGTTTCAGCCGAGATGATTTTCACTTTCGAGCCAACGACATGTTCGAGATAACCGTACGGATCGACCCTCCGCTTCAGAGCGTCGACGCATACCTAAATCATTGTTCGTCGAAACCGGGTAGGCTCAGCTTGCGATCTCCTCATCGCTCCATCCTGGAGGCGTCCGTCTCAGTGCTGGCCTGCACCTACCTGCCTGCGGCCTGTCCCCAAACGGGATCAACGTCAGTGGTCTGAATGGCCTCCTTACAACTTGTGTGCTTGACGGGAAAGCGTACGCGTGAAGGCACCCATCACACAAGAACGGTTGCTCGTGCGAGGCAAGGGTTTTTATCTCGTAACAGTTACGAACCGCTACTTTCTAGTGCCCGGTATGTGAGACAACGACCTTCGCTGTGCAGCGACGGTCGCATCATTCCAGCTACTCGATCCGCAACCCCTTGTACCACTCCGCCAGCGCCTTGTGGGTCGCGACCTCTTTCTCGCCAGGGGTTCGCTGCGTCCAGGTGCCATCGGCCGCCAGGTCCCAGGCCTGCCGGTTGTCGGTGAGCATGAGCTCGAGCTGGTCTTTCACCATCTGGCGATGCGACCAGGACTCCAGGGGCACCGCCGCCTCGATCCGCCGGTCCAGGTTCCGCGGCATCCAATCCGCCGAGCTGATGTAGACTTCGGCTGCGCTGCCGCTGCCGAAGAGCCAGACCCTGGAGTGCTCCAGGAACCGTCCGATCACGCTGACCACCCGGATGTTCTCGCTGATGCCGGGGACCCCGGGCCGGAGACAGCAGATACCCCGGATGATCAGATCGATCGTCACCCCGGCGCGCGACGCCTCGTAGAGCAGCGCGATGATGTCCGGATCCACCAGCGAGTTCATCTTGGCGATGATGCGCGCCGGCTCGCCCGACTCGGCCCGGCCGATCTCGGCCCGGATCAGCGCGACCAGCTTCCGTCGCATGCTGGTCGGCGCCACGATCAGCTTGCGATAGCCCTGCGGGCTCGCGAAGCCGGTGAGCACGTTGAACAGATCGGACAGATCCGCGCCCAGGTCCGAATCACAGGTGAACAACCCGAAGTCGGTGTAGGTCCGCGCGGTGCGGGGCTCGTAATTCCCGGTGCCGATGTGGACGTAGCGGCGGATCTGGTCGCCCTCGCGGCGCACCACCAGAATCACCTTGGCGTGCGTCTTGAGCCCCGCCACCCCGTAGCTCACATGCACACCGACGTCCTCGAACCGCTGGGCCCAGCGGATGTTGTTCTCTTCGTCGAAGCGCGCCTGCAATTCGATCAGGACGGCCACCTGCTTGCCCCGCTCGGCGGCGCTGGCCAGCATCCGGGCGATGTGGGAGTCGCCCCCGGTGCGATAGAGCGTCGTCTTGATCGCCAGCACGTCGGGGTCCTCGGTGGCGGTCTGGATGAAGCGCTCGACGCTCGCGGTAAAGCTTTCGTACGGGTGGTGGACGACGATATCACCCTCACGGATCGCATCGAACACGGTGCGCGACCCCGCCACCGCGAGTCGGGCGGGCACCACCGGCATCACGCCCGGGTCATGCAGGTCGGGAATCTCGATCGCAGCGAGCGTGATCAGGCCGGCGGCATCGAGCAGCCCGTCGACTTCGTACACATCGTCGATGGTCAGCGGCAGGCCGTCGGTTTCCTGATCGGCATTGAGCTCGGCCAGGACCAGGCTCCTGAGGGATTCCGGCATCCCCGGATTCACCTCGAGCCGCACTACCTCGGCGAATCGCCGGTTACGCACCTCCTCCTGAATAACCGCCAGCAGATCGTCCGCCTCGTCGGGGTCGATCTCGAGGTCGGTGTTCCGGGTGATCCGGAAGGGGTACGAGCCCAGAATCTCGATGCCCGGAAAGAGCGCCTCAAGATTGGTGGCGATGACCAGCTCGAGCGGCACGTACCGGTGGGTACCGGGCAGCGGCACCCACCGGGCCAGGATCTTGGGAACCTTGACGCGGGCAAAACGCTCCTCGCCGTCGTCGCCCCGAAGGATCACCGCGAGCGACAGGGAAAGGTTCGAGATGTAGGGGAAGGGGTGCGCCGGATCCACCGCCAGGGGGGTCAGCACCGGGAAGACGTTGGTCGTGAAGGTGTTCCTGATGTCCGCGACGTCTTCCTCGGAAAGCTGTTCGGACGAGGTGATCAGCTCGATCCCACGCTCCTTCAGCGCCGGAATCACGTCCTGGGTCAGGGCCGCGCCATGCTCTCGATTGTGCTCCCGCACCGTTTGCGCGATGGCCTTGAGCTGATCCTCGGGGGTAATGCCGTCGGCGGTCAGCTCGCTCAGGCGAGCCGCCACCTGTTGCCGCAGGCCCGCGACTCGGACCTGAAAGAACTCGTCGAGATTGGAGCTGAAAATGGAGAGAAACTTCACCCGCTCCAGCAGCGGCGTGCGGGCATCGCACGCCTCGTGGAGGACCCGGCGGTTGAACTGGAGCCAGGAAATCTCGCGATTGATATAAAGCGAGGCCGCCCGAAGGTCGGGAGGCTGGTCCGCCCGGAGCGGGGAGGGGTGCGCCGCGGATTCACCCGCCGGTGCAGCCGTCGGCGCCAGGAGTTCTTCGGACATGCCCTAAAGATACGCTCCCGGCCGGACCGCCACCGTCGGCGTGGCCAAATCGAAACAACCGCCGAGTAATATACCCCTACGGGGTATTGTTCACCGCTCTCGGCTGCAGGTACTGATCCATCCAGTCGAGCACGGTGTCCCACCAGACCCGCCGGTTCCGCGGCTTGAGCACCCAGTGGCCCTCATCGGGGAAGTAGAGGAACTTGGCCGCCAGGTTGCGCTGCTTGAGCGCGGTGAAGGCCTGGAGCCCTTCCGACACGTCCACCCGCATGTCCTGCTGTCCGTGCACCACCAGCATCGGCGTCCTCCATTTGTCGGTGTGGCTCGCGGGGGACCACCGCTCCAGCATCGCGCGGGTCTCGGGATTCGTCATCCCGCCCTCGCCGAATTCGTGGTTGGTGAACCACAGCTCCTCGGTGCTCCCCACCATGCTCCCGCCATTGAAGACTCCATCGTGCGCCACCAGGGTCTTGAACCGGTCGGTGTGGCCGGCCATCCAGAAGATCATGTAGCCGCCGTACGACGCGCCGGCCGCTCCCATCCTGGTCGAATCCACGTAGGGTAGCCGGGCCACCACGTCCAGGCCCTTCATGAGATCCTCGAACGGATAGTCGCCCCAGTGCTTCGAGATGCTGTTGGTGAATTGCTGGCCGTAACCCGAGGAGCCGTGAAAGTTCACCATCGCCACCAGGTGACCGCGCGAGGCGAAGAGGTGGTAGTTCCAGCGGGCGCCCCAGGAGTCGAGCCAGGCGCTCTGGGGGCCGCCGTGAACCAGGTAGGTCACCGGGTATTTCCGGGTCGGATCGAAGCCCGGCGGCTTGAGGAGCCACGAATGCACCGGGTCACCCAGCGCGCCCGCGAAGGTGAAGCTCTCGAGCGGCGCCAGGTCGAGGCCGGCGAGCGCCGCCGAGTTGAGTGGTGCCAGGGACCTGAGCCCCGAGCCGTCGAGACCCGCGGTGAAGATTTCCGGCGGCAGCGTCGCGCTCTGCCGGACGAACACGATGCGATCACCCCGCGGGCTCACCTGGACACCGGTGTTGACCCCGCCATTCACGATGCGGGTCCGCCGCCCGGTGGCGAGGTCCTGGGTGTAGATGCTCTGCGTCCCGCGCTCCTCGACCTCGAGCACCAGGGTCCGCCCGTCCGGGGTCCAGACCAGGCTCATCACGTTGCGATCGAGATCGCCGGTCAGGCCGCGGTGCTGGCGCGACCCCCGGTCGTAGAGCATCAGCTGCTGCCGGTCGGCCTCGAAGCCGGGCGTTTCCATGGAGAGGTAGGCAATGCGAGCCCCGTCGGGCGAGAACGCCGGGGAATGGTCGTTGCCCCGTCGGGTGGTGACCGGCTCCGGGGTGCCTCCATCGGTTCTGAGCACAAACACGTCATTGTTGGTGCTCTCGGCCACGTTCTGGTCCGGGTTGTACACAAGGGCTAGCTCGGAGCCGCTCCGCGAAACGGCCACGTCGGTGCCGCCCAGCGCCAGGGTCGGTACGTCGCGGTCGAACGGCGTGAGGTCCTTCACGCTCTTGTCGGCCAACTCGGCCCGGAACAGATGGGTGCGCTGGCCGATCCGCCACTCGTTCCAGTGCCGGTAGAAGAGGTCGGTCCAGATCCTGGCCTGGGTGGGGAGCGAGCCGTTCCGCCGGTCGATCTCCTGGCTCGGCGGCCACTTCACGTCGCTGGTGAGATATAGCGCGCGGCCGTCGGGTGACCAGAGAAAGTCGTTGACGCCGCTCTCGATGCTGGTGAGCTGGGTCGCGTCTCCCCCCGCCAGCACGATTTGCCACACCTGCGGGGTGCCGCCCCGGGTCGAAATGAACGCCACGGACTTTCCGTCCGGGGACCACCGGGGCGCCATATCGCTGCCCGGGCCCGCCGAGAGTGCTCTCGGCGCACCGCCGGCGACCGGCACCACCCAGATGCGGGAGATGCTCCGGTTCTCTTGTTCTGACGGCACCGACAGGGCGAAGGCTACCGTAGAGCCGTCCGGGGAGATTCGGGGATCACCCGAGATCTGCATGGCCAGGAACTTCTCGAAGGTGATCGGCTGTTTGGCCTGAGCGAGGAGCGTGGACGAAGTGGCCAATAGCCAATAGCCAATAGCCAGGAAGTACTTCATGAGATCACTCCGCCGCCCAGGACCTGCCCTTGGACGCTGTAGAGGACTCCCGACTGTCCGGGCGATACCGCCCGCATCGGAGAATCGCTTTCGAGGGCGAGCGAGTCGCTTCCTGCCTCTGTCACGGTGGCGCCGACGGCCGGGGCGCGGTAGCGGATCTGCACTTCGCACCGGCTGCCCACCGCGAGCGGGCCGGCCAGCCAGTTGAGCTCGGTCAGCCGCACGCTTCTGCTGCCCAGGTCCTCGGCGGATCCGACCACCACCGCGCGATCCTCGGGCCGGATGGCCAGGACATAGAGCGGCAACGACCTCCCGCCGGGAAGCCCGCGCCGCTGCCCCACGGTGTAACGCGCGAATCCGGCGTGCTCGCCCAGCACTTCGCCGCTGGTGGTGACGAAAGGCCCGGGGCTTAAGGCCGGCGCATCGGCGGGAAGGTGCTGTTCCAGCACCGCGGCATAGTCGTCGTCGGGCACGAAGCAGATTTCCACCGACTCGGGCTTGTCCGCCGTGGTGAGGCCGAGCCGCCGGGCCAGGGCGCGGGTTTCGGGTTTGGTCAGCTGACCCACCGGCGTCAGCATGCGGGCGACGACGGCGCGGTCGATGCCCCAGAGGAAATAGCTCTGGTCCTTGGACCGGTCGGCGCCGCGGAAGAGTCCGCCGTCCCGCGCGACCGCGTAGTGGCCGGTGGCGATAAAGTCGCAACCGAGCGAATCGGCATGCGCGAGGAGATCACGGAATTTGGTGAACGAGTTGCAGCGCACGCAGGGAATCGGAGTCCGGCCTTTGCTGTACTCGCTCACGAAGTTGTCGATAACGTGGCGGGAGAAGCGGTCTTCCAGATTCAGGACGAAGTGAGGCATTCCCAGCGCCGCCGCCACGTCCTTGGCATCGTTTATCGAGTCGAGCGAGCAGCAGGGGCGATCCGGGACGCTGTCGCCATAACAGAAGAGTTTCATGGTGGCGCCGACGACGTCGTAACCCTGCTCGACCAGGCGAGCGGCGGCCACCGAGCTGTCGACGCCGCCGGACATCGCGACAAGGACCTTCTGTCTCATTGGGCAGTGTCGGTAGGACGGTAAGTCGGTAAGTCGGTAAACAGATCGCCTACCGACGTACCGACATACCAACCTACCGTCCTGTTACGCACGGCCCAGCACCACCGCGAGCGTGCGGACTTTGGCGACGACCCGCGGGAAGATCTCCACCACCCGGTCGATATCGTCGGTCGAGCTCTCATGGCCCAGACTCAGCCGGATCGAGCCCAGCGCCAGCGCACGGGGCACTCCCATGGCGGTCAGCACGTGGGACGGCTCCATCGCTCCGGTGGAACAGGCGGAGCCGCCCGACGCCGCCACACCCGCGAGGTCGAGATGCATGAGCAGGGCCTCGCTGTCGGTGCCGGGAATGCCGACGTTGAGGATGTGGGGGGCGCGGGGACCTTCCTCGGCGTGGACCACCAGGTCCGGTACGACGGCGCGGAGGCGGGCCGCGAGCCGTTCGCGCAGCGCCTCGAGCCGGTCGGCAAGGGCGACCCGCTCCTCGGCGGCGAGCGCCGCGGCCCGGCCCAGGGCGACCGCACCGGCCACGTTTTCGGTGCCGGGCCGGATGCCGAATTGCTGCCCGCCCCCGTGGATGATCGCTTCGACGGCCTTGCGATCCCGCACGATGAGCGCACCGATTCCCTTCGGGGCGCCGATCTTGTGGCCGGAGATGGTGAGGAGGGTGCAGGGGAGCTGCTGGATCGCCACGGGGACCTTACCGAACGCCTGGACCGCATCGCTATGGAGCAGGACGCCGGCCCTGCTACAGCGCTCCGCGATTTCCTCGATCGGCTGGCGGGCGCCGGTCTCGTTGTTCACCCACATCACCGAGACGATGGCGGGCGCTCGGGCCAGGGCGGCAGAGAGGGCGTCGAGGTCGAGCTGGCCGTCGGACCCCACCGGCAGGATGATCTCCTCGCCGCCCAGATGACACACCTGATGCGCCGCGGCGAGCACCGCCTTGTGCTCGGAGGCGGAGACGGCGACCAGCATGGCCCGCCCCTGGTGCCGCGCCGCCTGCGCCGCCCCAATGACCGCCAGGTTGTCCGCCTCGGTGCCACCCGAGGTGAAGACCACCTGGGCCGGCTCTGCCCCTACCGCGGCGGCCACCTCCCGCCGGGCCTGTTCCAGCCCGGCCCGGGCGGCCCGGCCGTAGCGATGGGCGCTGGAGGGGTTGCCGAACGTGCCGCGGCCCAGGAAGGGGAGCATCGCCTCCAGCACCTCGGGGCGCACCGGGGTGGTGGCGGCGTGGTCGAGGTAAACGGGGTCCAGGGGCATGGGGGAAATCTACATGCTTACCTTTGTGCCATGCCTGTCGACATCCTTGCCATCGCCGCCCACCGGGACGACGTCGAGCTCACCTGTGCGGGCACACTGCTCAAGGCCGGGGACCAGGGCCACAGCACCGGAATCCTGGACCTGACTGCCGGCGAGTCCGGTACCCGCGGCAGCGCTGACCTGCGCGCCCAGGAGGCCGAACGGGCGGCCGGGATCCTTGGGGTGGCCGAGCGCCGCAACGCGGGGCTCCGAGACGCCCACTTGGCCAACGACGAGGCGTCCAGACGAGTGGTAGTCGAAGCGATCCGCCACTTCGCCCCGCGGGTCGTCATCCTGCCCTACCCGGTGGGCCGCCATCCCGACCACCGGATCGCGTCGGAGCTGGGCCGGGATGCCTGTTTCCTGGCCGGCCTCAAGAAGTACGACGCCACCGGCGCGCCCCACCGACCACACAAGGTGCTCTACGCCCTGTCCTACCGGGAGGACGCCCTCAAGCCGACCTTCGTGGTGGATATCAGCGCCCAGTTTGATCGAAAGATGGCGGCCATCAAGTGCTACGCCAGCCAGTTCGATGCGGCCACCAGCGCGGGGGAGATCTTTCCAACCGGGCAGGACCTCTACAGCAGGGTCGAGCACCAGAACGGTCACTACGGGTCGCTGATACGGGCCCGGTATGGTGAGCCGTTCTATACCCACGAGACGATGGTGGTGGAGGACGTCGTTGTGTTAGGCGTCCAGTCGATGTGAGACGCGACGACGCTATGACGCTATGACGCTAAGCTGCAAGAGTTTTTTCTTAGCGTCTTAGCGTCCTAGCGTCCTACTCGTGCCGTAGCGCCTCCACCGGATCCATTCGCGCGGCCCGGTTGGCCGGCAGCAATCCGAACACCAGCCCGATTCCGATCGACACCATCGTTGCCACCACCGCGCTCCAGAGCGGCACTCCCGACTGCATCGAGAGCAGGCGCTTCACCAGCTCGCCGGATCCCAAGCCGAACAGGATGCCGATCAGTCCCCCGATGAGCGTCAGGGTCGCCGCCTCGACCAGGAACTGCCAGAGGATTTCCCGCCGAGTGGCGCCGCAGGCCTTTCGCAATCCGATTTCCCTGGTGCGATCGGTCACCGAGACCATCATGATCGCCATGACGCCGATGCCTCCCACCAGTAATGCCACGCTCGAAATGGCCGTCATGACCAGGAAAAACGCGGAGGTGAGCGCGTCAATGACTTCCAGGATCTGATCCTGGGTGATGAAGTCGAAGGTATTGGGTGCGCCGGGTCGCAGACCCCGGGTATTGCGGAGCGCCACGGTGGCCTGGTCCTTGGCCTGGTCCACCGATATGCCGGGGCGGCCCAGCACCACGATAAAGAGATCGTTGGTGTCGCTGTAGTTGAAGGCGGTCTTGGCCACCTGGTACGGAACCACCGCACCGATGATGAAGCCGGGCGCCTGGAACGCGTTGTCGGGCGGCTGCCAGATGCCGATCACCCGGAACGTTCGGCTACCGATTCGCACCAGCCTCCCCAGGGGATCCATCGGGCCGAAGAGGCGCCGGGAAAGCTCCAGCTCGAGCACCGCGACCTCCGCCCCATTCAGCTCGGCGGGGGTGAAGAACCGGCCCGCCGCCACCGTGCCGCCGGAAATCTCCAGAAACGCGTCGTCGCCGCCCTGGATCGCCACCGGCTGGGTCCGGGTGCCCTGGTATTCGATGCGGTTGAACGACTGATTCCACAGCCCGGCGTGCCGGATGTCCGGGGCCCGGGCGATGGCCGCCGCGTCTTCCTCGTCCAGCACCGGCCGGATCCGGACCTCGTAGGGCAGGTTGTCGGGGTTCAGCGGCGTCTGGGAGAAGAACCGCATGACGTAAAACGCGTTGGGCGACGCGGCGTTCAGCGAGTTGAAGATCTGGGTCTTGACCCCGTCGACGATCGAGGCCATCAGCATCACGGTGGAGACGCCGATCACCACGCCGAGGATGGTGAGAAAGGAGCGGAGCTTATTGGTCCGGAGCGTGTTGAGCGCGACGCTGATGCCCTCATCCACATTGCGAAGGAACATGGCTATTCCTGCCGCAGCGCGGTGATCGGGTCGAGCCGAGCCGCGCGGCTGGCCGGATAGACCCCGAAGATGATGCCGGTGCCGGCACCCAGCGCCAGCGCGACGCCCACCGACCATGAGGTGACCCGGGCAGGCAGGGGGCTGATCGTGGAGATGAGCAGCGCCAGGAGCCCGCCGCCGAGGATTCCCAGGACGCCCCCCAGCATCGAGAGCAGGATCGCCTCGACCAGGAACTGGCGGCGGATGTCGCGGCGTCGCGCTCCCATCGCCTTCCGGATCCCGATCTCGTAGGTGCGCTCGTTCACCGACATCAGCATGATGTTCATGATCACGATTCCGCCGACCACGATGCCGATGCAGACCACGGCCGGTATGATCGTGAACAGGAGCCCGGTAATCGAGGTCCAGAATGCCACCAGCGCGTCGGCCTTGTCGAGCGTGAAATCATTGGGCTCCGCGGGCCGCAGCCGGTGCGCCAGGCGCATGGCCTCCTCGGCGCGGTTCATCGCCTCGGGCAGCTGGGTGGCGTCGGTCATCTTGACGGAGACGGTGGTGGTGAGCCGCCGTCCATACATGCTCTCGAAGGTGCTGAGCGGCAGCAGGGCGAATGCGTCGAACGACTGGCCCAGCACCCGCCCCTTCCTGGCGGTGACTCCCTTGATGATGATTTCGGTTCCGGCGATCCGGATCTTCTTCCCGATCGCATGTGCCGGATCGTCGAAGAGCTTCTCCGCCACTTCCGGTCCCACCACCGCCACCAGCCGCCGGTCCTCGACGTCGGGCTCGGTGAGCGGATCACCTTCGGAAAACCGGTAGTCCTGCACCACCTGGTAGTCGGGCGTCACGCCGAAGACGAGGACGCTGCCGACGGTGCGATTCCGGTAGGAGATGTCGGCGGAAGGGGTGGGCCAGCCCGACTGGAGCGAAACGGCCTCCGCGTCGACCAGCGCCCGGCGCACCACCGCGGCGTCATCCTTGGTCAGGATCGGCCGCTTGGCGATCTCCTTGACCGACGAATCGTCCAGGTTTCCCATCGCAATGGGCGAGCGCCGCACCTGGAACGAGTTGGTGCCGATCATGGCGCTGCGGAGGTTGTCGCGGACGTAGGAGTTCATGCCCTGGATGATGGCCACGACCGCCACCAGGAAGCCCACCGAGACAATGATGCCGAGCAAGGTGAAAAAGGAGCGAAGTTTGGCGGTTCGGATTGCCTCGACGGCGAGGAAGAAGGCCTCTTTCAGCGGCATGCGTGAAAATAGGTGGTCAGGGGTCAGGGGTCAGGGGTCAGGGGTCAGGGAAAGGCCTTTCCCCTAATCCCGGATCCCTGACCCCTGATCCCTGACCTACTCGTATCTCAAGGCTTCCACCGGATCCAACCGACTCGCCTTCGTCGCCGGATACATCCCGAAAAAGACGCCGGTCACGGCCGAAGCCAGCAGCGCCGCGACCACCGACCACAAGGGGACCGCGGCGGGGACGGGGGTGAACGAGGCGATGGCCCAGGCGATCAGCCCCCCGACGGCCAGCCCGATGGCGCCGCCGATCATGGTGAGGGAGGCGGCCTCGACCAGGAACTGGAAGAGGATCTCCCGGCGGGTGGCGCCGAGCGCCTTGCGGACGCCGATTTCGCGGGTGCGCTCGGTGACCGAGATCATCATGATCGCCACGACCCCGACGCCGCCGACCATGAGTCCGACGCTGGACAGCGCCAGCATCACCAGAAAGAACCCGCTGGTGACCGAATTGAAGGTCTCCATCAGCTTGTCCTGGCTCACCACCGCGAAGTTGTTCTCCTGGCTGGGCCGAAGTCCACGCCGGGCGCGGAGGGCCGCGATGACCTCGTCCTGGGCGTCCGCGACGGTGGCCTGATCAGTGGGAAGGACCACGAAGTCCAGCCACCCTTTGAACCAGTCCGCCACTTTGGTGAACGTGGTGTGAGGGATCATGGTCATCGAGCTCGACCCGCCGCCGAAGAGGCTCGACGCCTCGGCGTACACGCCGACCACGTCGAAAGGCCGCCCGTAGATTTTGATCCGCTTGCCGATCGGGTCCACGCCCGGGAACAGTGTTTCTCCCAGCTTGTCGTTGATGACCACCACGCTGGCGCCCGCGGCGAACTCGATGTCGGTCCAGTTCCGCCCGGCGGTGATGGTGCCGCCCGAGACCAGTGGCCAGTTGGTGGTGTAGCCGATCAGCCGCACGCTGGAGAGCTTCTGCTCCTTGTAGCTCACCGGGGCGCCGGTCGACTCGCGGTAGCCGACGTCCTTGATGGAGGGCTGCTCCCGGAGCAGATCGGCCTCCTCGGTGGTGAGCCAGGGATTCCGGCGCCAGGGCGACATCTCGTCGGAACCGTCGGAAATGTTGAGCCCGCCCTGGAAGAAGCGGAACACGAAGAACGTCTTGGGGCCGAGCGTTTCGAGCTGGGTGGCGACGGCGCGGTTGATGCCGGTGATAGCGGAGGCCATCGCGATCACGACCATGACGCCAATGGCGACACCGAGGATGGTGAGCGCCGCCCGGACCTTGTTGGCCCGCACCGAGTCGAGCGCCATTCCCATGCCTTCGAGGATACGCGCCCAGCTCCCCGCCAGCTTCCTGATCCGTTTCATTCTGCCCGCAGCGCGGTGATGGGATCGAGCCTGGCGGCGCGGCTCGCGGGATAGATGCCCGCGACCATGCCCACGGCCACGCCGAGGGACACGCCGACGAGCACCGACCAGGGCGCCACCGCGGCGGGAAGCGGGGTCAGCGATCGGACCGCGAACGCCAGGCCGATGCCGGTCAGGACCCCGATGCCGGCGCCCACGGTGGCGAGCGTCGCCGATTCGACCACGAACTGCGCCAGAATGTCACGCCGCTTGGCCCCCAGCGCCTTCCGGATCCCGATCTCGACGGTCCGCTCGGCGACCGCCATGAGCATGATGTTCATGATCACAATGCCGCCCACCACCAGGCTCACCGACACCAGCATCGGGAGCGCGGTCATGAGAATGGCCGAGATCTTGTTCCATCCCTCCAGGGCGCCTTCGGCCGTCTGCATGGCGAAATTGTCGTCCTGCCGGGGCTTGAGCCGCCGCTGGATGCGCATCGCCTCCTGCGTTTCGGCCAGCGCGGATCGCATCCCCACGACGGTGCCCGCCTGGACGTGCAGCTCATCCATGAAGCCGGAGCGGCAGGCCACGCGGTGGACCGGAGAGTCGAAGGGCACCACGGCAAACTTGTCGAGCGAGATGCCGAAGAGGGTGCCCTGCTTGGCCATCCGGCCGATCACCCGATAGGGAAGCCCCTCGATGGCGACGTTCTTTCCGACGGGATCGGCGCCTTTGAAGAGCTTTTCCGCAATTTCCCACCCGATGACCACGACCGACAGCCCGGCGGCCGCCTCCTGCGGCGTGAAAACCCGCCCTGACTCGATGTCGAGATTCTTGATCCGGAACATCGGCGCATCGGCGGTCCAGACATCGACGTCTTTCGCGGTGCTGCCGTTCCACAGCATCGGGAGCCGCTCGCTGCAGAAGCGCGAGAAGATGACCGGCGTCTGCATCGTCGACTCGACGAAGTCGGCCTCGACGTAGTTGATGCGGGGCCGCCGCGACCACTCGCGCCACTGCTCCTCGGACGCGTCGGTGAAATTCGGCATCCGCCGGAGCTGGAAGGTATTGAGCCCGACCAGCTTGTTGGCGAACTGGTCTTCCATGTAGACGTTCATGCCCTGCACGATCGAAACGACCGCGATCAGAAACGTCACGCCGATCAGCACGCCCAGCAGCGAGAAGAAGCTCTTGAGCTTCTGGGTGCGGATGGTGCGCAGCGCCATCCCGACCGCGTCCTTGAGCATCATGTCAGGCGGCCGCCTTGCGCGGACTCGGGGTGTCGCTCGCCACCTGGCCATCCCGGAGCATGATGATCCGGGCGGCGTGCGCCGCGATGTCGGGCTCGTGGGTGACCATGATGATGGTCTGTCCCAGGGTATGGAGGCTCTCGAACACCCGGATGATCTCTTCGCTGGTGGTGCTGTCGAGGTTGCCGGTCGGCTCGTCCGCCAGCAGGATGGCGGGCTCGTTCACCAGCGCCCGGGCGATCGCGACCCGCTGGCGCTGGCCGCCCGACAGCTCGTTGGGGCGGTGTCCCATCCGGTCGCCCAGGCCGACCTTGGTGAGCGCCGCCTTGGAGCGCTCCCGGCGCTCCCGGGACGGAACGCCGCCGTACACCAGCGGCAGCTCCACGTTCTGCAGCGCGGAGGCCCGGGGCAGGAGGTTGAAGGTCTGGAACACGAAGCCGATCTCGCGATTCCGGACCCGGGCCAGGGCATCGTCGGGCATCCGGGAAACCTCCTGCCCGTTGAGCCAGTACTCGCCCTCGCTCGGCGTATCCAGGCAGCCGATCAGGTTCATCATGGTGGACTTGCCTGAGCCGGACGGCCCCATGATGGCCACGTACTCGTTCCGGCGGATCTCGAGCGTGACCCCGCGCAGCGCGTTGACGGTCTCCGCGCCCATCACGTAGCGGCGGGCCAGGTCCCGCATCTGGATGACGAGGTCGCTCACGGGGACTTCTTCTGGGCGTCGGCGCCCTTCAGGTCGCGCAGCGGTTTGACTTTGGTGCTGTCCTTCATGTCCCGGACCGCCTGGTAGGGACCGGCCACGACGGTGTCGCCGGTGTTGAGACCATCGATGACTTCGAAGTACTCATCGCCCGCGATGCCCACCTTGACCGGACGGAACATCGCCATGCCGTTCTTCACGACGAAGACGCCCTCCCGCTCCTTCGGCTTCTTCTCCGAGCTTGGAGGGGTGGGGGTGCCAACCTTGGTGCCGGCGCCGGCGGTGACCTCGTTGGGGACGTCCTCATGCTGCCGCACCGTCAGGGCGATGATCGGGATCGCCGGGGACTGCTTCCGGGTGTCGGTCACGATCCGGGCGGTGGAGGACAGGTCGGGGCGGATGCCCGCCGGCGGCTGGTCCAGGGTGATCTCCACATCGAAGTCCACCGCGCGGTCGGTCGAGCCGCCGCTCGACGCGCCGGTCTGGGAGAGCTTGGCGCTGTTGCTGATCTTGGTCACCCGGCCCACGAACGTGGTGTCGGGGAAGGCATCGATGCTGACCGACACCGAATCACCGAGTTGCAGCCGGACCACGTCGGTCTCGTCCACCTGGACCTTCGCGAGCACCACCGAGAGATCGGCGATCGTCATGAGCAGGCCGGTCTCCTTCGAGAAGGTGCCCGGCACTGCCACCTCTCCCTCCTCGACCGCCAGTCGGACCACCCGCCCGGAGATCGGTGCGGTGAGGCGGGTCTTGCCCAGGTTGGATCGGGCTTCTTCCAGAGCGGCCCGCGCCTGGGCCACGCCAGCCTGCGCGGCCACGAGGTTGGCCTCCGCGACGTCGTAGGCCTGGATCGCTTGTTCGACCGACTCCCGCGCGATCAGCTCAGCGTTGGCCTTCTGGATGTCCACCGAGCGGTCCCGCTGCCGCTTGGCCTGGTCCCGGTTGGTCCGGGCCTGGGCCAGGGAGGCCTCCATCTGCGCCACCTGGCCGTCGAGCCGGCGCACGATCGAGCGGTACTGGTCCGGATCGATCTGGAGCAGGAACTGGCCCTTCTTGACCAGGTCGCCCTCCTTCACGCCGATCGACGTGATGCGGCCGGTGATGTCGGCGCTGACGTTCACCTGGGTCTCCGCTTCGATTTTCCCGCTCGCGGTTACCGCTGCGACCAGATCGCGGGTGCCGACCGGTTCGAGCCGCACCTCGGTGGCCCGGCCGCCCCTCTTGGCGGCCGTCAGGGCGAAGAGGCCGCCGCCAACGACGACGACAATCGCGAGCCCCAGGGTCAGTTTGGCACGACGTGACATGAGCGATCCTCTTTCAGCGCAGTGGGCGGCCGACCGCGAACTCGAGCAGTGCGATGGCCTTGTGGTATTCGTACACGGCGTTCACGTAATCGCCCTCGGCGCGGGCGATGTTGTTCTGGGCGTCGGACACTTCCAGCGACGACCCGGCACCGAGCCGGTAACGGTCCTGGGCCAGACGCAGCTGCTCCCGGGCCGACTGGCGATTCTGTTCCTGCACCTGAATCGTCTGGAAGGCGTTCTGCAGGCCATAGAACCGGGCCGTCACATTGGTTTCCACCACGAGCTGCTGAGCCCGCAGGCTCTCCGCCAGGTCATCTTCGCTGGCCCGCGCCTGCGCGACCTGGAGGTTGCGGCCGAAGCCATCGAAGATCGGCAGCGAGATCGACAACCGGGCCTGAAACGGCTGCTTGGTGAAGCTGAACGGGAAGACGTTGTTGTTCTTGAGCAGATTGGTCCGGAACGCCGGGTCGAGCGCGAGGCCGGTCGCATCCAGGTCCGCAAAGGCATTGCAATCCGGAATCAGGCCGCCGCTCGGGAACCCCGGTAGCTGGCCTCCCGGCAGTCCGCTTATGATCGCGTTCTGGAAGCGGCAGTTGTCCGCGGTGCCGATGGCGTTGTCGAGTCGCTGATTCAGGATCAGGCTCTCGTTGGTGAACTCCTGGGTGAAACCCTGGATGCCGGCCGAAACGCTGACGGTGGGCAGGAACCGCGACTTGGCCGATCTGGTCGCCCAGCTGGCCGCATTTTCCCGGGCCCTCCCGGCCTTGATCGAGGGGTTCTCCTCCCGGGCCAGGCTGAGGAGCTGTTGCACGTCGAACTGTGGCTGGGTCACTGGAAACGAATCACTGAGCGCCACCACCTCCGGCTGCGCCGGAATCGCGACGCCCATGCGGCGGAACAGCTCGAGCTTGGCTTCGTTTTCAGTTTGCTGCGCGCGCAGCAGCGCCACATCCGCCTGGCCCTTGGTCACCTCCGCCTGGCGCACGTCGAGCATCGTATTCTGCCCCACGGTGTACCGGGCCCGCGCCAGGTTCAGGAAGTCCGCGTTCCGTTGGACGCTCTGCCGCGCCACTTCCGTCTGCGCCACAGCCTGGAGGGCGGTGAGATACTGGAAGGCGATGTCGTTGCGGAGTTGCTCGCCGGCATTGGTGATGTCGGCGTCCACCGCCTTGCGATTGGCCTTCTGCTGTCCGGTCGCGGCGAGCTCCTGGCCGGAGAGCTGCCAGTTAAAGCTCAGCGAGTAGCCCGACGAGAGGGACGGCGACGACTGGTTGAACGTCGAGCCGCCGAATGTCGAGGCACCCGAGCCGGTGTAGCTCATGCTGCTCGCCACGTCGAAGCTCGGGAGCAGGTTCGCGTAGGCGTTGCGCACCGCCCACTGGGCGGGGCCGGCATCGTTCAAGGCTTGCCGGTAGGTCGGACTGCTCCGGCGCGCCTGCTGCATGGCCTCTTCGAGAGTCAGGCTGACGGTCGGCGCGAGCCGGGGAGGCACGGCGGGCGCCGACGGCTGCTGCGCGGCGAGACTGGCCGGCAGCACGACACAGAGACCGAGTAGGGTCCAGCGAGTCATGGCAGTTCTTCCTTGTCGAACGGTCGAGATGGACTTCGCTTATGACGTGGCCCTGATCACAAAGGTTTCAGCTTGCGACGAGCACTATCTAAAATAATGGAGCGGCAAGAGTTACGAAAAGTAAAGAATCACGCGAGTCGCTCCGTAAGGGTTTTCAGGATCGCGTCGTAAAAGCGCGCGCCTTTCTCCGCCGAGGCAAGCAGAGTTGGAGCCACCCGGTGCGTGTCGACCAGCTCGGGCGCCAGGTGCAGCATGAGCGAGGTATCGACCTCACCGCCGTGCCAGGGTCCGAAGCGCGCCTCCAGGAGCGGGGGCAGGCTGTCGAGGGCCAGGATGTCCGCCACGCGCACCCGACCGCAGGTGCGAATGGTGGAGAGCGCCTCGAGGTGCGGATCGGCGGCGTGAGCCGTGAGAATCACCGTGTCCCTGACTCCTCCCACCTCCTCCCACAGCGCGATAAGTTCGTTCACCGCGCGGTGGAGTGTCTTCCTCGAGAGGGCGGCGGTGCCGGGCGCTGGTTCATCCTTCGTGGCATGCACTCCGTACTCGATGGTCGGGGCGATGGGAATGCCGGTCGCCGCCGAGAGGTCGTCCGCGAGCCGCTCGAGAATGACCGTATCGCACCCCAGGGGGAGGTGCGGCCCCCGGGCCTCGACCGTCCCGGCTGGGATCAGCAGCCGGCATGTGGCCGCCAGAACCTCGGCGGCTCGAGCCGGCGTCATTTCCTTCAACCGCAGCGGACGCGCCATCTGACCGCTTCCTTTCCCTGGTGGGTGCTCAGTCTCATCGGTCTCGCGGCCGCCGCCAACGAGTGGCTGCGGGCTCCATCCCGCGGGTTTGCCCTCGCCGCGCTCGCGCTGGCGCTGCTGACCGTCCTCCTCAAGCGCCGGGTGTCTCTGCTCCTGCCGATCGCTCTGCTGGTGCTGGCGATCGGCGCCGGCCAGAAGCGTCTCGATCGCCTCTCCGGTCAGTGGACCGAGGAGCGGGAGACCAGGATTAAGACCGCCGGCGCCCAGCTGGAGGCCGAGCTGCGGGACGCGCGCTTCTTGGCCGATACACTCGCTCTCCGCGTGCTGGAGACGGCGTCGCGGCCGCGGGAGCACGCCTTCCGCGAAGCTGCGAGGCTGGCTGGCCGGGAGCCGCTCGAAGTCGGCGCCGTGGTCTTCGAGCCCAACGCGGAACCCCTGGCGTGGGGCGGCCGATTCCGCCTCCTGCCCCAAGCCGCCGGGGATTCGGTCGACGTCCGCCTCACATCATTCTACGCGGTGCTCGAGGTGCGGCGCCACGACACTGCGGGCCGGACTGCGGTGGGCGTGGTCCTGCTCGCCGCGCATCCTGCCGTCCCGGACCAGGAGCGAAGCCTCGCCGCCCGTTTCCAGCAGCAGACCGAAGTGGGCCTTCGGATCCTGCCGACGGAGCAGGCGCCCAACACCACGGATGTGTTCGATTACGAGCTGCCCGTTTCCGGCGGCAGCCGGGTGCTGTTCAGCGCGGAGCTGGTTCCACCGGAGCAGCCCAATGCGGTAGCCCGCGCCGAGCGTGCCGCCGGACGCCTGGTCGCGGGGGCGCTCCTGATCACGCTGGTGCTGTCGCTCTGGCTGGTGCCGGCGGGGATTGCGCGCATCACGCTTGCGCTGCTGCCGCTCCTGCTCGCGCTTCGCTCCCCGATCGGAGCACTCCTCGGCATCCCGCAACCCTTCGACGCCTCGTACTTCAGCAGCACGATGCTCGGACCGGTCTCCCACTCGGCGGGGCCGCTCGCGCTCGTCGGCGTCGTGCTGCTGCTGGTGGGGGCGCTGCTCTGGGAACGGGGACCGACCCGCCGGTGGACGGGAGTGCTGGCCGGCACCCTGCTCCTGGCCGGCGCGCCGTACCTGCTGGCCGAGCTGGGCCGCGGCATCATGCCGCCCGCTTCCGGCGTCTCGATGGGGCTCTGGCTGGTGTGGCACCTTACCCTCTTTCTCTTCTCGGCCGGGTTGATGACGCTGGCGGCGGCGTTGCTGCGCGGGAGAGAGCTGCCGCAACGTGGCTGGTGGCCGCCGCTCCTCGGCGCCGGGCTGGCCGTGGCGGCGGCGGCGATCGGCGTGATGGTGTGGAATGCCCGGCACGGCTGGCCCGATTGGTACACCCTGCTGTGGCTGCCCCCCCTCATTCTGGTGACCCGCCCGGCCAATCGTCGCGCCGCGATCCTCGGCATCGGAATCGTGGCGGGCAGCGCAACGGCCCTGCTTGCCTGGGGAGCCGAAGTGGAGGGGCGGCTCCGCGCCGCGCGCGCCGACATGGTTGCCCTGGGAGACAATCCCGACCCCGGCGCTGAGGCGACGCTCCGCGCCCTTGGGGATGCCCTCGCGACGGCGGAAGTTCCCCGCTCGGCGCCGGAGCTGTACGCGCTGTGGCGGAGCTCGGCGCTGAGCCGTGCCGACCGGCCGGTCGAGCTGGGCGTCTGGCAGCCCGACGGAACTCCCTCTATCGAGCTCAAGCTCGACCAGCTCGACCTGCCGCAGGATCTCATGGCGGAGAAAGTGCGGAGCCTCCCTCCCGCCGAGGCCATGCGCGTGGAAGCGCTTCGGCGCGAGCCGGCCACGCACTACCTGCTCATGGTCCGGCGAGAGGCCGGCATCATTCTCACCGTGGCCATCGGGCCGAAGTCCGCCCTGGTGCCCCCGTCCCGCCTGGGACGGTTGCTCGCGGCCGATCGCTCGGGCTCGCCGCTCTATCGGCTGACCCTGGCGCCGGCGCCGTCAGGCCGGGCGCCTGAACCGGGACTCGCGCTGTGGAACCGCGAGGGGTGGCAGGCGATAGGGCAGCGCACCGTCACCATCGGGGGAATCGGGCGGGATGTGTTTGGCACGGTCGAGCTGGGACAGCCGGGCGGCCTCGCCGTGCGGGGTGCGCTGGTCATCACGCTTGACCTGGCCGTGCTGACGGGCTTGTGGTGGCTCGCGGCGCTGCTTGGCGGGTTAGGACCGATCCGGCCGGCCTGGATGCCGCGCCTGAGGTCGTACCAGGCCCGGCTGGGCGCGGCCCTGGCGGTGTTCTTTCTCGCGCCCACCGTGGGGTTTGCCGCGTGGGGCCTGGGCCGGCTGCGCACCGAGATCCGCGAGAGCCAGGATCGGATGATCGACCAGTCCCTGCGCGATGTGATCTCGCCCGGCAAGTTCCTCCCGGCCGACACCGCCGCCCTCTCGCGCGAGCTCCATGATCTGGGGGAGCGTCTCGATGCCGCATTCCTGTTGTACCGGAACGGGGAGCAGCTCGCCGGCTCCACCGGCGGACTCCTCGAGGCCCTTGGACTGGTGAGTCCTCTGATGGATCCCGAGGCGTTCTATGGTGGGGCATTCCACGGTGAAGCGTCGGCGGCCGGTCCCTCGCGGGTGGTGGAGAGCCGGATCGGCTACCGCGCCGTGCGGCTGTCCGATCAGAGCGCGGCGGCGCTCGCGATGTCGCTGGTGGCTGCCGACCCCGTCCTGTCCGAGCGCCAGCGCGACCTCGCCCTGATGCTGCTCCTCGTCACGCTGGCGGGGGTCGCCGCATCGCTGCTCGCGGCGCGGATCGCGGCGCGGGTGCTGGCCCGTCCGGTGGCGGACCTCCGGCACGCGGCGCTGGCGTTCGGCCGGGGCGAGCCGGCCGTGATGCCCGAACCCCGCCCGCCGCTCGAATTCGCCCCGGTCTTCGCCGCGTTCGAGAAAATGACCGAGGATGTACGCCGTGCCCGTGACGCACAGGAGCGGGTGGCGCGGATTGTCGCCTGGGGCCAGATGGCCAATCAGGTTGCCCACGAGATCAAGAATCCACTCACGCCGATGCGGCTCGGCGTGCAGCACCTGCGCCGGGTATATCAGGACGGAAAGCCGATCGGCGCCGTGCTCGAAGACACCACGCAACGGATCCTCTCGGAGATCGACCGCCTGGACCGGATCGCCCGCTCGTTCAGCCGATTCGGCGCGCCGGCATCGGATCGGGGCCCCCTCGAAGCGGTCTCGCTGCCGCGCATAGCGCGCGAAGTCGCCGACCTCTACCGGCTGGGGTCCGAAGGGGCCGAGATCACGGTCGATGCCGAGCAAGGCTCCACGGCGCAGGCGCGCGCCGACGAGGTGAAGGAGACCCTGGTGAATCTGCTCGAGAATGCCCGCAATGCGCAGGCGTCGCACATCCGGGTTCGCCTCATCGGCACGACCGCGGAGGTGGAAGACAACGGCTGCGGAATCCCGCCTGACCTCCTGCCCATGATCTTCGAGCCGCGATGGTCCACTTCGACCAGCGGCTCGGGCCTAGGACTTCCGATCGTCAAGCGATTGGTGGAGGGCTGGGGTGGTCGAGTCGAGGTGGAAAGCGAGTTGGGAAAGGGTACCGTGGTCCGCATCATCATGCTGCCCGCGGAGAGGGGTGGCCCGGGACCTGCCTTGAAGGGGGAAGGAAGTCCAGCAAAGGCGGAATAGTGAACGTGGACCCGATTCCAAAAAACCTTATCGCCGTCCACGACCTGTTGACGGAAGCGCTTGCTACGACAAACGATAGCGAGCGGAGCCTGGGTTATGGGGTGGCGCTCTTCGCGCGCTCGGGACGCTTCGACGCACCGGTTTTCGGTGTGGTCACCCGTGGCGGCGAGTCCACAACGCTGACCTACCGCATGTTACAAAACTTGCGCGAGCAGCCGGTCTATGTCTCCGGTCGCGTCACCGCCTGGGTGCGCGACGGAATGGCCTTCGGGCCCCCCCGCACGCCACCACCGGCGCTGCTGGACCAGCCGGTGCTCCATGTATCGCTCACCTGTTCGATCGGGATGCTGCCGGACGACCACGACCGCACCATGCCGCTGGAGAGCACGATCTTCTCGGGTGACCTTCGCGCCCCGATCATCCTGCTGATGGAACACCGTCCCGAGGGATGGCCGCTCTAGTCATTGCGAGGGGGCGGAAATCTTAGTGGCACCCTTCATCTCCCCTACGAATCCTTCGACGTCACCGCCCTCCGCCGCCAGACGCACCACCGCCGACCCGCTGATCGCCCCCGCCGCGCCCATGGCGAGCGCGGACCTGACGTGGGCCGGTGTCGCAATCCCGAACCCGAGAACCGGTGGCGGCGCGCCCAGCTCCTTCAGGCGCGCGATCAGCCCCGACTGGTCCCGCTTCAGTCGCTCGTCCGTGCCGGTCACTCCCCCGCGCGAGGTGACATAGGTGTACGCCTCACCCGCCGCGGCGATGGCGCGGAGCCGGTCGTCGTCGGCATTGGGTGGCGCAATGAAGACCGGCGCGATGCCCGCGGCCCGCGCCGCCCGGGCCACCGGGGCCGACTCGAACACCGGCAGATCGGCCACCAGCACCGAGTCTACTCCTGCCTCCGCCGCCGCTCCATAGAACGCGGCGGGATCGCGATGGCAGACCAGATTCGCGTAGACCAGCAGCCCGATCGGAAGGTCGGGAAACTCTCGGCGGGTCTCGCGGAGGATGCTCCAGCAGTCGGCCTGGCGAACGCCCGCCGCGAGGGCGCGGGTTGCCGCCGCCTGAATCACCGGTCCGTCGGCCACCGGATCGGAGAAGGGAAGACCGGCCTCCAGCGCATCCGCGCCGGCGCGGACCAGCGAGCGCACCAGCGTGAGGCTTCGATCGGGGTCGGGGTCGCCCAGCATCGCGAAGGGAATGAACGCGCCTTCGCCCGCCTCCTTCAATCGCTCAAACAGCGCCGCATACCGGGCGCCGCGTAGGTGTCCATTGCCGATCATGGTGCCGTTCCCGGTTCGCCCTGCGCCCGGATCACCGTCTCGAGGTCCTTGTCGCCCCGCCCGGACAGATTGACGAGAATGGCGCGCGGACCCGGGGACGCCGCCGCCTCGCGAAGCGCCGCCGCCAGCGCGTGCGCTGACTCGAGTGCGGGGATGATGCCCTCCGCGCGGGCCAGCGCACTGAAGGCCGCGAGCGCCTCGCGGTCGGTGCAGGTGGTGTAACCGGCGCGACCGCTTTCCTTGAGCCAGGCGTGCTCGGGTCCCACGCCGGGGTAGTCGAGCCCCGCCGAGATCGAATGGCTCTCCCCGATCTGGCCCTCGTCGTCCTGCAGGGTCACGCTGAAGGCGCCATGGAGCACCCCGGGCCGGCCGGTGGTGAGCGTGGCGCAGTGGCGGCCGGTCTCGAGTCCCTCGCCCGCCGCCTCGACACCGAGGAGCCGAACCTCCCGGTCTTCGAGGAACGCGGTGAAGATGCCCATCGCGTTGGAGCCGCCGCCCACCGACGCGATCACCACGTCGGGCAGCGCGCCGCGGGCCAGGAGAATCTGTTCCCGCGCTTCGTCGCCGATAACCCGCTGGAAATCGCGCACCATCGTGGGAAAGGGATGCGGCCCCGCAACCGTTCCGAGGAGATAGTGGGTGTCCTCGTAGCTTGCGGACCAGTCCCGCAAGGCCTCGTTGATCGCGTCCTTCAGCGTTTGCGAACCGGTGGTCACCGGGACCACCTCCGCGCCCATGAGCCGCATTCGGAACACATTCTGCCGCTGCCGCTCCATGTCCAGGGCGCCCATATACACGAGGGTTTCGAGGCCGAGCACCGCGCCGGTGAGCGCGGTGGCGACACCGTGCTGGCCGGCCCCGGTTTCGGCGATGAGGCGGCGCTTGCCCATTCTGCGGGCCAGCAGGCCCTGGGCGAGCGCCTGGTTGGTCTTGTGCGCCCCGCCGTGCAGCAGGTCCTCGCGCTTGAGATAGATGTGCACCGGCTCCGCGGACAGGTTGCGGCAGCGGTAGAGCGGGGTGGGACGGCCGGCGTAGTGCCGCAGGAGGTCGTCCAGCTCGCGCTGAAAGTCGGGGTCGTCCTTGGCGTCGAGGAATGCCGCCTCGAGCTGCTCGAGCGCCGGCACCAGGATCTCGGGGACGTAGGATCCGCCGAAGCGGCCGAAGCGCCCGGGTAGTCTCATCGTTCGACGTCTCCTCGTCCCGGAAGCCGCCGCCGCGCCATGAAGAACTGCCGGAGCAGGGCGGTATCCTTGGTCCCTGGCGCGGACTCCACCCCGGAAGAGACGTCGAGCGCCCAGGTAGTCAGGGCTGCGGCGTGCGCCGCGTTGTCCGGGTTGAGCCCCCCGGCCAGGACCACCTGGGAACGCTCGGCGTATCGCTCCAGCAGGGACCAGTCGAACCGCGTCCCGGTGCCCCCCAGCCGCCCCGCGGTCCAGCCGTCCACCAGGAGCCGATCGGCCCCGGTCTCGTCCCGAGCCGGGATTCGCTCCCTGACCCGCACCGCCTTCCACACCGCGCAGTCATCGGGCACGAGCGCCCTAACCCGCGCCACCTCCTTCGGCCCTTCATTCCCGTGGAGCTGCACCGCGCCCACCTCGAGCCCCGCCGCCAGCTCGGCAATCTCCTCCGCGGGCCGATCCGCGAAGACCGCCACCCATTCCAGCGGCGCGGCGCGACGGACCGACTCGGCCTGCTCCCGAGTCAGTTTGCGCGAGGAGTTCTCCACGAACATGAGGCCGCCGTGGGTCGCCCCCGTCGTGGCCGCGGCCTCCGCGTGCTCCGGCAGGGTCAGGCCGCAGACCTTGGTCTGCCCGTAAACCAGCCGCCGAACCGCCGCGTCGGGCCGGGGCTCACGCATCAGGGCGCTCCCGACCAGAAACGCGTCGGCGTGAGCCCGGAGGGAGGCGACATCATCACGAGAGGAGATTCCCGATTCCGCGACCACCAGTCGGTCTCCCGGAATGCCGGGAGCCAGGCGGGGCGTCGTGTTCAGGTCGACCGTCAGCGTGCGCAGATCGCGGTTGTTGACGCCGATGATCCGGGCACCGAGCGCCACCGCCCGCCGGGTCTCGCTGGCATCGTGGACCTCGGTGAGGACCGCCATGCGGAAACGCGACGCAAGATCGGCGCAGGCCTGCCAAGTGGCGTCGTCGACGGCGGCCAGGATCAGCAGAATCGCGTCGGCGCCGTGGGCCCTCGCCTCCGCGACCTGATACGGTCCCAGGATGAAGTCCTTGCAGAGCACCGGCTGGGGCAGTCGCCGGCGCACCTCGGTCAGTCGCGCGAGCGACCCGCCGAAGAATCGCTCGTCGGTGAGGACCGATACCGCGTCGGCGTGGCGACCGTAGCTCCGGAGCACCGGCTCGAGATCCGCGCCGGCCCGGATCACTCCCGCCGACGGCGAGGCGAACTTGATCTCGAGGATGAACCCGGGGCGCCGGGCGCGCAGCGCCGCGTCGAAGTCGCGGTCGCTGGGCGTGCAGTGCGCCAGCTGCGATTCGAGCGACGTCGAGCGCTCCCGGGCAGCCACCTCGGCGCGTTTGTGCGTGAGGATCCCCTCAAGCGCCATGGGAGATCTCCTTGAGCAGGGCCAGCCGCCGCCCGGCGCCTCCGCCCGCGAGCGCCTCGCGGGCGAGACCCACCGACTCGCGCAAGGTAGCCGCCTTGCCCACGCTCCACGCGAGGGTTCCGGCGTTGAGCGCGACCACGTCGGCGTGGGTGGAGCGGCCCTTGCCTTCGAGCAGAGTGCCCAGCCATTCGGCGTTCTCTTCGGGGCCCGCGCCGGTCAATGCCTCCAACGGCGCCTCTCGCAGGCCGGCATCCGACGCGGTAAAGGTCACCGGCCGGAGCTCGCCGTCGCGAAGCAGCATGCCGGTGGTCGGCCCGTGCAGCGCCACCTCATCGAGCCCGCTGCCGTGCACCACCAGGGCCACCCGACGGCCCAGCAGCTGGAGCGTTCTCGCCGCCGGCTCGCAAAGGGCGGGATCGTAAATCCCCATCATCTGCCACGGGGGTCGAGCCGCGTTGGCGATCGGCCCTACCAGGTTGAACACGGTGCGGACCCCCAGCGCGCGGCGCACCGGCGCGGCGTGCCGTACTCCGGGGTGGTACTGGGGCGCGAAGACAAAACAGATTCCCGCCTGGTCCAGGCAGCGCCTCCCGGTGGCCGGCAACGGATCCAGCTTGACCCCCAGTCGCTCCAGCACGTCCGCCGAACCGCATCGCGAGGACACCGAGCGATTCCCCGTCTTGGCGATCGGGATCCCGAGCTCCGCCGCGACGAACGCGGCAGCCGTGGAAATGTTCACGGTGCCGGTGCCGTCTCCCCCGGTTCCACAGCAATCGGCGTAAGGGTAATCGGGCCGCGGAAAGGCGACGGCGGAGGCGAGCAACGCCTCGACGGCGCCCGCCATGACCTCCGGAGTTTCCCCCCGCGTCTTGAGGGCGGCGAGGACGGCGGCCATCTCGATCTCGGAGTATTCCCCGGCGACAAAGCGGGAAAATGTGCTCGCGCTCTCTTCGCGGGAGAGCGATCGCCGGCTCAAGGCCTCCAGGACGTCACTGGCGCGCATCGGCCGCCCACCGGATCACGTTTTCGATGATCCGGCCCCCATCGGGAGTCAGGATGGACTCGGGATGAAACTGGACCCCGAACTGTGGCGCGGTGCGGTGGGCGACCGCCATGACCACGCGATCGGTGCCGGCGATTGGCGACAGCGCATCCGGCAGCACCGAGGCGGCGAGCGAGTGGTACCGGCCCACCGGGAAGGGAGAGGGCACGCCGTCGAACAGGCGGCCGCCCTCATGGCGGACCTTCGAGGTCTTGCCGTGGACCACCTCCCCGGCGGGACCGACGGCGCCACCGAAAGCCTCCACCATGGCCTGGTGTCCCAGACAGACGCCGAGCAGGGGAACTTGCTCGACCGCGGCGAGCCGGACCAGCTCGATGCAGCAGCCCGCTTGGGCCGGCGTCCCGGGCCCGGGCGAGAGCACCAGCAGGCTCGGCGTCCGGGTACGCGCCCGCGCGAGTGCGTGCGCTGCGGTCACGGTGTTGCGCCACACCTCGACTTCCGCCCCGCGGCGGGCAAACTCGTCCACCAGGTTCCAGGTGAAGGAGTCGAAGTTATCGATGAAGACGAGGCGCAGGGAATCATTCATGGGAGCCACCGCTGCCGATCGCGCGGAGCACCGCCTCCGCCTTGCGCCGCGTCTCCAGCGCCTCGGACGCCGGATCCGAATCGAAGACGATCCCGGCGCCGGCCCGCACCCGCGCGACTCCCTCCCGCACCACCGCGGCGCGAATGACGATGGCGGTGTCCATCTCGCCGTCCTGGGTCAGGTAGCCGACCGCCCCGCCGTAGGCCCCCCGTCGGGAGGGCTCCGCCTCGCGGAGAAGCTGCGCCGCCCGAATCTTCGGAGCGCCCACCAGCGTGCCCATGTTCATGGCGGCGGCGTAGGCGTGCAACGCGTCGTGCCCGTCGGCAAGGTCCCCTTGCACCTCGGAGACCAGGTGCATCACGTGGGCGTAGCGGTCCACGGTCAGCAGACGGGTCACCTGCCGGGTGCCCGGTCGGCTCACTCGGGCCACGTCGTTGCGGGCCAGGTCGACCAGCATCATGTGCTCCGCGGTTTCCTTCTCATCGAGCCGGAGCGCCGCTTCTCGACGGGCGTCGAGATCGGAATCGATGGCGCCCGCCGCGGTGCGCCCGCGCGCGGCGGTGCCCGCGATCGGCCGGATCGTCACCCGACGGGGCGCGCCGCTCACCTTCACCGCGGTTTCCGGCGAGGCGCCGAAGACGATGGAGTCCGCCCCGGCCACGTAGAAGAGATACGGGCTCGGATTCGACACCCGGAGCCTGCCGTACGCCGCCAGCGGATCGGGACAGGGCAGGGAGAAGGTGCGGGAGGCGACGATCTGAAACACATCCCCGGCGACGATGTGGCGCTTCAGCCGGACGACCAGCGACGCGAATTCCTCGTCCGAGAGGTCGAGCGACGGGAGGACGGGAGGACGGGAGGACGGGCGGTCGGGCGGCAGGGGACCGCTGCTTTTCGAGGCGGCTTCGACGGCCTGGAGCAGTTGTCCGATCGCCGCGACCGCGTCGTGGTAGTTGGCCTCTCCTTGCGCGCCGCCCATGGCGGTGGCCACGACCAGCGTCCGGTGGCGGAGGTGGTCCACGATGACTATCCGGTCCGGGACCACGAACTCGAAGTGCGGAGTGACGGAGGGCTCGGGCCGCCCAACGGGCAGCTCCTCGAAGAGCTCCACCAAGTCGTAGGAGAAGACGCCGGCGGCGAGGTGGCAGGCGTCGATGGGCTTGGCGAGCAGCGCGGGCCCCATCACCACGGTGCGCAGGGCATCGAGAGGCGAGGGCAGCCGGCCGCGCGCTGCCTCGTCGCGCGGGCCCGGGGGCGGCGCGGGAAACACGGCCCGGACCGAGTCGGGGCCGCAGGAAACCTGGGCCAGGCAGTCCAGCCTCGCCGCGGTCCAGCCGAGCAGGGAGCGTCCGTTGGCGGACAGCGCGGTGACCTCTGCTACCCGTCCCGTGCAGGTGATCCGCAGGGCCGGGGAGACGCCGATCAGGCTGCGCTCCCCGGCGCCGGCCCCGGTCTCGCCCGACTCGAGCAGAAACGTTCCCGGTTTCCGACCGCCGTGCGAGAGCGCTCGGTAGAGTGCCAGGGGATCGGGGCTACCGGTGACCTCGCGGACCAGGGGGAGCACCGCGCCCTCGGGCAACGCCGCCGTGACCATCACATCACCTTGCCGACGGCCGCCGCGATCGGCCGCAGCTCCCGCATCATCGCCGCGAACTGATCGGGAAAGAGGGATTGCCGCCCGTCGGACAGCGCCGTCAGGGGATCGCAATGCACCTCGACCAGGATGCCATCGGCGCCGCAGGCGAGCGCGGCCTTGGCCATCGGCGTGACCAGCTCGCGAAGCCCGGTCCCGTGCGAAGGATCGACCAGTACCGGAAGATGGCTTTTCTGCTTGATCACGGGGATGGCGTTGAGATCGAGCGTGTTGCGGGTGGCGGTCTCGAAGGTCGTGATGCCGCGCTCGCAGAGAATCACGTTGGGGTTCCCCTCCGCGAGGATGTATTCGGCCGCCAGGAGCAAATCCTCGACTCGTGCGGCCATGCCCCGCTTCAAAATCACCGGTTTTCGGCTCCTTCCCAGCGCCTGGAGCAGCCGATAGTTCTGCATGTTGCGGGCGCCGGCCTGAAACGCGGCCGCAAACCCGTCCACCAGGGCCACATCCGTCCCGTCCACCACCTCGGTGACCGCCGGGAGGCCGGTTTCCCGGGACACGTCCTGGAGGATCCGGAGCCCCTCTTCGCCCAGACCCTGAAACGAGTACGGACTGGTGCGGGGCTTGTACGCGCCGCCGCGCAGCGCATGGCCGCCGGCCGCCTTGACGGCCCGGGCGGTGGCCAGCATCTGCTCCCGGCTCTCGACGGCGCACGGACCGGCGATCACGGTAAAGCGGCCGCCTCCAACCTGGATGCCGCCCAGCTCCACGATGGTGTCATGCGGATGCATCTCTCGACCCACCAGCTTGTAGGGAGCCAGGATCGGCTTCACGCTCTCGACCAGCGGATCGTTGTCGAGGTGCAGGCTCTCGATGGCGCGCTCGTCGCCCAGGGCGCCGAGCACCACCCGCTCCTGGCCCGGCATGTAGAGCGGGCGCAGCCCGAGGGCGGCGATGCGCGCCATGAGCTCCTCGGCGTGTTCCTTGGTCGCATGGGGTTTCAATACGATGATCATCAGCTGGTCCGGTCCGGGTGTAGGACATCACGAAACGAAGAAGCCCACCGCGAGGGCGGTGGGCTCCGAGAGTCACGCGCAGGTCCGGAAACTAGACTATGCGCACGCCGGCCCACCGCGGAAAGAACCGCGCCAGGGCCACCAGCTCGCCAGCGTCCGTGAGGTCATGATCCAAGTATCACCGCGCTCGGCGCCTCCGTCAAGCGTCCTCACGGCTTGGGCAGGGTCAGCGCCACGAAGGGCGGGTACCCGCGCAGGCCCTCGAAGTCCACGTCGCGATGCAGCCACAGGTCGTACTCCCGGCCTTCGGCGAAGGCGGCGCGCAGCAGCGCAACCGCGGAGTCCCGCTGGCCCAGGACTGCGGCGACCCGAGCCTGCCAGACCGTGGGCACGCCGAAGCTGTAGGGGCGCGGCTCTGCGGCGAGTTTCCGGACGAGGTCGCGCGCGAGGTCCCGATCACCGAGTCGCGCGGCGAGCACCGCGCGGAGCCCGACCCGGTCGACGGAAGCCGCCGGGCCGGCCATCGCGCTGTCCGCGACACTCGTCGCTTCCGCGTATCGCTCCAGCGCGTAGAGTGTTTGGGCCCGCAGAAACTGGCCTTCGGCGTGCTCCTCCGCGCGAGGCGGATGGGCGCTCCTCCAGAGCAGGCTTCGCTCCCAGTAGCGGACAGCGTCCGGGGTACGGCCGTGGGCGCGAAGCTCTTCCGCTGCCTCGGCGAGCAGGGTCGCCTCCGATGCGCTGGGGTCCGCGGGGAGCTCTCTGGCTTCGCGAAGCAGCGATTCGATATCGGCGGTCTTTCCCTCCGCGGCCAGGGCCCGCACCGATGGCAACACCGCGAAGATCCGTCTGGGGTTCGCCCGGCGCGCCTCGCGCCCCGCCTCGAGCTCGGCGGGAAAGTCGTTTCGGAGGTGATGGATGGCGCCGAGCAGGTCCCAGTACGACACCCAACCGCGCATCGGCCCACCGCGGCTCGGGAGTGTCCGCAGCGCCTGCTCCGCTTCATCGAGATGGCCGGCTTGCATGGCCTGAAGGGCGTGATTGTAGACGGCCTTGGACGCCGGTTCTTCGGCGGCCACCAGCCGCACCGCCCGCAGGGCCCCCTGGTGATCACCCGCCATCAGCGCTCGGCGATAGTCGACCCAATGCTGCTGGTGGATGCTGAGGCGATCCCGCATCCGCTGGAGGATGTCGAGGACGGAGTCGGCGGCGGCGAACTGGCCGAGGTTGGACAGGCTGAGCGAAGCGATGATCAGCGGAGCGGCGAAGCTGCTATCGATCCGCCAGGCGTGGCCGGATCGCAGGACGGCTTCCTCGAAATCGTTCCGGATGTAGGCCTCGAGTCCCTCGATGGCCTCGAGGTACGCCTCCCAGGCAGGCGGCCGAGCCGGGCGCCCCACATACGCTATCAGCCGCTGGTCCACCGAGGCGGCGAGAAACCCCATCAACCGGGCGCGGGCCTCGGGGAGCACCTCCTCGGGCCGCGCCGCCGGGCTCTTCACCGGGTCGATGGGTCCGAGGAATCGGCCCCGCACCGCGTCGTTGACCTGGATTCGGAGGACCAGGGAATCATTCTCCAGGGTGAAATTCCCGGAGACTTGCAGTCCCGCGCCGGTCACCCCGGCCAGCGTGGGCGCCGATTCCGTTCCGGGATCGTCGGTGAGCGCCCGCTCGATGGTGCGTGCTGCCTGGAGCGCGGCGTCGGTCGGGACGACTTCGAGGATGCCGGTTTGCTGGAGCCCCTCGGTGAGCCAGTCGGCCACACTCAACCCGAGGCGATCGAGGGCGGGAAGGCCGGTCTGGTTGGTGAAGGCGGTGACCACCACCCGATTGGGGTGGGGACCCGGAGCCGCGGGCGGAATCAAGCCCCGGGCCAGCACCGCTCCGGCCACCAGGGCCCCCAGGCCCACGGCGAACATGACGCGTCGCCGGCGCCGCACCGGTGCCCGAAGCGCCTCGGCAAGTGCCAGCGCGGAAGGGAACCGGTCGCCGGGGGAGGGGGCCAGCGCGCGATCGAGGGCGCGTTCGATGCTCTTGACCACCGCGGGAGGCGCCTTCCGGAGTCCCCGCAACGGCGTCGCCGCGCGGCGGAGGGGGGGCGACACCGGAGACGGGCCGGTCACCGCGGACTCCCCCGCGAGCATCTCGTAGAGCAGAAGGCCCATGGCGTAGACGTCGGTTCGCGAGTCCACCGGCATGTCGCCGCCGCGCTGCTCCGGGCTCATGTATCGGGGCGTCCCGACCACCATGTGCTCTTCGGTGAGCGTCGCGCTCGCCGCCGCGTCACGGGCTCGCGCGATTCCGAAATCGCTGACGACGGCGTGGCCGGCCTCGAAGAGGATGTTTTCGGGCTTGATGTCGCGATGCACGACGCCCCGCTCATGGGCGTACTGGAGGGCGTCCGCGACCTCCAGGACGATGGCGACGGCCTCGCCCTGCGGGAGGTACGTCCGGCGGTCGAGCAGTGTGCGCAACGTGGCGTCCTCGACGTAGGGCATCACGTAGTAGAGAATGCCCGACGCTTCGCCGGAATCGTGAAGCGGGAGGATGTGGGGATGGGTCAGGGTCGCGACGATTTCGATCTCGCGAAGAAAGCGCAGGGGGCCCAGCAGGCCGGCGACCGCCGGGCGGAGCACCTTGACCGCGACCCGGCGGTGGTGCTTCAGGTCTTCGGCAAGAAAGACCACGGCCATCCCGCCGCTGCCGAGCTCACGAATCAATCGGTAGCGATCACCCAGCGCGGCGGTGAATCGTTCGGAAAGAGCTGGCTCGGCCCCCCGGGGCTCTGGTGCGCCGACGTCCATGGCGTAGGATAGCCCGGCTCCGGCGCCCGGGACAACCGCGTGGCTCGCTGGCCAGGGTCACTCCGTCAGGATACATTCGCTGACTCCCGCCCCCGGGCTCTGGTGGCCGGGTGCGTCGCGATACGGCCCTCCAACCCCGAGGTTCCCGTGGGCATCCATCGCATCAACATGCTCTTCGTCGAGGAGTTCGGTAGTCCGGCTGATCTCCGCTTTCGGATCGAGACCGACATCAGGATGTCGCCCGCCGCGGCGGGTCGGGGATTCATCAGGCGGCTGCGCGCGGCGGTCGCGTCGTCCCGGGACGAGACGGTGCGCGATCTGCTCCTGGCGCGGCTGGCGCGTCCGGTCCGGAAGCGGGAACAGGTGACCGACGCCGACCTCATCCAGGTGCGCCGGCTGGTTGTGGGAGCCCTGAGCAATCCCCGCAAGAAGCTGCCGCCGGAGGCCGGGCCTCGAAGGAAGAAGCGACGGTAGGCCCGCGCCCCTCAGCGCTCCCCCAGCCAGCGGTCCTGCAGGACCGTCACCGGCTTGGTGTAGGTCCGGCCGCCGGCGCTCAGGGTCACGACATAGATCCCCGGCTCGACCGACTGGACGGCCCCGAACCCGCCGCCTCCCCCGCCCCCGCCCCCGCCCCCGCCCCCGCCGCCACCCGCGGCTGGTGTGGGGGAGAGATTCCACTGGACCCGATTCAGCCCCGCGTCCTTGGTTCCGTCCAGTGTCCGGATGACCCGTCCGGTCGCGTCGGCAATGGTGATCTTCACGTCGCCGGCGGCCGGAGTCTTGAGGTAATAGCTGATCGCGGCACCGCGGGGTGCGTTCTCGCCGAGGAAGACCCGCTGCCCGCCGACCCGGTCTCCAGCCTGCTGGTCGTTGAGCCAGGCCACGGCCGGCCGAACGTCGAAGAGCGCGGCGTCCTGCGACGCGGTCGCGGCGGTCACCTGCTGCAGCGGTGTAACGTCGTCCGCGATGAAGACGCCGCGTCCGTGGGTCGCGACGATGAGGTCGCCGTCTCGCGGATGCACCAGGATGTCGTCCACCCGGACGGTGGGGAAGCCGTTCATGAACCGCTTCCACTCGGCGCCACCGTTGCTGGAGAGGAAGAGTCCGAACTCGGTGCCGACGTACAGCAGGTCTTTGTTCTTGGGATCCTCGCGCACCACCTGGAGATTGCCGTAGGCCGGCAGATTGTTGGCGAGACTCTGCCAAGTCTTGCCGTAGTCCCGGGTGACATAGGGGTAGGGCTTGAGATCGTCGCTGCGGTGGCCGTCGACCGCCACGTAGGCAGTCGCGGGATCGAAGTGGGAGGCGTCGATCCGCGCGATCCAGTGCCGGTGGTCGGCCGGCAGACCGGGGAGATTCTTGCCCACTTCGGTGAAGGACTGCCCGCCGTCCTGGCTCACCTGCAGATTGCCGTCGTCGGTGCCGGCCCAGACCACCCCCGGCATGACCGGTGACTCGGAGACCGAAACAATGGTGCTGTAGAAGGTCACTCCATCGTTCTTGGAGAGCATCGTCCGGTCCCCGGGGACCCCCATCATCTCGACCTTGCTTCGGTCGATCTGCTTGGTGAGATCCGCGCTGGCCACCCAGCTGTCGCCCCGATTGTACGACTTGAAGAGCCGGTTTCCTCCCAGCCAGACGATGCTCGAATTATGGGGGGAGAGCTGGAACGGGGTGTTCCAGTTGAAGCGATACTGGTCCCCCGCGGCGGCGTTCACCACGTTGGGGGCCCCACCACCGCCGCCTCCACCTCCTCCGCCGCCTCCACCTCCGGTCGTCTGACCGGGACGCGTGGGTGCCCGAGGTCTGATGCTCTGGGAGCGTCCCAGGCGGAGGTCATAGCGGTTGGTATTCCCGTTCTGGGACTCGCTATAGACGATATTGTGATCGGTCGGGTCCACGGCTGTGTAGAAGCCGTCACCGCCGCCAACGCCGAACCAGTCCGAGTTGAGAATGGCGTTCCGGCCCCGGATGCCGCTTGGCCCACCCCAGCTGCCGTTGTCCTGCAAACCGATGTACACGAAATACGGCCGGCGCATGTCCGCGCTGACCGCGTAGGCCAGTGCGGTGGCCATGGTGCCGATGAAATCCCAGGTCTTCCCCTGATCCCAGCTCACGTTCAGGCCGCCGTCGTTCCCAATCACGAGGTGCCTGGGGTTCTTCGGGTCGATCCAGATGGCGTGCTGATCGACGTGCGCCGGGGCCGAGTTCCCGCCGGCTGCGTCCAGCGTCGTGAAGGTCTTCCCCCCATCCAGGGACTTGGCCACCGGGAGCCCGGCGACGTATACGACGTTGGCGTCGGTCGGATCGACGCGGATCTGGCTGAAGTACATCGGGCGAGCGTTGCAGTTGCTGACATGCTTCCAGGAGCGACCCCGGTCGTCGGAACGGAAGACTCCGCCCCGGGCCGGATCGAGGGCGGGCGGTTGCGGCGGTCGGCCGGTCGGCGGGGCATTGCCGCCGCCACCACCACCGCCGCCACCTCCTCCTCCCCCACCGCCGCCAAACCCGCGTCCAGGGCCACCGTTGTTGCACCAATTGAACCCGCCACCGCCGCCACCGCCTCCGCCACCCCCCCCGCCGCCGCCCACCGCGCCTGGGCCGGCCGGGGTGGCTCCTGGGTTCGCCCCGGCGCCTCCAGCAGCGCCGGCGATGGCGGCCGTGCCCGATGGTCCGGCCTCGATCTGGGCATAGACCACGGCGGGACTCGATCGAGAGACGTCCAGCGCGATGCGACCGTAGGTGCCGGACGGGAGGCCGCTCCCCTCGAGTTTGCGCCAGGTCTTCCCGGCATCCTCGCTCTTCCAGAGCGCGCTGCCGGGTCCGCCTCCGCTGAAGCAGCACCCGGTCCTGAGCCGCTGGTAGCTGGCTGCGTAGAGGACGCTGCTATTGGCCGGATCCATCGCGAGATCGGTGAATCCGGTGTAGTCGTCGATGTACTTGATCTTGTCCCAGCTCCTGCCGCCGTCGGTTGACCTGTAAATGCCCCGGTCGGGATTGGGTCCGAACAGGTGGCCGGGCACGGCGACATACACCGTCTCCGGATTCCGGGGATCGATCTCGATGCGGGCGATCGACTGGGTTTCCCGGAGCCCGAGGTGGGTGAAGGTCTTCCCACCGTCGGTGGTCTTGTAGATCCCGTCGCCAAACGACGTGGTCTGCCGGTTGTTCGGCTCGCCAGTCCCGACGTAGACGATGTCCGGGTTGGTCGGGTGGATCGCGATATCGCCGATCGAGGCGGTGCCGTAGGTCTGGAAGACCGGTTCAAAGGTCGTGCCGTTGTTCTCCGATCGGTACACTCCGCCCACGGCGTAGCCGACGTAAATCACGCTGGGGTTGGTCTCCGAGACGGCGATGTCGTCGATCCTGCCTCCCATACTGGCGGGGCCGATCGAGCGGAACCGGAAGGGAGCCAGCCACGAGTCGGAGGAAAGGTTGATCGGCGGCGTCCGCACCGCGGCGCCTCCGGGCCCCTGGGCCATGGTGATGGCCGGGCAGAAGAGCAGGGTGACCAGCGGGCAAGCGGCGCGCGCGAATCGGCGGAATTCGAGAGCCATGGCCGGCGTCCTGGTGCGGGTGGATACGAGACGCTACGACGCTAAGACGCTAAGACGCTAGGACCCAACTCTTACAACTTAGCGTCTTAGCGTCCTAGCGTCTCAATTCGGCGGGTTGCCTGCGCGTGGGCCAGCACCACGCCCGGCGACTCCTGCAGGGCCATGTGGTACCGTTGCTGGAAGGCATCCCCTTCAGCGGATGGGCTGAGCAGCCGCAGGGCTTGCTCGAGCAGCGCCTCTCCGGTGCCATCGGGCGCCGGTTCCTTCGCCGCCACGAGCTCGTCGATCTGCACCACCAGCTCGGTCAGCGGATGGAGCCAGGCAAACCACGGGTCGTTGATCACGAGCTGCAGCAGCCGGCCCGC
>JAXIPC010000101.1:0-3494 GCA_045403135.1 Gemmatimonadales bacterium | reverse complement strand
CAGCCAGCGCAGCGTCCTCTCCATCCCTTCCTCGGCGAGGTCCCACGAAGCCTGCCCCGGCACCACATGGTCGAACGCCATGGCGATGTCGGCGCCGAGCGCCGCCTGGATCTCCATCGACGATTCGGGTGTCAGCGTCCGGACCGAGCCGTCGATGTGGCTGGTGAACTCCACGCCCTCCTCAGCGATGGTGCGCAGACCGGCGAGCGAAAAGACCTGGAAGCCACCCGAATCGGTGAGCATCGGCCTGGGCCAGGCGGTAAACCGGTGCAGCCCTCCCATGGCGCGGATGACCGCTTCACCGGGACGCAGATGCAGGTGGTACGTATTCCCCAGGATGATCTGCGCGCCGGCCTGTTCGACCTCGTCGGGGTGGAGGCCGCGCACGGTGCCGTACGTGCCCACCGGCATGAAGGCGGGGGTGAGCAGGCGGCCATGGGGGAGATCGAGGACGCCGGCGCGGGCCGCGCCGCAGACGCGTTCGACCCTGAAGGTGAACATCAGAACAAACTAACTTGCAGCATGAATCGCCGAGGGGACACGATCGGATTCCTGACTCAGACAAAGGAATGGGGCGGTGCCGAGGTCCACACGGCGGCGGTGGCGCGGGCGCTGGAGGCGCAGGGCCGCCGGTCCGTCATTCTACAGCTTGGCCACGAGATCTACTCGGCGCCGGAGCGGGCGGTCGCCTCTGCCGGCGTCGATGTGGTTCCGGTCGCACTGCCGATCCGGCTCCTGGAAAGCCGACCGGCATTCTGGCGCGATCTCATCCACAGGCACAACCTCGATACCGTGGTGCTGGTGAAGGGCTCGTTTTCGGTTCGATGGTCCTCTCTTGATCGCGCGATGCTGCTCCGCTCCCGCCGCTATCTCCGGATCGAGCATGCGTCCCTGCCTCCGCGCCGGATGTGGAAGCCGGGGCGCCACCTGGGCGGCCGGGTGCCCGGTCTCGGTCTCTGGTATTTGCGCCACACTGCCGGCTTGTGGCTGCATCGCGCCGCGAGCGAACGGGTGATCGCCGTATCGCGCTCGATCGGGCAGAGCCTGGTGGACGACTACCACTACCGGCACTCCCGCGTCACCATCATCCAGAACGGCGTCGATTCCTCGCGGTTCGTCGCGGATCCTGCCGCCGCGGCGCGCGCGCGCGCCCGCTGGAACATTCCCCCGGGGGCGTACGTGGTGGGAACCGTGGCCCGCCTCGCTCCCCAGAAACGGCTCGACCGGTTGCTCGAGGCGTTCAAGCGTCTCGCCGCGGACGCCCCCAACGTCTATCTCGTCCTGGTCGGCGCGGGACCGGAGGAGGAGGCGCTGCGGGCCCAGGCCGACCGGCTCGGTCTCTCTGACCGTTGCCGGTGGGCCGGCGTCTCCAGCGTTCCGAGCCAGGAGTATTCCGGATTCGATTGCTTCGCGATGACCAGTGAGGTCGAGGGGCTGCCCTACGCCCTGCTGGAGGCGATGGCCTGCGAGCGGATGGTGGTGGCGATGGATGCGCCCGGTGTCAGCGAGGTCCTGACCGATGCGGGGACGGGGCGACTGGTGGCGGCGGATGTCGGGGCGTTCGCGTCGGCGCTGTCCGAGGTCATGGCAGCGGCTCCCGAGTTCCGGGCGGAGGTTGGCGCGCTGGCCCGCCGGTATGTCCAGGAGCATCACGAAGCCCGTCGCCAGATCGAGGCGGTGTGCGCCGTGATCCGGCCGCCCGAGCCATGACCAACAGCTGCCGGAACGGATACAGTACCTGTCCGCCTAGGTCCCGGGCCCACCCGAGAGGGGAGAGTCCGGACGGCGGGGCGAACAGCACTCCTTCGACCCCGGTCTCGGGATACTCGTCGTAGCTGGGGTAGAGCGTCCCGAAGGCTCGATCCCACAGGGTCAGGATCACTCCAAAATTCTTGTCCTGGTGCCGCCGCTCGATCGAGTGATGGATCCGGTGGAACTGGGGCGACACCAGCACGTGCTTGAGCGGGCCGAAATTGGTTCGCACGTTGGCGTGGATGAGCCGGGTATACCACTGAATCACGAATCCGGTGCCCACGATCGCAGCAGGCGTGAGGCCGAGCAGGAACATGGGAATGAAGGTGATCACCTGGGCCACGAGATACTCGACGAAATGCACCCGCAAGTCGGTGAAGAGGTTCAGCTCCCGTTGCGAGTGATGGATGACGTGAAAGTGCCAGAGCGCGGTGATCCGGTGCCGGACCCAGTGGTGAAACCACTGCAGGAAATCGAAGATCATGAACGAGATCAGCACCTTGGCCCCCAACGGCCATTCGGACAGCACCGGAACAACGTACCCCCCGGTCGCGCGGGCATAGAGCAGACGGAGCAGTCCGACGAACGCGGGGAATGCGGCGGCCTTGAAGACCAGGTCCAGATTGAACCAGAGAAAGTCCTGCAGAAGACTCCAGGAGAACACCCGCTGCTCCCGAACAGCGGGCCGGACCCATTCGAGCGCGAGGATCACCGCGATCCCGAGGTAAAACCAGGGGCTGCCGTAGATCTTGATCGCGGCCCAGTAATATACCTTGATTTCGTCGGGCGTGACCGAGCGGAGCCATTCGTAGAAGCTCACAGGATCACCATCGCGTCACCGTAACTGTAGAACCGGTAGCGCAGCTTCACGGCCATCCGGTACGCCGCAAGCGTGGTGTCCAACCCCGCGAAGGCCGCTACCAGCATGAGCAACGTGGACCTCGGCAGATGGAAGTTGGTGATGAGTCGGTCCACCACCTCAAACCTATATCCAGGCGTGATCATCAGCCGGGTCTCTCCGGCGCCAAAGGCAACGTTGCCATGCCGCCGGCGGGCGGATTCCAGCGCTCGGACCACCGTGGTGCCGACCGCCCAGACCGCGCCTCCCCGCGCCCGGGCTTCCGCGATCGCCGCGGCCACGCTGTCAGGAATATCGTACCGTTCCGGATGCATCGGATGCCGGGTGAAGTCCTCCTCCTCCACCGGCTTGAAGGTCCCCGGGCCGACTTCGAGGTCGAGCCGCGCGATCCGGACGCCGAGGCCCTCGAGAGCGCCCAGGAGCGCCGGGGTGAAGTGGAGGCCCGCCGTGGGCGCGGCCACGCTCCCTTCCCGCTCCGCGAACACGGTCTGATAGCGAACGTCGTCGTCGGGCGTCGGGTCGCGATCGATGTAGGGCGGTAGCGGCAACCGGCCCACCCGGTCCATCGCCTCCTGGGCGCTGGCGCCGTGGCACCGCACCAGCCGGTATCCGTCCGGCAGCTCCTCGACAGTCTCGATGGCGATCCCCGCGCCAAGATCGATGCGCTTGCCCGGCTTCAGCGCGCTGCCCGGCTTTCCCATCGCGACCCAGGTATCATCGCCCGCAGGATGGAGGAGCAAGACTTCGGCGGGCCCGCCGGACGCGCGGCAGCCCAGCAGGCGGGCGTGACGGACCTTGGTCGAATTGAGGATGAGCAGGTCGCCGGGCGGAATGAGCCCTGGGAGATCGGAGAACTGCCGGGAAGACGGGAGGACGGGAAGAC
>JAXIPC010000173.1:0-4872 GCA_045403135.1 Gemmatimonadales bacterium | reverse complement strand
GGTCACGCTGTCGGCCCGGGCGATCGGCTATAAGTCGGTAGCCCGGGTGGTCGGGAGCCTGACCGCGGGCGAGCGGACGGTGGACTTCCCGCTGGCGCAGGACATCAACAAGCTGGAAGAGATCATCGTGACCGGCGTGCTCGAGGGCACCGAGCGGGCCAAGGTGCCGTTTGCGGTGGGCCGGCTCACCACCGAGGAAATGCCGGTGGCGGCAGGAGATCCGCTTCGGGCGCTGCAGGGCAAGGTGGCGGGCGTGCGGATCGCCAGTACCAGCGGACGGCCCGGCAGCACACCGGAAATCCTGCTCCGGGGTCCCACCTCGATCAACGCGCAAGGCCGGACCCAGGAGCCGCTGATCATCGTGGACGATGCGATCATGAATGTCGGCAGCCTGGAGGAGTTGGGCGGGCTGGACATCGAGTCGATTGAAGTGGTGAAAGGCGCGGCGGGGGCCTCGCTGTACGGCACCCGGGCGGCCAACGGGGTCATCACCATTCGCACCAAGCGGGGGCTCAGCGGCCAGGACGGGGTCAAGTTCAACGTCCGGACCGAATACGGCTTCAGCGATTTGAACAGCGTGGAATACGGCCAGCCGGCCAATCACCCGCTGCAGCTCGATGAGACCGGCAAGCGGTTTTGCGCCAGGGTGAGTGGGCAGCAGGCCTGCGCCCGGTCGTTCGACTTCATGACCGAGATGTTCCGGATCAACAACGTGAACGCGGACACGGTGCGGACGCCGCAGAGCGCGGTGTACGACGCGCCTAACGTGAACGATCTGCGCAACATCTTCCAGGCCCAGATCTGGCCGAACCAGTATTACAACTCGCTGGCTCAGGTCACCACTCGGAACCCAACCATCCTGACTGCCATCGACGCCACCGGGAAGATCGGAAGCGTATCATATTATGTCAGTGGCTCCTATAGCGACGACGCGGGAGCGCTGGTGGGGCTGAACGGGATCCAGCAGAAGCGGGCCCGGGTGAATCTGGACTACAGCGCCCGGTCCGACCTCAAATTCTCGATCAGCACGGTCTACGACGATCTGACCAATGACCTCAACGGCCTCGGCTTCGGGGCACTGCTCCGGGGTGGCTTGCCCGGCTTTGACTACCTCGCCCGCGACACCCTGGGCCGCTACCTGGTTCGCTCCGGCGGCACCGGCTTCCGTCCTACCGGCAACGGAAGCGCCGGTATTCTCTACGGCAACGACAACTCGTTCTTCACTCGCTCCTCCAACCGGTTCCTGGGCAGCATCACCGGCCGCTACTTCCCGGCCAATTGGGTGACCTTCGAGGGCACCTTCGCCTACGACAACCGGAGCCGCATCGACAACAACATCACGGTGAAGGGCTTCCGGACCTTCGCGACCTCATCGTCGCAGAACAACGGCAATCAGTCGATCGGGAACCGGACTCAGGAGTCGGTCAACGGCAGCCTCACCGCCACGTTCCGCAAGAACCTGGGCACCGACCTCAGTGGCAAGCTGAGCTTCCGCGGGGTCTACGACCAGGACGAAGTCGTCACCAACGGCAGCAGCGGTCAGGTGTATCTGGCCAAGGACATCTACCAGCTCGACAACCTGTCCACCCTGTTCTCGATCAACTCATCGTCGGCGACCATCAAGAACGTCGGCCTGTTCAGCGGCGCGAGCCTGGACTACAAGGACCGGTATGTGCTCGAGGGCTCCTTCCGCTACGACGGCAGCTCGCTGTTCGGCTCCGGCAACCGGTGGTCGCCCTTTGGCCGGATCTCGGCGGTGTGGCAGGTGTCCAAGGAGCCGTTCTGGAACATAGGGTTCCTGGACGAATTCCGGCTCCGGGCCTCGCGCGGCACGGCCGGCAGCACGCCACCGTTCGACGCGCAGTACGAGGTGTTCAACGTGGGGGCGGGGGGCATCACCACCGGGCAGGCGGGCAACGCGACGCTCCGGCCCGAAACCACCACCGAGCTGGAGCTGGGCACCGATTTCAACCTGTTCCACCGGCTCGGCGTCGAGGTGACCTACGCGCACGGCAAGACCAAGGACCAGATCCTGCCGGTCGGCAGCCCGGCGGCGAAGGGCTTTGCCACCCAGTGGCAGAACGCCGGCACCCTGGAGAACAAGACCTGGGAAGTGGCGTTGACGCTGCCGGTTATGAACAACAAAAACTTCTACTGGAACATGCGGGGCACCTGGGACCGGAACCGCACCTACATCGACGAGCTGTTCGTCCCGGAGTTCCTCTACACCGGCGGCACCGCCCAGGGCACCGGCAGCTTCTTCTTTATCACGGCGGACCGGGGCCTGAGCAACGGGTTCCAGAAGAACCGCTACGGCAACATCTGGGGCCGGAAGTTCTACAAGACCTGCGGCGACCTGCCCACCTCGGTGCAGTCCGACTGCGGCGACGGCAAGAGCTACCAGGTCAACGACGACGGCTGGCTGGTCTGGGTCGGCGCCGGGAACTCGTGGCGGGACGGCATCACCAAGAACCTGTGGCAGACCAAGCTGCCCAAGGCCAGTTCGCCGTGGGCGACCGAGCTCTGGTTCGGCCATCCGATCGTGGACCGGCCGCTGGCCGGGCAGGCGGGCGAAGGGGTGGGGATCAGCCAGATCATCGGGAACGTGTTCCCCGACTACCGCTTCACCTTCAGCAACGACATCCAGTACAAGCGGCTCACGCTGTACGGGCTGGTCGATGCCACGATCGGCAACGAGATCAACAACCAGGGCGAGGGCTGGGGCCTGCTGGACATCAGCTCCACTTACTTCGACCAGGCCAACAAGTCGGTGGAGACCGCCAAGCCGGTGGGGTATTCGTGGCGGGCCGGCGGGACCGAGAGCACCGGGACCGGCGGGTTCTACGATCTGCTGGGCCCCAATAACTATGTGGTCGAGAGCGGCTCGTTCGCCAAGCTGCGCGAGGTAAGCCTGACCTACAAGGTGGGCCGGATTGCTGGCGTGGGCGACTGGACGGTGGGGGTGATCGGGCGCAATCTGTTCACCATCACCGGCTACAGCGGGTACGATCCGGAAACCGGGGTGTCGGGGAACGGCAACAACTCACCGAGTGGCTCGGGGCTGATCAACCAGACCGACGCGTTCGGCTTCCCGAATCTGCGGACTTTCACCTTCTCCCTTTCCACCCGCTTCTAGGAGCCGTCCGACATGATTCGATCTCTGATTCGATGCGGCGCTCTTGCGGGAGTGGTGTTCCTGGGCGCCTGCGAGCTGGTGGTTTCGAACCCGAACAACCCCGGGGTGATTGCGGTCAAGACCACTCCGGCTGACCTGGAGAACTTCCTGGGCACCCAGTATCGGCGCTGGCACAGCGGACTGTGGGGCGGCGCCAGGGTCGGGTACATGGCTCTGGTCATGTCGTTCGAGGATTTCTCCACCTTGTCGAACAATTGCCTGGGTCAGCGGGTCGGCATTCCCCGGGCGGCGAACAACAACGCCATCGGCAACGTCTGCAGCGGCGACCAGGCAGCGATCTACTACACCCACAGTGAAGTCGCCCGGGGCATGGCCGACGTGCTGCGTCGGCTGGACGAGCCCGACTTCACCTTCGGCACCGATGCCCAGAATGACCGGAATCGGTCGTTCGCCGAGTTCCTCCTGGGGGCCTCGCTGGGCTACATCGCGATGATCTACGACTCCGCGGCGGTCATTGCCGCGGACGACCCGCTCGCCCCGGACGGCACCGCGATTCCGCAGGATTTGACGGGGTATAAGGAAGTGATGGAGGCGGCCATCGGCGCGCTTGATCGATCGATTGCCGCGGCCACAACGGGCTCCTCCGGCAGCGATGGGTTCCCGCTCCCGGCGAACTGGATGTTCGCCACCACCACCATGAGCTCGGCGGAGTTCGTCAAGGTGGTCCGGAGCTATCGGGCTCGGCTGCGTGCCAACGTGGCGCGGAGTCCCGCCGAGCGCGCGGCCGTGGACTGGGATGCGGTGATCGCGGATGCCGACAACGGAATTACCGCCAATCTTCAGATCACCACCAGCTCGGTCACCGGTCCGACCAATGGGTATGTGAACCAGATGTACTCCTTCAGCACCTGGCACCAGATGACGCCGTTCATCGTCGGAATGGCGGATAAGACCGGCGCGTATGCCTCCTGGATCGCGGAGCCGCTGTCGAGCCGGGGAGGGACGGCGGCCTTCTTCATGCAGACCGATGACCTGCGCTGGCCGCAGGGCGCCACCCGCACGGCTCAGCAGGCAGACCTCAACTACAAGGCGAATTCCTTCCCGGCCGGCAGCGGCTGCAATAACGCCGGCGCGATATGCAAACGGTACTTCGCCAACCGGCCCTCGGGGGATGATGCCGCCGCTTCGCCGGTCTGGGGGCGGTCCAACTACAACCACATCCGCCACTGGAGCTGGCGCACCTCAGGCTCCGCCGGCCAGGCCCAGAACGGACCCTTCCCGTTCTTCGTCCGGGCTGAGCTGGATCTGTTGGCGGCGGAAGGGAAGTACCGCAAGGGAGATTTTGCTGGCGCTGCGGCTTTGATCAACATCTCGCGCACCCGTCAGCCGAGCTTCCCCACCACGGCGAGTCCCACCACGCCGGTGGTGGCGGGGGCAGGTCTCCCGGCCATCGTCGCGTTCGATGCCACTTCACCGGTCCCCGGCGGCGCCAACTGCGTTCCCAGGGTTCCGTCGGGCGCCAGCGCGAATGGTGGCGGCACCGTTGCCTGCGGCAACATGTGGGAGGCACTCAAGTGGGAAAAGCGCATGGAAACGGCGTACGTCCACTTCATGGCATGGTTCCTCGACAGCCGCGGTTGGGGTGACCTGGCCGAGGGCACGCCAATCGACTGGGCCGCCCCTTTTCAGGATCTTCAGGCCCGTGGGCGCATCGGCCCGCAGATCTACAGCACCGG
>JAXIPC010000015.1:0-5982 GCA_045403135.1 Gemmatimonadales bacterium | reverse complement strand
ATCTCCTCGGCGACGCCAAGCTGGGTGAGGGACATGAAGACCGCGATCACCACGATCGCGGCCTTGGCCACCTTGGCAAGGGTCGGGACGCCTTCCACCCCGCCTGCCGACGCCAGGACGATGGCCCGGACGAATTCTCCCACGATCATGCCGAGGATTACGATCACGATCGCGGCGATGAGGGTCGGGATGTAGGAGAGCATCGTCCCGAACATGATGTTGATGCTGGTCAACCCGAGCGCCGTGCTCGCGAGCAGGATCACCACCAGCATCACCAGCCAGAACAACAACTTTCCGACCGCATGGATCGGGTCGAGGCTGGTGCCGGTGCGGTCCATGGCCTCGGACAAGCCACCCGCCTCGGCCATCTTGTTGAAGTTGAGCCGCTTGAGCAGCGCATCGGTCCACCGCTCGATCAGCCGTGCGAAGACGTAGCCGGCCAGCAGAATCGCCGCTGCACCCAGGAACGAGGGCATGACCCGGAGGATCTGGTCGGTGCCCACCAGTAACCGCTGCCAGAGTTCGTTCACCGCGATACCTCGATCACGAGTTTGCCGAGCTGGTCACCGCGTGCCATCCGGTTGTAGGCGGAAGCGCCCTGCTCGAGCGGAACCACTGAATCCACCACCGGCCACAGCGCGCCGGAGTTTGCCAGCACCATGATCTGCGCGAACTCCGCACTGGTGCCCATCGTCGAGCCGAGCAGGCTCCACTGGAACCAGAAGAGCCGCCGGATGTCGAGCGATACGACGGGGCCGGTGGTGGCCCCGCAGGTCACCAGCCGCCCGCCGGGGCGGAGTGCCTTGAGCGATGCCTCCCAGGTCTTCTCTCCCACCGAATCCACCACCACGTCCGCTCCCGCCACCGTGAGCTTGCGGATCTCGCGCGCAATCTCCTCCGGTGTCCGCTCGGCGTGATTGAACGCCACCTCCGCGCCGAGCTCTCGCGCCTTGGCGAGCTTGCGCTCGGAGGAGCTGGTCGCGATAACCCGCGCACCCAGATGCTTGGCGATCTGCAGCGCCGCCAGCGACACGCCGCCTCCGATGCCCCAGATCAGGACCGTCTCGCCCGACATGAGCCGTGCTCGGGTGGTGAGCATCCGCCATGCGGTGAGCGTGGAGAGCGGGAAGGCAGCGGCAGTATCCCACGGCATCCGATCGGAGATTCTCGATACGTTCCGTTCTGGAACAACGACCAGCTCCGCAGCGGTTCCCGCACGGTGCTCTCCCAGGATCTCGAAGTTGCGGCAGAAGGGTTCTTCTCCGGCTCGACACAGGGAGCATTTTCCGCAGGAGATGCCGGGGTTGATCACGGCGCGATCGCCCAGGCCCACCGTGGTGACGGCGGAGCCGATTCCCTCGATGACCCCCGCTCCATCGGTGCCGACGATGTGGGGGAAGGGAACCGTGATGCCCTTGATGCCCTCGGTCAGGAAGAGATCGAGGTGATTGAGGGCCGCCGAACGGACCCGAATGAGGACGTCGTCGGGGGCGGCGATGGCCGGTGCCGGGAGATCCAGGAGCTCGAGACTCCCGATTCCACCGTGTTGCTTGAGGGCCAGCGCCCGCATCGCGGAAATCTCCGGCTTGCAGATGGGCGGAAGTTGTGCAAGATATATCCTCCGATCATCCAAGGCGCCGTCGCGCCTGTCCCTTTGCGGCGGGGCCTGCCGCATCCCGAGCAGCCGGAGGAAGCCAGCATGGCCGCGTTTCAGGAATCGGAAATGGGTTGGTCCGGATCAGGGTGGATGGACCCCATGCCGTCGTCATCGCCGCCGCCCCCACCCCCACCGCCGCCACCGCCCCCGCCGCCGCCGCCCCCGCCTCCGCCCGTGAGGCCAGCCGCAACCCCGGCGCCCAAGCCTGCCGCGCCCAAGCCTGCCGCGCCCAAGGCGGCGGCGAGCAAGCCGGCCAAGAAGGCGGCCGCGAAGAGGAAGCCCGCGAAGAAGAAGCCCGCCAAGAAGAAGGCGGCCAAGAAGAAGGCGGCCAAGAAACCGGCCCGGAAGGTTGCTAAGAAAGCCAAGAAGGCGGGGAAGAAAAAGCCCGCCAAGAAGGCAGGCAAGAAGAAGGGCGGCAAGAAGCGGCGCTAGGCCGCGCGCGGTTTTTTCTGGCGGCGCCCCGGACCATCGGGGCGCCGTTTCATTTGGGGGATCAGCGGACGAATACCGCGCCGGTCATCTGGCCGCTGCCGTAGACCCCTGGCACCCCGTGGGCCGTGCAGTGGTAGCTGTAAGTGCCGGGGCTCCCGAACACGATCGCCAGGGTCGTGGGCGGGCTGCTGATCGGGGCATTGGGGCTGAAGGCCGGGCTTCCGTCGGACGTGACACTGTGCCCGGTGCCGACCCAGGTCCAGGTGACCGTCCCGTTGACCGCGACCAGCGCGCTGGCGGGGCTGAAGAAATTGTCCTGGACGCTGACAGAGACTGCCATTGCCGGGTTGCCGGTCGGCTCAGGCGGGGTGTTGTTGGTGGTCCCGATAGAGGACGAGCCGCACGCCGCCAAAGCCAGCACGGCCCCGGCGAAGGGAAGGACGCATTGCCGCCGCATGGTGGCTCCAAGGGGAGGAGTTGGCGAAGCCTCAGAACTGAGCGGATTCAGTAGGTTAGGACGTGCCCTAGGCCGCCAGCAACACACGCCCGAGCCACCAGCACCCCAGCGCGAGGCTCCCCAGGCCGGCCAAAGAAGCCGCCCGCCTTTCCCAGCGGAGCGCGGCGCCCGCGGCCCTCCGGATCGTCATGGCGGCGGCGAGCGCAAACACGGTCATTCCCGCGGTGACCCCGACACCGAAGAGGGCGAGGTAGGCCACTCCGAGCGTCCGGCCGGGAAGCAGGGTGACAGGGATCAGGGCCACCACCGCGCTGCTGCCGGCCAGCCCGTGCAGGAGCCCGACCGCGGTAATCCCGCGCCGCGCGGGGCCGTGTTCGGCGGGTTGGTTGGGGTGTAACTTGCGGGTCGTGCGGAGCGACCAGATCCCCACCGCGATGAGTACCGCGCCCACCGTACCTTCGAGGAGGTTCGCCAGCCCCGGCGCCCAACGGACCCCGGTGGCGAGGAGGACGGCCCCCGCCAGGAAGACGGCGGTGGAGTGGCCCAGGCCCCATCGGAGGCTGAACGCCACCGCGGCGGGGACGGTGGGGCGGCGGCTTACGAACGCGGTGACCGCCACCATGTGGTCCACCTCGAGCGCGTGCACGAAGCCGATCACCAGGGCGGTTCCGAGCGCGAGGATTGCGGTCACCATCTACTCCTTGGCGGCATGACGACGAGCGTTCGCCTGACTTCGCTGTCCCACGCGGCGGGCTGCGGCTGCAAACTGGGCAGCGCCGACCTGGCGGCAGTGCTGAAGCATCTGCCGGTGATCGACGACGCCAACGTACTCGTTGATGCCGCTACCCGCGACGACGCGGCGGTCTACCGGCTCTCCGACGACCGGGCCCTGGTGGCGACCGTGGATTTCTTCACCCCCATTGTGGACGATGCCGCCTCGTGGGGAGCGATCGCCACCGCCAACGCGCTCTCCGATGTGTACGCCATGGGCGGCCGCCCGCTCTTCGCCTTGAACCTGGTGGGCTGGCCGCGTGGCAAACTGCCCTTCGAGATTCTGGGCGAAGTCCTCTCCGGCTCCGCCCGGGTCCTGAAGCAAGCCGGTTGCCTCATGCTGGGCGGGCACTCGATCGACGATCCCGAGCCGAAGTTCGGGCTCGCGGTAGTCGGGGAAGTGCACCCGGACCGGATGTTCACCAACGCCGCGGCGCGGCCGGGCGACAAGCTGGTGCTGACCAAGAAGCTCGGCACCGGCATCCTCACCACCGCGCTCAAGCGCGATCTGCTGCCCGAGGCCGGGCTGGCGGAGGCGGTGGCGAGCATGACCGCGCTCAACGACGGTGCCGCGCGCGCCGCCGCGTTGGTCGGTGTACGCTGCGCCACCGATGTCACCGGCTTCGGCCTGCTCGGGCACCTCGGCAACATCCTGTCGGCCAGCGGGGTGGGTGCGCGGATCGAGGTCGGACGCCTCCCGGTGTTCCCCCGTGCGCTCGAGCTCGCGGCCGGGGGGGCCATATCCGGAGGCACCCAGCGCAATCACGACGCGGCACCAGCCGGGTGGAGGGCCGACATCACCCTGGCCGAGCGATATATCTGCACCGATGCCCAGACCTCCGGCGGGCTCCTGCTGGCCGTCGCCCCCGGCCGCCTCGACACGCTGCTCGCCGCGCTCGACGCGGAGGGCACGCCGGTCCAGGCAGTGATCGGCGAAATCCTTCCCGCCGAACGCGGATTGCAGGTGTCCCGCTCGGCGGCGGAACAGTAACGGGGCGGGAAGGGGAATGGGATCGGTGCGCTGGACGCCAGACCGCATGGAGCAATTGGAGCGGGCCGCGCGGCTGGGCCTCCGGGTGATGCTGATGCGCCGGGGAACCGAGTACATCGTGGTGGCGCGGCGCCTGCTGCATCATGGACCGGGCGAGGCGCTGGTCGGGTACCTGCCGATGACCGGCGAGGAGCTGCGCTTCGATCTGATCGAGCTGGATGAATTCCAGGTACTGGCATGAGCGCGCGCGCCGTGGTGCACCTGGACGAGAGCTGCCTCGGCAACGGGCAGGACCGCGCCACACCCGGCGGCGCAGGCGGGTTAATCGAGACGCGTACCCCGCGCGGGCTGGTGCGGCGGGACTTCTTCATCCACGCGCCGGACACCACCAACAACCGGATGGCGCTCGCCGGTGCGATCGGCGTGCTCCAGATCCTCGCGGGCAAGGGGAATCGTCTCCGCGTGCTCATCGTCTCCGATTCGGAGTACCTGGTGCGCGGGGTCCGGGAATGGCTGCCGGGGTGGGTGGCAAAAGACTGGAAGCGCAAAGGCGGCGTGCTGGAGAACGTCGAGCTCTGGCGCGCGCTGCAGCAATCGCTGGCGCTCCACGACAGCCAGTTGGCCTGGGTGCGCGGCCACAACGGGCATCCCAAGAACGAATACGCCAACGACCTCGCCGTGCGCGCCGCCCGGGCCCAGGAAACCTCGGGTGGATTCGTCGCGTCGGGCTTTGCCGCATGGCTCGACCGGAAGCGGGCGGCGGGCCAGTACCCCGACTATGATCCGGACGGGGCGTTCCTAAGGCTGGAAGAACGGCTGGGACGGGGGGAACGGTTGCCGCTCGACCTCGATGCCGTGCCGGTCCCCTTCGGAGGCTGACGCGTGGATGAGCTGACCCGCTTTGCCCGGCATCTGATCGAACAGCTCGGCGTGAGCAGCGAAGGAGTACATCGCGCGATCCCTGTGGCGTCGCTGCGGGAGACGGTGCTCCCCTATCGGAAACACCGGCGGGCCCTGGGGGTCGAGAGCGTCGAGGACTACGAGACCGTGTTGCTCCGGCTGGTGGCCGGGGAGCGGGGATTTCTGAGAACCGTCCCGGCCGAGGCAGCCGAGCGTTGCCGGAACGAGCTGGCGCAAGCCACCCCGGATCTCGCGGTGCTGGACGAGGTGGCCGGCGCCACGGTACAGGTCACCTCCATGGCGGCCGCCCAGATCGTGGACGACGGGGGGGTCAGGGAGGTCAGTGCGGTCAGGGCGGACAGTGAGGTCGGTGAGGTCAGTGAGGTCAGTCCGCCTCGTCGTACTGTCCGTCCTAACCGTCCGACCTCACCGACCTCACGGACCTCACCGTCCCCACCGTCCCCACCGTCCCCACCGTCCTCACCGTCCCCACCGACCTGCCGCCACTGCGACCACGCGGTTCCGGCAGGCCGCCAGGTGGTATTCTGTCCCTGGTGCGGCCAGCGTCTGATTCCCTTCACCTGCTCGCGCTGCGGCACCGAGCTCAGCTCCGAGTGGCGGCACTGCATCACCTGCGGCGCCGAGGTGAAGGATCCCTTCCGCTACGCCTGATCGCGAGCATTCCATGGCTTCCCGCTCTCCGACCGACATCGTATTTCTCTCCGGCCTCCGCACCGGATTCGGGAGCTTCGGCGGCGCTCTCAAGGATCTGTC
>JAXIPC010000150.1:0-17952 GCA_045403135.1 Gemmatimonadales bacterium | reverse complement strand
CCCTCCCGAGGTCCGGTCAGGCGCGATTATCTGATCGGGATCGTCCTGCTTCCAGTCGTGGTTTTACTTGCGCTCTGGGTCTGGTCGTCGCGTGGTCGAGGTGGCCCTGCCCTGGCACCGGCGGAGACCCCGCTCCTCATGGTGGGCCGGATCGCGGACTATGGGAGTGCACCAAACGGCGGGCTGGGACGCCCGCTGGCCGACATGATCGCCACCGATCTGGCACGGGCACCGCGCCTCAAGGTGATCAGTACGGCGCGGGTCTATGAGATCCTGGCTCAGCTCCGGGTTTCCGATACCGTGTCAGCCGCTCTCATGAGCGCGGCGCGACACGCCGGAGCGACCGAGATGCTGGACGGAGCGCTCTTCGACCTGGGCGGTGGGCGGATCAGGCTCGACCTGCGACGGGTGGATGTAGCGACCGGCTCAGTGCTCGGGGCCTATTCGGTGCAGGGCAGCGATCCCTTCGGCCTGGCGGACAGCGCCACCGTTTTGCTGGTCGCAGATCTCGGGACCACGGCTCCGGGTGGACTGATCGCCGATCTCACGACCCGATCGCTGGATGCGTACCGCGCCTACGATGCCGGCCTGCAGGATTATTTCCGGCTGGCATTCGCCTCCGCGGAACGGCATTTCGCCGACGCGCTCCGGGCCGACTCAACATTCGCGATGGCGTCCTATTACTACGCACTCGCCTCGGAGGACGCGGCCGAGCAGATCACGAGACTCAATCACGCGCTGCGCCTGGCCGCCCATGCCAGCGATCGCGAGCGTCTGATCATTTCGGTGCGTTGGGCCCTGACGAACGCCGCGCCCAGCACCCTCGCATTGGCGGAGACCCTGGCGGTGCGGTATCCCGCGGAAGTGGATGCCCACCTTGCTCTGGGCCACGCGCGCTACATGCAGGAGGATTTCCTGGGTGGGATCCGTGCCTTCGATCGGGTGATCGCACTGGACTCGCTCGGTTTGCGGGGCCGAGGGGTTCGCTGTGCGGCGTGTGACGCTTACTCGAACCTGATCGCGGGATATGCCACGGTGGATTCGTTTTCGGCCGCAATCGCGGCCGCGCGCGCCTGGGGCGCGGCCCAGCCGACGAACCCGACTCCCTGGCGTTTAATCGCCTTCCTGTCCGACCAGGTCGGAGACAGCGCGGCGGCGTCCGGTTTCTTTCGGCGAGTCGCCGCACTCGACACCAACTCCAGAAACCTCCACTTCGATCGCACCGCGCATCTGTTGTGGGGGGAGAATTTCTCCGAGGTGGAGCGGGTCGACGGGGCACGGCTATCGCTCGGGATCAACCGATCGGAGCGGATCGACCTGCTGTGGAGCCGGATGCTGGCGCAGGCGCAGCAGGGACGATTTCAGGCGGCACTGGAGACCGCGACGGGGCTGCGGCGCGAGGTCGCCTTCGCGGGCCACGCCGAGCGGGAAGGTCACCCGTTGGCGATAACGGTCGGGCTGGGCGAAGCCCAGGCCCTGCGACAGACCGGACGCCTCCTCGAAGCCGCCGCGCGATTCGATTCCCTGGCCCGCTTCGATCTGGCCACCAGTCCCCCGGCCCGCCGGGCGTCCGCCCGGATCTGGATCCTGACCCATCTCGCCAGCACCTTGGCAGAGGCAGGTGACACCGCTCGCCTGGGGAGCATCGCCGCCAGCATGGACTCACTCAAGACCCAGAGCGGTGCTATCCGGGACTGGAAGATGCCTCACTATGTGCTGGGGCTGCTGGAATCGGCACGGGGAAGAAGTGAAGCCGCCGCTGCCGAGTTTGCCCTGGCCAGCAGCATTGCCCGCGATGGGTTCTCCATGCCGGTGGTCGAGCGGGCCCGGATGTCGCTGCGATTGCGCCGTCCCCACGATGCGCTCAACCTGCTGCAGCTGACCTTGCTCAGCTCCTTCCACTTCTATGTTACTCACACGGAGTTGCACGCGGGGCTGGCCGAAGCGTGGGCTGCCACAGGAAATCGGGATAGCGCGCGAGTGCACCTGGCCGCGGTGGACCATGCCTGGGTCCGGGCCGACCCCGCGGTGCGGGCGCGGCTGGCGCGACTGCATGAGCGGCTGGGATTCTAGCTGCTCACTCCCCCTTGAGCACCGTCTGCGGTGCTACTGCGGCCGCCCGTCGCGCCGGGATCCAGCTCGCCAGCAGCGCCACCCGCGGATGAAGTTGGAACGGGGGGCTTCCTGGCTCACGGCATGATCCACGAGTGAGAACTGAAGCGACACGGTCAGAGCGAGGGGGAATAATAGCTCCAGCGCGGTCGAGGTCGTAACTTCCTGCATCCATAGTACATCCCGACATTCACCGGCTGGCGCGCCCATGAAGACCACCACACCCATACTTGCCAGAATGGCCCTGAGCGGACTGGCGCTGTTCGGCGCCGACGCCGGGTCGACGCCGACACAGATCGGCCGCACGATCGTTCCCAAGGATTTCAAGCTGGAGCTGCTCTACACGGTTCCCGGAGCGACGGAAGGCTCCTGGATCTCCATGTGCGTGGATCCCAAGGGCCGGTTGATCGTCGGCGACCAGAACGGGAAGCTCTATCGCGTGACGCTGCCGCCCCCAGGCCGTCGGGGAACGATTCGGCCCGAGCCGATCGACCTCGACATCGGAGGCGCGCACGGCCTGCTCTACGCCTTCGGGAGCCTGTACGTGATGGTGAACGAGGGGACCCGCCCCCACGGGTTGTACCGGCTGCGGGACACCAACGGCGACGACCGGTACGACGAGCTCAAGCTGCTCCGCCCGCTGGACATCGAGGGAGAGCATGGCGGGCATTCCATCGTGCTGGCCCCGGCCGGCAAGTCCCTCTACGTGACGGTGGGAAACCAGAGCTCGCTCACGCCGGTCGGCTCCTCTCGGGTGCCTTCCCTTTGGAGCGAAGACAACCTGGTCCCGCGGATTCCCACCGGCTTCATGGACAATTCGCTCGCGCCGCAAGGCTGGATCGCCCGCACCGACCCTGACGGAAAGGAGTGGGAGCTGATCGCGGCCGGATTCCGCAATGAATTCGACGCCGCCTTCAACCGCCTGGGCGATTTGTTCACCTACGACGCCGATATGGAGTGGGACATCGGGGCCCCCTGGTACCGGCCGACCCGGATCAACCACGTCATCAGCGGCGCGGAGTTCGGCTTCCGCAACGGCTCGGGCAAGTGGCCGGAGTACTTCCTCGACAGCTTCGGCCCCGTGGTGAACGTCGGTCCCGGGTCCCCGACGGGAGTCAGCTTCGGTTACGGTGCGAAGTTTCCGGCGAGGTATCAGGAAGCCTTCTTCGTCGCCGACTGGAGCTTCGGAAAGATTCGCGCCATCCACCTCTCGCCATCCGGCGCGAGCTACACCGGCGCGATCGAAGAGTTCCTCAGCGGCCAGCCCCTGGCAGTGACGGATCTCGTCATCAACCCGAAGGATGGGGCGATGTATTTCGCGGTGGGCGGCCGGGAGAGCCAGTCGGCGCTCTATCGCCTGACCTACGTGGGGAAAGAGTCGACCGCTCCCAGCAAGCCGGATACGAGCTCGAGTGCCAACCGCGCGCTGCGAGCGCGGCTCGAGCAATTCCACGGCCGAGCCGATTCGCAGGCGGTGGCGACGCTGTGGCCGTACCTGGCCGACGCGGATCGGGCGATCCGATTCGCGGCCCGAACGGCGCTCGAGTGGCAGGATCCGGCAGGCTGGCGCGAGAAGGTCCTGAGCGAACCGGAGCCGCGCCGGGCGATTGCCGCGCTGGTGGCGCTGGCCCGGGTCAGCGGCAAGGACATCTGGCATCGTGACGCCAGAACTCCGGCGCCCGACTCCGCGCTGCAAATCCGAATGCTCGTCGCGCTGGACCGCATCGGCTGGCCGGCGCTCGGCGCCGGCGACCGGCTCGACCTGTTGCGGGCCTATTCGTTGGCGTTCACGCGGCTGGCCCCGCCCGACGCAGCAGCCCGCCAGCGCCTGATTGCTCGCTTCGAGCCCCTGCTGCCGGCCGAGACCCGCGACCTCAACATCCAGCTCGTCAATCTGCTGGTCTACCTGCAATCTCCTGCCGTGGCGCAGCAGGGGATGGCGCTGTTCCGCAAGGCCGTCACCCAGGAGGAACAGATCGAGTACGCGCTGGCGCTGCGGGCACTCAAGGCCGGCTGGACCCAGCCATTGCGGGAGGAGTACTTCCGCTGGTTCGTCACCACCGCCGCGGGTTACCGAGGCGGCAACACCTTTGTCCGTGCGCTGAACACGATCAAACGCGAAGCGGTCATGAATCTGAGCGAGGACGAGAAGCTCGCGCTCAAGCCTGTGCTCGATCTGCGCCCGGAGTCGCGCTCGCCCCAGACCACATTAGCGGCCCGGCCGCTGGTCAAGGCGTGGACCGTGAGCGAGCTGGTGCCGATCGTGGAACGCGGCCTCAATGGTCAGCGCGATCTGGAGCGCGGTCACCGGCTGTTCGGCGAGGTGGCGTGCGCCGCCTGCCACCGCTTCCGCGACGAGGGCGGCTCGGTGGGGCCCGACCTGACCGGCGTGGCCGGCCGCTTCAACGTCCATGATCTGATCGAAGCGATCGTCGAGCCGAGCAAGGTGATCAGCGATCAGTATGCCGCGATCGTCATTCGCAAGAAGGACGGCGCAGTGGTCCGGGGCCGAGTGGCGAACCTCAACGGCCCGGTGGTGCAGGTGGTCGAGGACATGCTCGATCCCGGCAAGTTCACCCGCATCCTGCGATCGGACATCGATTCCATCGAGCACGCCAAGGTCTCCATGATGCCGCCCGGGCTGCTCAACGGCCTGCAGCCGGAAGAGATTCAGGACCTGGTCGCCTATCTGCTCTCCCGCGGAGCCGTCCCCCCGCTGCCGCCGCCGTCGCAAGATGCCGATGGCTTCGTGGCGATCTTCGACGGCAAGACGCTGAACCACTGGGAGGGAGACACCGCGTTCTGGCGGGTCGAAGACGGCAAGATCGTGGGCCAGAGCACGCCGGACCGGCGACTGATGCAAAACAGCTTTCTGATCTGGCGGGGCGGTACCACCCGGGATTTCGAGCTCAAGCTGGAGTACCGGCTGACCCCGGACGCCAACAGCGGGGTCCAGTACCGCAGCACGGTCGTGAGCAACCTGGGACCCTGGGTGATGAAGGGGTACCAGGCCGATCTCGACGGCGCCAACCGCTACTCGGGCCAGATCTACGAGGAGAAGGGTCGCGGGTTTCTGGCGCTGCGCGGTGCCCTGGTGCGGATGCGAGGTACCGCGGCTGGCGGCAAGCAACCAATCGGATCCCTGGGCGACGATGCCGGATTGAAGGCGTTGCTCAAACCCGACGACTGGGATGCGTTGCACATCATCGCCCGGGGGAACCAGATCATCCAGCTGGTCAATGGCCGGGTCATGAGCGCGCTGATCGATGACGACGAGCAGGGACGGGCAAGCGAAGGATTGCTCGGCCTGCAGATTCATGCCGGGCCGTCCATGCGGATCGAGTTCCGAAACCTCTGGTTCAAGCCGCTCTAGGGTTGCGTATGCATCCTTCAAGACTCATGGGGCTGTGCTGGGCAGCGCTTCTGCTGCCTCTGTTGGGACGCACCCACCGTCTCGTCGCCCAAGCCGATACGGCCGAGGCCTGGATCGTGCGATACATGCGCGATCGGCAGGTTCCGGGGCTTGCGCTGGGCATCCTGGAGGGCGGCCGCATCCTGACCCTGAAGGGGTTCGGGCTGGCCAACGTCGAGCACGACGTGCCCGTGACGACGCAGACCGTTTTCGAATCCGCATCGCTCGGCAAGACTTTCACCGCGGCCGGTATCCTGCTGCTCATGCAGGATGGCAGGCTCGATCTGAACGACCCGATCCATCGATATATCAAAGGTGCGCCCGCTGCGTGGCGCGGCATCACGATCCGGCACCTGCTCACGCACACCTCGGGCATTCCTGATTACGAGGAGGATTCGACCCTGAACCTCCGGCTGGATTATTCGGAGGAGCAGCTGCTCCAGACGTTTGCCCGAGGACCGCTGCTCTTCGCGCCCGGCGAGGAGTGGTTGTACAGCAACTCGGGCTACGTGCTCCTCGGGATGATCCTTCGGTCCATTACCGGCGCGCATTGGAGCGAGTTTCTGCAGAAGCGGGTGTTCAGACCCGCGGGGATGGAGACGGCACGCGTGATCGGCTACCCGGAGATCATTCCGCATCGTGCCGCCGGCTATCGGGTAGTCGATGGACACCTCGAAAACAGGGAAGTGGTCGGGCCCGGCTGGAACACGACGGCGGACGGCTCGGTCCTTCTTTCCGTGCTGGACCTCGCAAAGTGGGATGCCGTGCTCCGTGGCAACACGCTGTTCAGCGATTCCACGAAGCAGATCATGTGGTCACCGGTTCTGCTGAACGACGCCTCGCACGCGACATACGGCTTCGGCTGGTTTCTCGATGATGAGCGCGGGCGCCGGCTGGTCGAGCACGATGGAGGCGGCTGGGGATTCCGTACCTACATGGGCCGCTACCAGAAGGACTCGCTGACCGTGATCGTGCTGGCGAACTCGACATCGCTGGAACCGGTGATGGTCGGGCACCGGATCGCCGCGATCGTACGGCCGGCTCTCGCCCCGCCCGAGCGTGCGGCTATTCAGCTGCCCACGAAGGCGCTCGAGGAATACGTGGGAGACTATCGGCTTCCGGCCGGCGAGGTCTTGCATGTTCGCCGTGCAGAGGGCGGCCTCGAATTCACCGGCTTCCTCCCTCTCGGCCGGGTGGTGCCGGAGTCAGTGGATGTGTTCTTCGGTCCCGATTGGCCCCGAGAGTCGCGCATGGTCTTCCGGCGCGACCGTACCGGCAGAATCCAATGGGTCAATCTGCGGCGCCATCCGTCGTGGCCGATGCGTGCCCGCAAGATCAGGTGAGAGGGGACTGCCCTTCCCCCTTCCCCGCCTTCCCCTCTTCTCGCCGCTTCCGGTCCTGCTCCAGCTTCTCCTGGAGGCCGCTCTGCCACGCCTGCGTTTCCAGCCACTCGGGCCTCCGGCTGCGCCGGAGCTTCCTGCCATAGGCGCCGATCGCCAGCGCCGCCACGACGCCTCCCGCGACGATCACGAGACCGGAGCGGGCGACTTGGCCGATCGGTCGTCCTCCCGTCACTCCGATGACGACCACCACTGCCGCGACGAGGAAGGCCCCGATGAGGACGAGCAGGGCGGTCGTGAGGGTGTGTTCCGGCCGCCAGCCAGGACGCTGAGTCATGGGGCCTCCATGGTCGATGGTACCGGCAACCTACGATAGCGCGGGACTGTCCGCCATCGTAGCTTGGGGCGAAGCCACCACCATCTCGTCCTCAATGATCGGTGCCCCGTGAAGCTCGTCTGCCTCGCTCTCCTGCTTGGGATTTCAACCGCCGCGGCCCAGGAGCCGGTGGACCGCGCGGTGATCGCGAAGCTCAAGGACGAAGGCCAAAACCGCTCCAAAGTCGCCGCGACCTTCAATCATCTCACCAACGTCATCGGTCCACGGCTCACCGGCAGTCCGGCCTTCAAGCAGGCAGCGGACTGGGCCGAGGCCCAGCTCAAGAGCTACGGGCTGTCCGCGGTGCACCAGGAGAGCTGGCCCTTCGGGCGCGGCTGGGGTCTCGAGAAGCTGATTCTCGAGATGGTGGAGCCGTACTACTTCCCGCTGATCGGGTTCGCCGAGGCCTGGACGCCCTCTACCAAGGGTGAGCTGCTGGCCAGGCCGGTATATCTGGGCGATCTGGCCGACTCCACCGCGGTACGGGCCCGCGCCGCGGACCTCAAGGGCGCCATTGTCCTGCTCACGAAGCCCCAGGCCGAGTTCATCGTCAAGGACCGGGTGGAGCCGAGCCTGAGCGATCAGCCGGTGCCGATCGGCGCGCCGCCCTTCCTCAACGCCGCCGGCCCGCTGGCCAATCAGAGCAGGGCGCGGGTGATGCGCGAGGTGGGCGCCGGCCTGGTGCTCCGGCCCACTCAGGGCCAGCACGGGACGATGTTCGTGCTGGGCAGCCGCACCACACCGGATGACGCGGCGCCGTCGGTGATCCTCGCGGCCGAGCACTACAACATGATCGTGAACGCACTCAATGCCGGGGCGCCGGTCAAGCTCCGGGCGCGGGTGGACACCTGGTACTTCACCGCGGACACCAACGGCTACAACGTCATCGCCGAAATTTCCGGCACCGACCCCGCGCTCAAGGACGAGGTCGTCCTGCTCGGCTCCCATCTCGATTCCTGGCACTCGGCGACTGGAGCGACCGACAACGCGGATGCCTCCGCCGCGCTGATCGAGGCGATGCGCATTCTCGAAGCTACCGGGGTCCGGCCCCGCCGCACCATTCGGATGGCCTTATGGGGCGGCGAAGAGGAGGGACTGCTGGGCTCGCGCGCCTATGCCGCGCGGCACTATGCCGGCGAGCCGAACGCCGGCGCCCGGGACAAGCTCGCGGTCTACCTCAACAGCGATCCGGGCAGCGGGCCGATCTTCGGCTGGTACATGGAAGAGAACGCCGACGCCAAGTCCATCTTCGACACGTGGCTGGAACCGCTCAAGGACCTGGGCGCGCGACGCAACGTCATGGCGAAGATCGGCAACACCGATCACCTGGCCTTCACGGCGCTGGGGCTGCCGGGGTTCAACTCATTGCAGGACTACGTCGACTACGATACTCGCGAGCACCACACCAACATGGACTTTGCCGACCGGGTCAAGACCTCCGAGCTGCAGCAGAACGCAATCGTGCTCGCGACCTTCGCGTGGCACGCGGCGATGCGGGAGAAGAAGATTCCCCGAACGCCGCGCCCGACACCCTGAATCAGGAGAGACCAGAAAGGAGATGCACCAGCTCCGCGGCATTCGCGGGTCGCTGGGCCGGATCTTTCGCGAGGAGCCGCAGCACCAGATCGGAGAGTGCGGCCGGGATTTCCGGATCGACCGTTGCGGGCGCCGGAGGCTGATCGCGCAGCACCCGTGCGATGAGCGCGACCGCCGAATTCGCCTCGTGGGGGAGCCGCCCGAGGAGGCACTCGAAGAGCACCACTCCCGTCGCGTAGAGGTCGATTCGCTCGTCGAAGGCCTCTCCCAGCATCTGCTCCGGCGCCATGTACGACGGCGTGCCCACCAGCATTCCCACCTCGGTGAGGTTGACGCCTCCCCCACCCGCGAGGCGGGCCACCCCGAAATCCATCACCTTGAGGACCCCGGCGGCATCCAGGAGGAGGTTCTGCGGCTTGATGTCGCGATGGATGACGCCCTGCTCGTGGGCGGCCACCAGCGACTGGGCGAGCTGGCTCGCGATGGCCAGCGTGGGCGCAACGCCGAGACGCCCTCGGGTGTCGAGCAGCTCGCGGACCGTGATGCCCTCGACATATTCCATCGTCAGATAGTACACGCCGTCCCGCTCCCCGATATCGTGGGTTCGGACGACGTGCTTGCTCGAGATGTGCCGGGCCAGGCGGATCTCGGATTTGAAGCGCTCGACCAGCGTGGGGTCCTGAAGCAGCTCGGGCCGGAGCGTCTTGATGGCGACCTGGTCGCCCAGCTCGCGGTCGAGGGCGCGGTAGACCATGCCCATGCCGCCGCTGCCGATCTCATCGAGGACTTCGAACCGCCCGGCGAACAGCTCGCCGGTGGGAAGGCTGAGCGCTCCGCGGGGGGCGGATTGCTTGGTGGTTTGCCGGGCCTCCCCGATCTCCCGCCGCAGCGCGGCGACCTGCTCCTTCAGCCGGTCCTCCCGGGCGCGCACCTGATTGGCCATGGTGTCGAACACCCGGGCCAGCCTCCCCAGCTCGTCGCCCCGCTGGGCCACCTGGGCCAGGGTGCCGTTTTCGTAGGACCCGGCCTCCACCGCCGTCGCCGCCTGGATCACCAGGCTCACTTCCCGGAGGTACTCGAGCTCGACATCGCGGAGCCGCTTTTTCTCGAGGCAGGCGCCGATCCGGGCCCGGAGCAGCACCGGATCGAACGGCTTGGGGAGGTGATCCTCGGCGCCGCGCTCGATGCAGCGCACCACACTCGCGGTATCGTCGAGGGCCGAAATCATGATCACCGGGATATCGCGGGTGGCCTGACCGGCCTTGATGCGCTCGAGCACGGCGAGGCCGTCGAGATCGGGCATCAGCACATCGAGCAGCACCAGGTCGAACCGCTCCCGCCCGAGCAGCTCCAGGGCCGAGAGACCGCCCGCAGCTGAAACGACCGTATGGCCCTGCCGCCGGAGCCGCCGCTCCAGCACCGCGCGATTGTCTTCCTGGTCGTCCACCACGAGGATGTGCGCCGGCTGGACCGCCGGACCGGCGAAGGCGCCGGCCGACGGATGCTCGGTGGTGACCGCGACATGATTCGGGCTCCGGCCGGTCGGCAGCTCGACGGTGAGCAGCCGCTCGGCGGAGCTCCGGATCCGCCGCACGTCCCGCTCGAACTGGGGATCGATCACCCCGTCCGCGGCGAGCAAGGCGCTCGTCGCGGTCACGATCCTCCCCTGCGGCTCACGCAAGGCGTCGCGCAGCGCGGCAAAATCCGCCTCGCTGATTTCCCCCCGGGTCGGCGGCACCGTCGCGTTGATCCGCTCGAGGACATCCCGGCCCGCCGCCAGCGTCTGCTCCAGCGGGGTGCGCTGCGCCGCGTCGGTCGCGTCCTCGAGCAGCATCTCGCAGTACCCGATGATGAGATTGAGCGGTGTGCGCAGCTCGTGACGGAGCTCCGCGACCGCCTCGGGCGTGGTCAGTCCGCTCATGCCTGCTTCCCGAGCAGGGCTTCGATCTTGCCGAGCAGGCGCTCGAGCTCCACCGGCTTGGTGTCATAGTCGTCGCAGCCGGCGGCCATCGCCTTCTCGCGGTCACCCGACATGGCGTGCGCGGTCAACGCGATGATCGGGACCCGGTGTTCGCCCTCGGCCTGCCGGACGCGTCGGGTCGCCTCCCAGCCGTCGAGCTCGGGGAGACTCATGTCCATCAGGATCAAGTCGTACCCGCCGGCGGTCGCCATCGCCACGCCCTGTAACCCGTCCATCGCGAGGGCCACCTCGTATCCCTTGCGGGCCAGGCGCCGCGAGAGCATGTCGCGATTCATCTCGTTGTCTTCCACCAGGAGGATCTTCGGCATTCGCTACCTCGTGTGCTGGCGACCGGTGACGGTGGCGCCGATCAGGTGGTGAATCTCGTGCAACAGCTCTTCGCGGTTGAAGGCGCCCTTTTGCAGGACGCCCTGGACATCGCCGTTGAGCGCGCGTCGGTCCTCCGCCGTCAGGTCCTTCGCGGTGATGACAATGACCGGGATGCCACGCCACGCCTCATGCTTCCGGAGCTCCGCGGCGAACTGGCACCCGTCCATCACCGGCATCATGAGATCGAGCAGGATGAGGGAAGGCACGGCGCGCTCCAGGACGGCGAGCCCGGCGCGGCCGTTTTCCGCCTCCATCACCGACCAGCCGTCCGCCTCGAGCAGCCGGCGGAGCAGCTCGCGCGTGGGAGGGTCGTCCTCGACCACGAGCACGCCGCCCGGCCCCGCGAGCCGGTAGCGTTCGAGCAGTGTGCGCAGGCGGTCGCGGTCGATCGGCTTGGTCATGAATTCGGCGGCCCCGAGCGCGAACCCGAGATTCCGGTCGTCGAGCATGGTGAGCATGATGACCGGAACGCCGGCGAGCGCCGGGTCGGCCTTGAGCGCGGCGAGGACCGCCCACCCGTCCATGCCGGGCATGAGCACATCGAGGGTGATCACGTCGGGAGGCGCCTGGCGCGCGAGCGCGAGACCCGCCTCCCCGCTCGCGGCCTCCACCACCCGAAATCCTTCGGCGACCAGAACGCGCCGGATGAGCTCGCGCGCCTGTTCGCTGTCGTCGATGACGATCACCGTCCCCGCCTGGCCCGACCCGGCCGCGACGGCGACGCTTTCGGCCACGGGCCGGGTCCGAGCCGGGAGGCGGATGGTGAACGTGGAACCCTTGCCCGGCTCGCTGTCGACGGTCACGTCTCCGCCCATCATGCGGGCGAACTGCCGGGTGATCGCGAGGCCGAGCCCGGTGCCTCCGTACTTCTTGCTGGTGGACGACTCGGCCTGCGCGAAGGCCTCGAAGAGCCGCGCCATCTGCGCCGGCGTCATGCCGATGCCCGAATCAGACACCCGAAAGCAGATGTCATCGGTGCCTGCCCCACCTGGACCGCGCCCGACGTCCAGGGTGATGGTCCCGTGCTCGGCGAACTTGCAGGCATTCGAGAGCAGATTGAGCAGCATCTGGCGGATCTTGGTGAGATCTCCGTGCATCTTGCCCAGAGCGTCCGAGTGAACGACCAGGCGGTTGGCATTCTTGCCTACCAGCGGCCGGATCGTCGTCACCACGTCATCCACCATGGCGCCGATCTCGAAGTCTTCGAGGAAGAGCTCCGTTTTCCCGGCCTCGATCTTGGAGAGGTCTAGGATGTCGTTGATCAGGGCCAGGAGGTGCCGGCCCGCCGAGCGGATCTTCCGGAGGTCGGGCGCCAGCTCGTCGTGCCCGATGTCCGCGACCTCTTCTTCGAGCATTTCGCTGTAGCCGATGATCGCGTTGAGCGGGGTGCGGAGCTCGTGGCTCATGTTCGCGAGGAACTGGCTCTTGGCGCTGTTTGCCTCTTCGGCCGCCTGCCGGGCGCGCGAGAGCTCGGTGATATCGTGGTAGAGTCCCATCAGTCCCACCAGCTTGCCCTCCACCAGCACCGGGACACCGAGGACTTCCACGTCCACGAGGGTGCCGTCTTTGCGGCGCCGGCGGCCGATGCTCCGCATGGCGCCTTCCTGCAGGACATGCTGGGTGATGGCCACCGCTTCCGATCGGGTCGTCGCCGTCGATATCAGGTCGTCGAGATTCCGGCCGATGACCTCGTCCTGGCGATAGCCGTACAGTTCTTCGAACGCGGGATTGCAGGAGACGATGTCGTGCCGGGTGTCGAGGGTGACGATCGCCACCGGGCTGTTGAGGACGAGGTCCTCGAAATACTGTTTCTGGCGCTGGGCGGCGGTGTACAGCCGCGCGTTCTCGATGGCGACGGCGGCCTGGGGTGCGAACAAATTGAGCAGGCGCAGGTCGTCCGGCCCGAACTTCCGCGCCGGATCATCGTGGACGCAGGCGAAGGCGCCCACCAGGCGGTGTCCGATGAGGAGCGGGGCCGCCATCACGGAGTGAACTTCCACGCCGGAGTACTTGCCCGACCGGCCCAGCCATTCCTGGTACTCCGCGATGCAGATCGGCTCCCGCGTTGTCGCCACATGGCCCATGGCTCCCTCACCGAGCGAAAGACGGGTGCCGGTGGAATCCACGCCGATCTGGTGGCTGGCCACGATCTCGAGCTCCTTCCGCGCTTCGTCGTAGATCGCCAGCTCGCCGCCGCTCACCCCGAGCAGGGTGGTGGCGCGTCGGAGCACGGCCTGAAGCAGCTTGCTGAGCTCGAGCTCGCCCGAGAGGTCGGCCAGCGTATCGAGCAGCGCCTGCTGCTCGTCGGCGCGTCGGCGCTCCGCCGCAAGCGAGCGCGCCCGTCCGATCGCGATACTCGCCTGGGTGGCGGCCGCGGTGAGGATCTCGAAGTCGTTCGGGCCGAACGCGTCCGGCTCGGCGCTTTCAACCACCAGGACCCCGAACACCCGGTCGCCCAGGTTGAGCGGCACGTCCACCTCCGAGCCGCTGCTCAGGCTGGGGGCGTAGTGCGCCTCCCGCGAGACCCGGGGCGAGTAGTGCAGGCGGCCGTCCTGCAGCGGCCGCTCGCTCAACCCCTCTCCCGCTCGGAGGTGCAGCCCGGGTGAGACGCCGGGCCACCCCACGGTGGCGCGGAGCACCCGGTCGCCGGTCGGTTCGTCCACCAGAAAGAGGCCGAGGAAGTCGTATCCCAGCGCCGGGTCGCGGAGTCCGTTCACGACCGCCCGGCAGATCTCCTCCTCGTTCGGCGCCGCGGCGATCTCGGCCGAGAGCCGGAGCAGCGCCGCCTGCCGGCGCGCGGCGTGGCCGTTGGATTTCCGGGTCATCGGGCGCCCACCAGGGCCCGCACCTCGGCGAGCAGCGCTTCCGCATCGAGGGCGTGCTTCTGCACCACGCGCTCCACCCCGCCGTTCAAGCGGCGCCGGTCGGCGTCGGTCAGGGTCTTTGCCGTGATCACGACGACCGGAATGTCCCGTCGGGTCTTGTCCCGGCGCAGCACATCGATGAACTCGAAGCCGTCCATCTCCGGCATCATGAGGTCCAAAAGCACCAGGGCGGGGCGGGACTCCGCAATCCGCTGGAGCGCCACGCGCCCGTTCTCCGCCTCGGCGACGATCCACCCCGCCTTGGTGAGCGCGCGCTCCAGAAGCGCGCGCGTGGGCGCGTCGTCCTCCACGACGAGCACCGGACCCGCGCTCGGGCTCGGCACATACCGTTTCACCAGGGCGGCGAGCCGCTTCCGGTCGATCGGCTTGGTCAGGTACTCCGAGGCGCCCAGCGCGAATCCCATGTTGCGATCCTCGAGAATCGTCTGGAGGATCACCGGGATCGCGGTGAGTGCCGGGTCGGCCTTGAGCCCCGCCAAGACCGTCCAGCCATCCATCCCGGGCATGAGGATGTCGAGCGTGATGAGATCAGGATGAAGCTCCTTCGCGAGACGGAGTCCGGTCTCTCCGTCGGCCGCTTCCACGACGCCATAGCCTTCGCGAGACAGGACCCGCCGGGTGATATTCCGGGCCGCCGCATCATCATCGATCACCAACACCGTTCCCGCACCCCGCGCCCCGGGCGCCGCTTCGGCCACCGCCTCGGCCGGACGGGCCGAATCGTCCGGTAGCCGGACCGTGAAGGTGGTGCCCTTGCCCGGCTCACTCGCGACGGAAATCTCCCCACGCATGAGCTCGCAGAATCGCCGGGTGATTGCCAGGCCGAGGCCGGTGCCGCCGTACTTCTTGCTGGTGGAGGTCTCGGCCTGGGAGAACGGCTCGAAGAGCCGGGTCAGCTGCTCCGGTGTCATCCCGATACCGGAATCGCTGACCCGGAAAACGATGTGGGCGCCGCTCCGCTCGGTGGCGAGGGTGATGATGCCGCCCTCGGTGAACTTGGAGGCGTTGGAGAGGAGGTTCAGCAGCACCTGGCGCACCCGGGTCAGGTCGGAGTGCACCATCCCGAGATCGGGGGCACAGTCGACCACCAGCCGGTTCTGGTTTCGCGCGATCAGCGGCTCCACGGTGGTGGCGACATCGGTCACCGCCTGCCGGAGATCGAACGTCTCCAGATACAGGTCCAGCTTGCCGGCCTCGATCTTGGAAAGGTCCAGCACGTCATTGATCAGGGCGAGGAGATGCTTGCCCGCGGCCCGGATCTTCTGCAGATCGGAAACCGAGTCGGGCTGCCCCCGCTCGACGGCATCCTCCTCGAGCATCTCGCTGTAGCCGATGATCGCGTTCAGCGGGGTGCGCAGCTCGTGACTCATGCTCGCGAGGAACGCGCTCTTGGCGGAATTGGCGGCTTCGGCCTCGCGGCGCGCCTTCAGGAGCTCGGTGACGTCGTGATAGAGCGCCATCATGCCGACCCGTTCGCCGGCCACGACTACCGGCACGGAGAGGAGCTCGACGTCCACGAGCCGGCCGTCCTTGCAGCGGCGGCGGCCGGTACCGGCGGCCTTGCCTCCGGCCGCGGTCTGTTTGCTGTAGGCCCGGGCCTCCTGCAGGGTTTCGTCGGTCGTAAGGAGCTCGTCGAGGTTGCGACCGATGACTTCGGTCTCCGCGTAGCCGAAGAGGCTCTCGAACGCCGGGTTGCACGACGTGATGGCGTCCTCGAGATCGACGTTGACGATCGCGACCGGGTTGTTCCGAACCAGCGCCTCGTGATACCGCTGCGCCGAGTCGAACAGGCGTGCGTTCTCGATGGCGATTGCCGCCTGCGGCGCGAAGAGCTGAAGCAGCCGCAAGTCCTGCGGCCCGAAAATGCGCTCCGGATCGGAGTGCACGCTCGCGATCGCGCCGACCAGACGGCTCCCGATCAGGAGCGGCGTGACCATCACCGACTGGACGGTACTCTGGGTGTACTGGTCGGAGCGACCCGCCCATTCCTGATAGCGGGGGATAATCAGCGGCTCGTGGGTCTCGGCCACGCGGCCCATCGCGCCTTCCCCCGCCTTCATTCGGGCACCGACGGCGTTGGTCTCCATGTTGTTGCTGGCCACCACCACCAGCTCGCGGCGGGTCTCGTCCCAGGTCGCCAGCTCACCGCCGGTCACCCCGAGGAGCGACACGGCGCGTCCGAGCACCCTCTCGAGCGCCTTGGACAGCTCCAGCTCGCCGGCCAGATCAGTCAGGGTGTCCAGCAGGGCGTCCTGTTCCTCGGCTCGATGGTGTTCCGCGGTGAAGAGACGGGCGTTCTCGATCGCGATGGCCGCCTGGGGCGCAAACATGGTGAGCCGGCGGAGCTCCCGTTCCCCGAAATGCCGGGTCGGGTCATCGTGGACGCTTGCGATGGCCCCCACGAGCCGTTTGCCGATCAGCAGGGGAGCCGCCATGACCGACTGAATCGTGTTTTCGGTGTAGCGGTCCGAGCGCCCCTCCCACTCCTGGTACCGGGGAATGATCAGCGGCTCATGGGTCTGGGCGACGCGACCCATCGCGCCTTCGCCGATGCGCATCCTGGTCCCGACCGCGCTCACCGGCAAATTGCTCGCCTGGATCACCAGCTCCCGGGTCTCCTCGTCGTAGATCGCCAGCTCACCGCCCGTCACGTCGAGGAGGGTGGTCGCGCGCTCCAGGACGGCGGTCAGGAGGCGGGACAGCTTGAGCTCGCCCGAGAGATCCGCCAGGGTGTCGAGCAGGGCCTGCTGCTCGGTGGCGCGCTCCCGCTCGGCGGTGTAGAGCCGGGCATTCTCGATCGCGATCGCGGCCTGGGCGGCAAAGAGATTGAGCAGGCGCAGATCGGCCTCCCCGAGCTTGCGGGCGGGATCCGAGTGCACCGCGGCGATCGCGCCGACGAGGCGGGATCCAACGAGGAGGGGCACCACCGCGACCGCCTGGATGGTGCTGTGGGTGTACTGCTGTGAGCGTCCCGACCACTGCTGATAGTTCGGGATGATTAGCGGCTCGTGGGTGGTGGCGACGTGGCCCATACCACCGTCGCTCCGGCGCATCCGGGTTCCGATGGACTCCTTGCCGATGCCCTGGGCCGCGACGATGACCAGCTCGTCACGCTCCTCGTCGTACACGGCGAGCTCTCCGCCGGTGACGCCGAGGAGGCTGACGGCCCGGCTCAGCACCGCCTCGAGGAGCCCATCGAGCTGCAGCTCGCTGGAGAGATCCGCCAGGGTATCGAGCAGGGCGCGCTGCTCAGAGGTGCGCCGGCGCTCCGCCGCCAGCAGCCGGACCCGACCGATGGCAATGCTCGCCTGGGTGGTCGCGGCAGCAAGGATCTCGAGATCGCCCTGGTTGAATGCGCCGCCACCTCCCCGCTGGACCACCAGCTCACCGATCGCGCTCTGATCCACCCGGAGCGGGATCCGAAGCTCGGAGACTTCCGCGCGGTCCCGGCCGAAACGCCCCGCGCTGGCCTTGAGGGCGGGCTCGAACGATTCGCTTCCTGCGAGGAAGATGCCCACGCCGTCGAACCCGAAGACCGGGTGCATCAGCCCCTCGGCGACACCCTGGCAAATGAGCTCCTCATCCTGCGATTCGGCGATACGCGTGCTCAAGCGAAGGAGCGCCGAGCGCATCACACCCGGATGGGGACCATCCGGTACCGGGTTCCCGGTCATCGGCGACCTCCCTGCGCGGCAACACGATGACGGACTTCCGCGACCAGGTCATCGCTGCTCCGCCCGCCCTTCTGCAAGACCCGCGAGACTCCACCATTCAGCCGCCGCCGGTCGTCCTCAGTCAGTTCCTTTGCGGTGATGACGACCACGTCAGGCGCTTCCGCGGCGGGACGGGCCCGGAGCCCGTCGAGAAACTCGAAACCATCCATTTCCGGCATCATGAGATCGAGGATGACGAGCGCGGGCTGCTCGGCCTGGACCCGCTCG
>JAXIPC010000003.1:0-13702 GCA_045403135.1 Gemmatimonadales bacterium | reverse complement strand
CCGCACCACCCGAGCCGCCGCCGCCCACTGTGTGGGCGGCGGTCAAGGAAGCGGTGCGCGGCGCCCACCGGCACGACTATACCGCCGGCCCGATCGGCCGGGCGCTTCTGCTGCTCGCGGTGCCCATGGTGCTCGAGGTGGCGCTCGAGTCGGTCTTCGCTGTCGTCAACGTCTTCTGGGTCGGCCGCCTCGGCGCCGACGCCATCGCCACCGTCGGCCTCACCGAGGCGATGTTCAGCACCATCTTCGCCCTGGGGATGGGGCTGGGCATCGGCGCCACCGCCACGGTGGCCCGCCGCATCGGCGAGAAGAATCCCGACGGGGCCGCCCGCGCCGCGGTCCAGGCCATCATCCTCGGCGTGCTGGTGGCCATCCCCATCGCGCTGGTGGGCGGCGTCTTCGCGCCCGACCTCCTGCGGCTGATGGGCGCGTCGCCCGGCGTCGTTTCGGCGGGCTCGGGCTATGCCCGCATCATGTTCTCCGGCAACTTCGTCATCCTACTGCTCTTCCTCATCAACGCGATCTTCCGCGGCGCCGGCGATGCGACCATCGCGATGCGCTCGCTCTGGGTCGCCAACATCTGCAACATCATCCTGGACCCCCTCCTGATCTTCGGGATCGGGCCCTTTCCGGAGCTGGGCGTCACCGGCGCCGCGGTCGCGACCACCGTCGGCCGCGGGATGGGCGTGGTGTACCAGTTCCATCGTCTCTCCGGGCGGGACAACCGCTTCGTCATCCGGAAAGAGCATCTTCGTTTCGATTTCGAGCTGCTGGGGCGGCTGCTCAAGCTGTCCGGCACCGGCATCTTCCAGATCTTGATCGGCACTACCAGCTGGGTCGGCCTGGTGCGGGTGGTCTCCACGTTCGGGAGCCAGGCCCTGGCCGGCTACACCGTAGCCATGCGGGTGATCATCTTTGCGATCCTGCCCGCCTGGGGCATGGCCAACGCCGCCGCGACCATGGTGGGTCAGTCCCTGGGCGCCGGAAAGCCGGAGCGTGCCGAGGAGGCGGTGTGGCGGGCCGGGCTCTACAACCTGTACTTCATGGGCAGCATCGGTCTGCTCTTCGTGATCTTCGCGCCGACGCTGATCGGATTCTTCACCACCGATCCCGTGGTCTATGGCTACGGGGTCGAGCAGCTGCGCATCGTGAGCGCCGGATTCCTGTTCTACGCCTACGGCATGGTGCTCACCAGCTCCTTCAACGGCGCCGGCGACACCTGGACTCCGACGCTGCTCAACCTCTTCTGCTTCTGGCTCTGGGAGATTCCGCTGGCCTACATTCTGTCCAAGGTAGTCGGGATGGGTCCCACCGGCGTGTCCATCGCCATCGCCGTAGCGTTTTCGACCCTGGCCGTCGCCAGTGCGGTGTTGTTCCGCCGCGGCCGCTGGAAGACCAGCAAGGTGTAGTCACGAGCAACCGCTCACGGCGTACCGCTTACCGCCTCCGCGTCACCCAGAGCCGTGTCGTGAAGTCTTGTTCAATGGAGCCGCCGGCCTGCCGGATCGCCTTGCCGATCGCGTCGTACAGAGCCGACCGCTCGGCCGGCGGCAACAACCGGTGGGTGGAGTACGAATCGAGGTAACCGAGGAACTCCTCCTCGCGATACTCCCGGCTCCATCGGTACCGCCGCACGTAGACCTCCTGGTAGCGGCCGCTATCGTCAAGGTCCCCCTCCAGCCCCTGCATGTCATTCGGGTACTCGAACGAGGGCGCGTGCAGCGCATACGCTTCCTCCACCCTGCGGTGCAGCTCAGAGGTGCCGGGATCCCGGTCGTGCCACATCACGGCAAGCGCGCCCCCCGGCCGGAGCAGGCGCGCCGGTTTTGTGAATCGATGCTGGGGCTCGATGAAGTGGATCGCCGACGCGGCAAGGACGAGGTCGAATCGGTCCGTTCCGGGATCCCATGCTTCGAATGTCGTCTCGATCACCCGAACATTCGAGAAACTCCCAAACCGGCGGCGGGCGATCGAAGCCATTCCGGCACTGGGCTCGAGCGCGGTGATCGAATAGCCGCACGGTGCGAAGAGCGCCGTCGCGTGCCCCGTCCCACACCCCATTTCCAGGATCTGTCCCCGCTCGGGAAGTCCGGCGAGCAACACGATATCCTCGGTGATCGCGTCGGGATAGCCTGGCCGAAACCTGTCGTAGTGTTCGGCGATGTCGTTAAGCGTCCTTCGGCGAGCCTCGTGGGAGAGCATGCGTACCCTTGACCGGTCGATTCGGCTCCAAGGTACCGCCTTGCGCGGCTCCTTGCCCCCGGCGCATTCCCGAATATCTTGAAGCCATGCTGACCGCCGCGCTCTGCACCTGTACCAGCCGTCACCTCATGTGTCGCCCCGAGGCGTGGGCGGTGAGCGTGCGTGCGCGCGGGCCGGGATTAGCGTAAGTCCCCCCGATCAGCCAGGCAGCCCCATCGGCCGCGACCCTCGAGAGAGCGTCGCGGCTTTTCGTTTCTACCCACTGGAGCATCGCATGACGACAACCATTGCCACCCGCGCCCCATTCGGGGTCCTCTACGAGCACCCCGACTGGTTCCGGCCGCTCTTCGCGGAGCTGGATCACCGGGGCATTCCCTACAAGAGGCTCAGCGCCGGAACCCACTGGTTCGACCCGGCTTCGCCAAGGCCGCCTTACGGCCTGGTGTTTAACCGGATGAGTCCTTCGGCGTACCTGCGGGAGGCAGGACACGCAGTGTTCTATGTCCAGGCCTACCTGGGTCATCTTGAGCGGCTTGGCATCCGGGTGATCAACGGGAGCCAGGCGTACGCGGTCGAGACGTCGAAATCGTTGCAGCTCTCGATCCTCCGGGAGCTGGGACTCCCGTACCCCGCGTCGCGGGTGATTTCGCGTGCGGCAGATGCCCCCGCGGCGTCGCGCGGACTCCGATTTCCCATCGTGATCAAACCAAACATCGGCGGAAGTGGGGCGGGGGTGCGGCGGTTCGAAAACCTCCGCGAGGTCGAGGAGGCAGCGAAAACCGGGCTCGAGCTGGGCATCGACAACACGGCCCTGCTGCAGGAATACGTCCCTGCCGAGGCCGACCGCATCGTCCGGGTCGAGGTGCTGGGCGGGCAATACCTCTATGCGATTCGGGTCTACCCCACCGGCGAGAGCTTCAACCTCTGTCCCGCCGACGTCTGCCAGACGGTGGATGGCGCCGAGCTTCTGCGGGGCGCCTGCGCCGTGGATGCGCCGAAGAACGGGCTCAAAGTCGAGGGCTACACGCCGCCCGACGCGCTGATCCGCTCGGTGGAGGCGATCGCCCGCGCGGCCCGGATCGACGTGGGCGGCATCGAGTACCTGATCGACGCCCGCGACGGCAAACCCTACTTCTATGACGTCAACGCCCTTTCCAACTTCGTCGCCGACGGACCTCGCGTCGTCGGCTTCGATCCCTTCGTCAAGTTGGTCGACTGGCTCGAGGGAGAGGCGGGCTGACCATGCGCTTCGGCTATTGGCTTCCGGTCTTCGGCGGCTGGCTCCGCAACGTCGCCGACGAGGGGATGGCGCCACGGTGGGACTACGTCGCCCGCCTCGCGCGGCGGAGCGAGGAAATCGGCTTCGATCTCACCCTGATCGCCGAGCTCAACCTCAACGACATCAAGGGGCCCGATGCCCCCGCGCTCGACGCGTGGACCACCGCCTCGGCGCTGGCCGCGGTGACCTACCGCCTCGAGCTCATGGTGGCCGTGCGGCCCACCTTCCACGCGCCCGCGCTGCTCGCCAAGCAGGCGGCCAACATCGACCACATCAGCAACGGACGGCTGGCGCTCAACGTGGTCTCATCCTGGTGGGCCGACGAGGCGCGCCGCTACGGTGTCGCCTTCGACGAGCACGACAAGCGCTATGACCGGACCACCGAATGGCTCGAGGTGGTGGACGGGATGTGGACCCGGCCCCGCTTCAGCTATCACGGCCGCTACTACACGGTGGACGACGCGTTGCTCGAGCCCAAGCCGGTGCGCAGGCCGCGGCCGCCGATCTATGCCGGGGGTGAGTCGGAGGCCGCCAAGTCGCTGATCGCCCGCACCTGCGACGCCTATGTAATGCACGGCGATCCACCCGACCGCATCGCGGCCAAAGTGGCGGATATGAGCGCACGCCGCGCCGCGACAGCACCGGAGCGGGCGTCACTGGGATTCGGCGCGGCGGGGTACGTGGTGTGCCGCTCCACTGAGCACGACGCGGAGCGCGAGCTGGCCCGGATCACCGATGTACGGCAAAGCGCCGCTGGATACGCCAACTACGCCGACTGGGTGGCCAACACCAGGCTCGATCAGCGGGTGAGCCTGGAGGACTACTCGGTGTCCAATCGCGGGCTCCGCAGCGGACTGATCGGAACGCCGGAGCAGATTGCGGAGCGGATCCTGGAGTTCGAGGCGGCGGGACTCGATCTCCTGCTGCTGCAGTTCAGCCCGCAGCTGGAGGAGATGGAGCGATTCGCCCAGGAGGTTATTCCGCTGGTGAAGGGAGCGACGGTTTCCGCGCGCTAGTTCGCCGGGGTCTTGGGCGCGAAGATCTCCGGGCCCAGATCCAGCCGGGCCGTGCCGGACGCCCGCGCCCGGAGCAGAATGTGGGCCGGCCCGACCTGCATCCCCGCAGGCGACGAGGAGTCGATGACGGTCGAGAGCTTCACCCCTCGGGCCAGCTGGGTGTTCATCTCCTTGACCGCCAGGTCCTGGATCTGCTTCATCACGTCGGTGGTCGAGAAAGTCGCCTGGGCCCGGAGGAATTCGCGGATCGCGTCACCCTTGAGCCACGCCACGCCCTGCACCAGCATCCCGGCGCTGGTCGCGTCGAAATCGAGGTCGGGAACCTGGACGATACCCGTGGCCGGATCGTAGCGGGGCGTTCCCTGGAACCAGACCCGGCCTTGAGCGGTGCCGGAGAAGTCGAGCCCCAGCGCCAACCGTCCGCGGCCCACACCGAACACTGTCACCTTCTTCACGATCAGCTCGCCGCCCGCCGCCCGGACCCGCTTGTTTTTGAGCTTCTGGGTAAGCACCGCGTTCAGCACGCGATAGTCGAAGGTGCCTTCGACCAGCATCGAGAAGCCCCCGGTTTCTTGGACCGCCTCGAGCGGGGGGAGGGGGATGGACGCAATGACCGGCTTGGGGCCGCTCATGATCCGCGGCGTGGCACGGATGCCCACCTCGGCGCCAACCGTTTCTTTGGCGCCCTTGACCGTGCCGAGATAGACGCCTCTGGGCTGGAGTATCAGCCAGAGGCTGTCCGTGATCCGGATCGGCTGTTGCAGGTCCACCCAGATTTTTTCCAGCGGCGACCGCACGTCGAGGCGCCCCAGCTGGCGCTCGATGATCGGCAGCACACCGCGCAGCGCGGCTTCGGCGCCGGTCATCACCTTGCCGGTCACGTCGAGGTTCAGGAATGAAACCTCGCACTGGTCCCGTTCCGTCTGGGTGAGCGGGGCAACGTTCACGCGCTGGGTCCGGATCTTGAGCCGCCAGTCGGGCGACAAATGGGAAACCACCCGGAGCTGGAGCTGAGCCCGCGGAAGCGGTCCCTTGGTGCCGCATTCGCCGTTTATATCGGGACCGATCGGCGGATCGTACCAGCCGCGGCCCTTGTAGGCGAGCACCGCGGAGAGCAGCACCGTATCCGCCTTGAAGGCCACCGTGAAGGGGCTCCGGGTCACTTCGAAGGCAAAGGAGCGCCGCCGGGAGCCGGCGATCGGGAGGCGCTTCTCGATGTCCCCGAAGCGCTTGGGCACTTCCTTCTCCAGCGCCTTGATGGCCGACTCCATGTCGAGGGCTATCGGCGCGACGATGGTGCCGGAAGGGAGGGCGGGCAGCTCGGGGAGTGAATCGGCGTCGAACGAGAAATCCCGGGTCGGCTCGGGCGCTTCCACCTTGCCGCGGCCGCAGAAGCCAAGCGCCGGAGAGAGCAGGAGCACCAGGCTCCGCGCTACGCGCATGCAGCCCTCGGGGGAGCGCAAAAGTCGGTCGCAGTCAACATTGTCCGCTCCCGAAACATAGAGTAACGTACCTCCCTCTGCTGACTGGAAGTGATATGAGACGTGCATCCGTGGTTGCCGCCCTCGCCGCGCTGGCGCCGCTGGTCGCCGCGGCCCAGCAGGAGCCGGCCGATCTCGTGTTCCGGAACGGCAAGGTCTACACCGCCAACGACAAGCAGCCCAGCGCGCAAGCCGTTGCGGTCAAGGGCAACAAGATCGTCTACGTCGGGAACAACAGTGGGGTCGCCAGGTTCACCGGCACCGCCACCCGGGTGATCGACCTGAAGGGCGCTACCGTGCTGCCCGGCTTCACCGACGCGCACATGCACCTGTCCGGGGTGGGCGCGCGGGAAATGACCCTGAACCTCGAGGGCACCAAGAGCCTGGAGGAGTTTCTCGCCCGGGTGAAGGAACGGCTGGACAAGGCCGGCCCGGGGCAGTGGGTCACCGGCCGCGGCTGGATCGAGACCTTCTGGAAGCCACCGGTCTTTCCGACTCGGCAGGACCTCGACGCTATTTCGCCCAACAACCCGGTGGTGCTGACCCGCGCCGACGGCCACGCCTCGATTGCGAACAGCGCGGCGCTCCGGCTGGCCGCCATCACCCGCACCACCGCGGCGCCGGCCGGTGGGGCGATCAACAAGGACGTCGCCGGCGAGCCGACCGGTATGCTGATCGACCGGGCCCAGGGGCTGGTGCGCCGGCTGGTGCCGCTGGAGACCGAGGCCGAGCTGGACGAGCAGATCGTCAAGGGAGTACAGCGGGAGGTCGAGCTCGGGTGGACCCAGATCCAGGACGCCCACGGCAGTTGGAACGAAGTAGAGCGGATGCGCCGGCTGTATCGGGACGGCAAGATCAAGATCCGGATCTACAAATCCATCAGCGGCCCCGGCCCCGACGCCACCCGGCTCATCGAGCAGGGCGCCAGCATCGGTGAGTTCGGCGGGCTGTTCACCGTGCGCGGCATTAAGGTCGTGATGGACGGCGCGCTGGGCAGCCGGGGCGCCGCGCTGCTCGCACCCTATACCGACGACGCGCGGACCGTTGGGCTCATCACCACCGATACGGTGGCGCTCAAAACGATGCTCGCCGCGGCGCTCCGCGCCGGGATCCAGGTGGAGACCCACGCCATCGGCGATCGCGGCAACCGGCTCACCCTGGATTTCTACGAGCGTGCCATGCAGGAGGTGCCGGCGGACCAGCGCAAGATCAAGGAACCCCGCTGGCGTGACGAGCACTCCCAGATCGTGAACCCCGCGGACATCCCGCGCTTCAAGCAGCTCGGCGTGATCGCCTCGATGCAGCCCTCCCACGCCATCGGCGATCTCTACTTCGCGCCGGCGCGCCTGGGGTTGGAGCGGCTCGCCGGAGCCTACTCCTGGCAGTCCATGATCATGCTGGGAGTCCCGGTGGCGGGTGGATCCGACGCGCCGGTGGAGCGCGGCGAGCCGATGATCGAGTTCTACGCCGCGGTCGCGAGGAAAGACCTCGACGGCCGTTCCGGGGAGGGGTGGCACCCGGAGGAGAAGGTCACCCGGCAGCAGGCGCTCAAGATGTTCACCCTGTGGCCGGCCTTCGCCGCCTTCGAAGAAGACCAGCGCGGCACCATCGAGACCGGCAAGCTGGCCGACCTCACGATTCTGAGTGCGGATATCATGACCATCCCCGAAGCGCAGATTCCGAAGACGAAGAACCTCATGACCGTGATCAATGGGGAGATCGTGCACGGGGGGGCGCCTTGACAGACGCTAAGCGCAATGACGCTAGGACGCTAAGAGGTTCCCAGATTCTCCTAGCGTCTTAGCGTCGTAGCGTCGTAGCGTCTTTCAGGGCTTCCACACCGGCACCCGCCCGGGCGTCCAGGGAGCTCCCGCCGCTTCCGCATCATCCTCCAGCTTCTTCAGCTCATCCAGCGCCGAACCCAGCTTTGGCAGAAACGCCGTGAGCGCCTGGCTCGCGATGTCGTAGCCGCGCCGGGCCGTGGCCGTCGGCGCCGAAGTGTTGTTCCAGGTACCGCCGATCACCCGCTGCAGACGGGCCTGCACCGAAGGGGGCACCGGCTCGTTCCGGGCTCCGATCACCGGATCCCCGCTGAGCTCGGTGCGGAGCTCCCGGAACCGGTTGGTAAGTGCGCGCCCCCGCTGCGCCAGCGGGGCCGCCGCGCGCGGGGTCTGGTCGATGGCCTGGCGGATCAGGCGCAGCCGGTTCTCCGCCTCGGTGAGCGACTGCGCGGTACCCAGCAGGGCGCGTTGCAGCCGAGCGGTCTGCTGGTGGAACGCGGCGATGGCGGCGCGGTCCGCCGCGGGCAGCGAGCCCTGCCCGGTGGGCACTGCCCGGAAGGCCTGCGGCTCCCCCACCGGCGTGAGATTTCCATCGACCCGGAGCGCCATGCCGACGCGGTAGGTGCCGGGCACCGCTATCGGACCAGACGGCCCCCCGCCCCCGCCCGCCTGAGTCGTGTCATCGTCTCCGCCACCGCCACCGCCACCGCCACCGCCACCGCCGCCACCGCCCCCGAAGCCGCCCCCGAAGCCGCCCCCGCCCGCGCCGCCGCCCGACACCGGCGTCGACGCATGATGCCGGAGATCCCAGGTCACCCGCTGGAAGCCCGCCGTGACCGGGCCGGTGAGTCGCCGGACCACATTGCCCTGCTCGTCCGTCACGGTGAGCACCACCGCCGGCGCCTCCTCGCGCTCCTCCGCCCGGAGGGTGTCCCATGAGGGATATGGGATCTCCGCGTTCCGCTGCGCCGCGGCCCGCTCCGCCTGCTGCCGGCGTTGCCGGAGCGTCCGGAGCGGATCCTTCAGGTAGTAGGTGAACGTGGCGCCCACCGGCGGATTGGCCACGGTGTAGAGGTCGTCGCCCTGGGAGCCGCGCGGGCCGCCGCCCATCGGCTGGGCCGGGATGTACAGCTTCGCATCCTTCACCGGCAGGAGCACCGCGCGCTGCGCCAGCGTCGCGGTGGCGTTTCGGAGCGGCGAGTAGTCGTGCATGATGTAGAATCCGCGGCCGAACGTCGCGAGGATCAGATCGTTCTCCCGCTGCTGAATCGCGATGTCCCGGACCTGGATGGTCGGCAGCCCGCCCAGCTTGAGCCACTTCTTCCCGCCGTCCAGCGTGAAGTACGCCCCCAGCTCGGTGCCCGCGAACAGCAGGTTGGGGTTCACGTGGTCCTCCACGACCGTCCACACCGGGCTCTTCGCCGGCAGGTCGCCGGCAATCGAGCTCCAGCTCCGGCCGCCGTCGCTGCTCTTGTAGACATAGGGCTTGTAGTCGCCCTGCTTGTGGTTGTTGAAGACCGCGTATCCGGTGTTCGCGTCATGGTGCGACGCCTCGATGTCGGCCACGAAGGTGAGCGAGGGCACCCCGGGAATCGTGTCGATCTTCCGCCAGCTCTGTCCGGCATCTTCGGTCACCTGGATCAGCCCGTCATCGGTTCCGGCCCAGAGCATGCCCTCCTTCTTGGGCGCTTCCGAGAGCGACACCACCGCGCCCCAGAGCGAGGTCGACGTGTTCTTGGCCACCGCGTCGATTCCCCACACCTTGCCCATGAGCTGGAGCTTGTTGCGGTCGAGCTGCCGGCTCAGGTCGCCGCTGATCGGCCGCCAGGTGTCGCCGCGGTCGTCGCTCCGGTAGATCCTTTGGGACGCGAAGTACAGCCGGGTGTTGGCGAAGGGGCTGATGATCAGCGGCGCGTCCCAATGCCACCGGCTGGCCGGCTCGCCCGGCTCGACTTGCGGCTGGATCCCGACCCGCTCGCCGGTCTTGCGGTCGTAGCGGGCCAGCTCGCCGTGCTGGGATTCGCCATAGATGATGTCGGGATTGGTCGGATCGATGCGCGGCTGGAAGCCGTCGCCCCCGACGACGATGAACCAGTCGGCGTTCGACGTGCCGTGCCCGTTCAGGGTCTGCGAGGGACCGCAGAGCGTGTTGTTGTCCTGAGTGCCGCCGCACAGGTTGTAGAACGGCAGGGCGTTGTCGACGCTTACCTTGTAAAACTGGGTGACCGGCAGATTCCCGAAGAAGTGCCAGTTCGCTCCCCGGTCGCGCGTCTCGTACAGTCCGCCGTCATTGCCAACCAGCAGGTGATCGGTATCGTCCGGATCGATCCAGACGGCGTGATTGTCGACGTGCATCGAGCGGCCCTGGATCGAGCGGAAGGTGCGGCCGCCGTCTTCAGTGGCCTGCACCTGCACGTCCACCGAGTAGACCCGGTCCACATTCTTCGGGTCCGCCACGATCTTGTGGTAGTAGAACGGCGGTCCGGCCGTTCGCGTGCTCATCCGCTCCCAGTTCTGCCCGCCGTCGCGGGAGCGGAAGAATCCGCCGGTCCGGTTAGCCGCTTCCACCTGGAGGTACAGCACGCTCGGGTCCGCCGGCGACATCGCCAGGCCGATCTTGCCCAGCTCCTCGGAGGGAAGTCCGCGGCTGAGCTTGTTCCAGGTGGCCCCCGCGTCGCTGCTCCGGTACACCGCCGATCCGGGCCCGCCGTCGATGAAGCCCCATTGCCGCCGGCCCCGCTGGTAGGTCGTGGCGTAGAGCAGGTCGGGGTTCCTGGGATCCATCGCCAACTCGTACGCGCCGGTCCACTCGTTGTCCGGCTTGAGCACCTGGGTCCAGGTCTTCCCGCCGTTGGCGCTCTTGTACACGCCGCGGTCCCCACCGGGATGCCACATCGACCCCATAGCCGAGGCGTAGACCACGTCGGACTTCCGCGGGTCGATCACGATCCGCCCGATGTGGAACGACTCCTTGAGCCCCACGTTGGTCCAGCTCCGTCCCCCGTCAACCGACTTGTAGATCCCGTCGCCCCAGCCCACCGACCGCTGGCTGTTGTTCTCTCCGGTCCCGACCCACACCGTCAGCGGATGCTGGGGATCGATGGCGACGGTACCGATCGAGTAGGATGCCTGCGCGTCGAAGATCGGGGTCCAGGTCGTGCCGGCGTTGCTGGTTTTCCAGACTCCGCCCGAGTGGACCGCCACATACCAGGTGCTCTTGTCCGAGGGATGAATCGCCACCTCGCCTACCCGTCCGGAGGCCATCGCCGGACCGATGGCGCGCCAGCGCAGCCCGGAGAACTGGCTCGTTCGCGGGCCCGCAGCGTTGGAGTCCGCGGCCTGGGCGCCGGCCTGGGCGGTGGCGAGGGACGGAAGCATCAGGCTGGCGAGCAAAATGGCATTCACGCGGTTCATCGGAGTCCGGTGTCCTGTGGAGGTCGCGAAGGGCAGGGCGTGCACCGGTAGGATATCGCCCCGGCGGGGCCGGAGCCACCCTGGCCAAGCGGTTGAGGCGGCCGGGATCCGGCGGTAGCTTGGAACACCCGATGTCTTCCACCTCCGCCCTCGTGAACCAGCCCGCCGCTACCGGTACCCGGGGCGAAGACGGCCTGTGTAAAGAGCTCGGCCTCCTCGACGCGACGATGATCAACGTCGGAACGATTATCGCCTCGTCGATCTTCATCGTGCCGAGCGCTATCGCCGCCGCATTCACCGCGTCGTTCCCCACCATTCTCGTCTGGATCGTGGGAGCGGTGGTGTCCCTCTGTGGCGCGCTCTGCATTGCCGAGCTGGGTGCTGCCATGCCCAGGGCGGGGGGGCAATTCGTCTATCTCCAGCGCGCCTTCGGCCCCGTCTGGGGCTACCTGTACGGCTGGGGCAGCTCGGTGGTGATCAATCCGGCCTCGATCGCGGCCATCGCGGTGGGATTCGCCACCTACTTCGGCTTCTTCGTGCCGCTCTCCGGCGCCGGGATCAAAGCGGTCGCGATCGGTTCGATCATGCTGCTCACTCTCATCAACTGTTTCGGTCTCAAAGTCGGTGCGATCACCCAGAATGTGGTGACCCTCGTCAAGATCGCGGCCGTGGTGGCGCTGATGGCGCTGTGCCTCGTCCTGCCGGGCGGGAATGTTGGGAACTTCCAGCCCTTCTGGCCTTTGGAGCCGGCGTCCTCGCTGGTGGGCGCCTTCGGCGTGGCGATGGTCGCGGTGCTGTGGGGGTACGACGGGTGGATCGAGATTACCTACGTGGGCAGCGAGATGAAGAACCCCGCGCGCGACATGCCGCGCTCGATCCTGCTCTCGACGCTGCTGGTCAGCGTGCTCTATGTGGGCGTGAGCGTCGCGATTCTCTACGTGCTCGGCCGGGGCGATGCCGCCAGCTCCCAGCTGGTCGCGGCCGACGCCATGAAGGTGGTCCTGGGTGTGGGCGGCGCCACCTTCATCACCCTCGCCGTGCTGCTCTCCACCCTCGGCTCCAACCACGGTATCGTCTTTACCGCGGCTAGGATTCCCTACGCCATGGCCCGGGAGGGCCAATTCTTCCGGTGGGCCGCTCGGCTGCACCCCAGATACGCGACGCCCAATACCTCCCTGGTCGTGCAGGGTGTCTGGTCCTCGTTTCTGGTCCTGCTCGGCGGCTACAACTTTCTGATCTCCTGCATGGTCTTCGTCTCGTTTCTCTTCTATTCGCTCTCCTGCATCGCCGTCATGGTGCTCCGGAGGAAGGAGCCCGGCATGCCCCGGCCCTACCGCGCCTGGGGCTATCCCGTCACGCCGGTCGTCTTCGTGCTCTTCTCGGCTTATCTGATCGGGAATTCCATCATGGAGCTCCCCCGCGCGTCCCTCTATGGCGCGGGGTTCCTTGCCCTTGGGCTGCCGTTCTACTGGTGGTTCACGAGAAGCAAGGAGCTAAGAGGCTAAGAGGCTAGGAGGCTAGGAGGCGTCAACCCGCTGCCTAGCTGCCTAAGGGAAGCTCTGAAAGAGTTCATCGCGAGGCCCCGAAGGGGCCGTGGCGATCTCTGAGGGTTTGCTTCGGCCCTATTCAGGGCCTCGCAACTTCGGCTTCGCCGCCAAGGCGGCTCGCAATGACTTATGCAGAGGTTCCCTAGCTCCCCAGCTCCCTACTTCAGCCCCGCCAGCGCATTCTTGACCCCCTGATTCCGCGGGAACCGCAGCGCGAGATCGGTCAGCAACTTGCGCGCGCTGTCGGCCATGCCGGCTGCCACCAGTGCCTGGGCCGTGAGCATCCCGTGCCGCGGCGCCAGCCGGGCATCGTCCGGAGCGACTTGCATCAGTGCGAGATCGTTGAGCGCGCCTTGGGGATCCTTCCGGTCGCGGATCTTGGACTCGATGGCCAGGAACCGCACCGTGGGATCGTCGGGTCGCTGGCGCAGCATCTCGTCGGTCAGCCGCGCGGCGTCCTCGGCGCGGCCCGAATCGCGGCCGATCCGCGCCTCATGGTACAGGCCGGCCACCAGCAGCCGGGTTACGTCTTCGCGGTTGCCCGAGCGGGTGCCCACGCCGCCCGCGTAGCTGTACACCAGCTCTCCACCGTGCTCGGCGGCCTCGTAGATGCAGAACGCAGCGGCGAGCCCCGCGGCCGCCGAGACGAACCGGATCGGCCGGCCGGCTCGCTTGGAGGCGAAGATCAATCCCAGAATCTCGAGCCCCGCGACCACCAGGAGCGCGTTCCTCGAGCGCTTGCCCCACTCCTCGTGGTCCATCACCGCTTGCCGCGCCCCGGGGATCCTCTCGGCAACGTCATGGGCATCCAATCCCGATTTCTGCCCTAGCACGGCGGCCACCGCGCCGAGCAGCAGTAGCGTGGCGGCGGCGGGATTGAGCCAGGATTTCTGCCACAGGAGGGAGACGATTCGGAAGCCGACGCCAAGCAGGCCCAGGCCGATGACGAAATGGACCACCTGAGGGTGCAGGGTCGCGATGT
>JAXIPC010000211.1:0-4199 GCA_045403135.1 Gemmatimonadales bacterium | reverse complement strand
CCTGCCCCCGGAGGAGCGACAGGCGATCCTCGATCTGCGCGACGCCGCGCGCGACGAGCTATCCGCGGTGCCGCGCTACGAGGCGGCGTACCGGACGGCTACCACGCAGGTGGAGGCGCTGAAGCCTCTCTGTTTCCTGGGAGACCGTCCGGTCTTTCTGCTAGTCCGTGCCCGCGGCCACGTACGCTGGGGGGGAGATGATGGCCTCACCGTGGTGTCCGAGGCCGTGTCCGTCGGCCCGGTCGTTGTCGGCTCCAATGGGTGGATCGTGTCGCCCGGCCTTTCCCTGGGCCGTACCGACGTAGAGATCGGCGCGTTCGACGGCTCGAGCGGAACGACCAGCCTGGGCCCGAGGCTGGACGTGGGGCGTATCCTCGGCGACAGATGGAGCTTTGCGGTCCACCTCTCCCATGTTTGGGTGCACGGCGCATCCACCATCGTACGGCCGGGACCGGAAGAAGGGACCGAGGTACGCACAGAGGGGTGGTCCCGGAGCACCGCGGCCAAGGTCGAGTTGACGGGGCGCCTCCCTATCGAGGGACCGTCCGACCTGGCAATGTCGATCCGTCCGCTCGTGGGCGCGTTCATGATCTCCACGTCCAGCCCGGCCACCACGAACAGCCTGGGTGAGACCGGCACTGGCCCGTTCGGCTCGACTGAGCGCATTGCCGCCCTGCGCGCCGGTGCGACCTTCGAGGCTACCTTGGGCGCCTGGAGCCCCGCGCTCTTCGCGGGCTGGGAACGGGAGCTCACCGACCAGATGTCGGCGCTCGTCGACGACCCCGGAGCGTTCATCGGCTCCGTCGGGCTGACCCGGTCGTGGGGGCGGGGACGGCGCGTGGCCATCGAATACACGCTGCTCCGTGGCCTGCGCTCCCTCCGGAGGGTCTCCGACCTCACGCTCGTGCTCATCCTGGACGGCTGATACGCCGCGCGGAGGCCGCGTCAACGGTCGTTGCGCTCTGCTCGCGACAGCGGAGCGCCTAGGTCGGCCAAACCAACGCTTGCAGTGGACGAGCCGCGTGGGCCAGACTCCCCGGTGGTCCCCGAGCTGCGGCTGGCTCGCGGCTCTCAGTTGAAGCGCGATTCGTCGGGCGGCGCCCACTGCGGACTCGACCTGTGCTGGATACTCCCGCCGACCTCGGTCCGAATGGTGACGGCCCATTGCCGCCGAGCCAAGACCGCGTCCTGCGCGAGGCGGGATCTGGACCAGGACCTACAAGGGGAGAAACTCCATCATGCTTCGCACGAACTATCGGGCCATCATTGTGGCGGCGCTGGCGGCATTTGTCGCAACTTCGGTATGGTACATTGCGTTTGGTAACGTGATGGCGCAGCTCAGCCCCGCCTTCGCCGGGCACCTGGAGGAAGCGGCATCTTGGAGGCAGCCCGTTGTGGTCGTTCAGGGCCTCGTGCTGGCCATTGTGCTCGCGCGCATGGTCCGGGTTTCCGGGGTCACTGATTGGATGGGGGCGGTCTGGCTTGCACTATGGCTGTGGGTTGGCCTCGTGGGCGTCCAATGGATGAGTGCGATGATGTGGGAGGACACGCCCTGGAAGCTCGCCGCCATCCATGCTGGTGATTGGCTCGTGAAGCTCCTCCTCATCGCCGTGATACTCGGCACCTGGCCAGCTCGCGGTCCTGTGTCTCCTTCGCGGCGGCCGGCGTCTTCGCCGTGAGGCTTAGGCCTTGGGCCGGTCCTGACCTGGAGCGCGCCGTTTAGAGTCAACTTTGAAGTGCAACGCTCACCGCGATAGCGGGTCTTCCGTCGGGGTTCATCGGCCATAGCATTCCTCCGGGGTGCGGTAGCCGAGGCGCTTGCGGGGACGCTGATTGAGCTTGCGGGCCATGGCCGTGCAGTCGTGCTGCGTCAGGTGGGCCATGCTGTGCCGCTTCGGGGCGTACTGCCGGACCAGGCCGTTGGTGTTCTCATTGGTGCCCCGCTCCCAGGCATGATGGGGAGTCGCGAAGTAGAAGCGTGCCGCGGTCTGGGCCTCGACGGCGGCATAGCCGTGGAACTCGGTCCCGTTGTCGCTCGTGATCGTGTGCACCGGATGCGGTTGCGCCTGGATCAGCGGGGCGGCGCGCCGGTTCACTGCCGCGGTGGTGCGGGCGGCCAGCTTGCCCAGCAGGAGGTAGCCCGTCTTCCGCTCTACCAAGCTCAACAGACCGTGGGCATCGCTGGTCGCCCCGAGAATCGTATCGGCCTCCCAGTCGCCGATCCGGCCGCGCGCCTCGACGATCGCGGGGCGGGCGGTGATCGGCCGTTTCCCCGCGAGCCGCCCGCGACTGTCGTAGTGCCCGTAGCGCTTGCGGCATTGCTTCCGGGCGCCGCGCAGGTGGGTGTGCAAGCTCCCGCCGGCCCGCTTGTCAGCCCAGATGTGTCGGTAGATCGTCTCGTGGCTGATCTGGAGCTGCTGCTCGCTCCAGAAGCGGCCGGCGACCTGCTCCGGACTCCAGTTGTCCCGCAATCGGGCGTGAACCAGGGCCCAGTCCGCGGTCGAGAAGCGCTGGTTGCGTCGCGAGCGGGACCGCCGGCTCCGGGCGTACCCATCCGCGAGCTGCGGGCGGTAGCCGCCATCGTAGTGAGTGGCGTTGCGGCGCACCTCGCGGCCAATCGTACTGCGGTGGCGGCCCAACACCCGGGCGATGGCGGCGGCGGTGTAGCCGAGCCGGCGAAGCAGGCCGAGGGAGTATCTTTCGGCCGCGGTGATCTGTGGATACATGGGCGTCTTCATTCTCTTGGAGGAGAACTGAAGTCTACCGGTACCGCAGGTCACCGTGCTCGTTGGCGGGTCTGTTGCACTTAGTTTATGAATCCGCGCCGCCTAACCAGCGCTTGCAGCTGACGAGCCGCGTGGGCCTAGATTCCGAGCGTTCCCGGAGTCCCGGGTGGCCCGCGGCTCGCAGCTGAAGCGCGAGTCGTTGGGCGGACAAGGAACTCATGAAGCGGAAGGAACTCTCAGATGAGAGGGCGCTTTCAGTGGAGAACGTCGTTGAGGATCAGGGCCTCGCGTGACCGGCTATGGGCGATCGTTGACGACATATCCCTGATTCCCAAGTACCATGCTGAGGTCGGGAAGGTTGATCTCCTATCAGGGCAGAGCACGAGGGCGACTGGCGTGAAGTACCGATGCACGATACTGGAGGGTAGGAAAGGCAGTTGTGTTGAAGAGGTAGTCGACTACGTCCCAGGCGAACGATTCGCCACGGCTTTTCCTGAAGACACCTGGGGAATCAGCAAGATGTTGCGGGACTTTGTCGTGGACAGTGTCCTCGTGCCGCATGGGGATTTCGAGACGGATGTGGTCCTTGAAGCTTACTACGAACCAATTGGGTGGAAGATGCGAGTGTTGAACGCCCTCCTTCTGCGGCGCCTCATGGCACGCAGGGCATTGCGCACCATTGAGGGCGTGAAGCGCTTGGCAGAAGCGACGTAGGCGATGCGCCTCTGTAACCACAGGCCGCCCAACAACGAGCATGCAGCGGACGGCGCTCAGCGCCGCCGCTGATGCCGAGCGTCGTTAGGCGGCCCTATGGCTATCGGTACTCTTACGTGACGCGACCCCTTCGGTATTCCATCAACGTCACATTGGACGGGTGCTGCGATCATCGTGCAATGTTCGCGGACGAAGACTTGCATCGTCACGCGGTCGAGAACCTCGATCAGGCCGATGCCCTCCTCTTTGGCCGGGTGACTTACGAAATGATGGAGGCAGCGTGGCGGCCGCCGGCGCGGATGGGAGCGAGGCCTGATTGGATGGAACCCTTCGCCCGGACGATCGACGCGGCAAAGAAGTACGTCGTGTCGAGCACCCTGGACCGGGTCGACTGGAACGCGGAGCTCGTGCGCGGGGATCTGTGGAGGGCCGTACAGCAGCTGAAGCGGGAGTCGGGTAAAGGACTGTTCGTAGGTGGCGTGAAGCTCCCGCTGGCGTTGGCGGAGCTGGGATTGATCGATGAGTACGAGCTCATCGTGCATCCCAGGCTAGCGGGACATGGGCCGACGTTGTTCGCGGGGCTATCGAAGCATGTCGACTTGAAGCTCGTGAGCCGGTTGGAGTTCGCCTCGGGGGCGGTGGCGATGCGGTTTGAGCCGAAACGGTAGCCACCGGGATTGAAGTCTACGCTCTCCCGGGTCGCCTTTCCTTCTATTCGGCCGCCAGCGGTTGCTTGGCCGCGTCGCACTGAATATGCGA
>JAXIPC010000145.1:0-3935 GCA_045403135.1 Gemmatimonadales bacterium | reverse complement strand
TCGGCCGGGGCCGCGAGCTGGGCTGGGCCTTCGAGATCGAGGGAGGTCTCGGCCTGCAGCAGGTACGGTTCGACGATCCCGGAGTGACGCGCGGCGCCCAGCGCATCGGCGGCTCGCTCGCATACCGGCCCCGGCCGGGGGGAGAGTTCGTGCTGGATTACGGGTTCTCGAATGTGGCCGCCACCGCCACCGGCGGCGTGACCGGCGGTGGCTCGGTGTACCACGCCCACACGCTCACGCTCCGGACCCGTCTGACCTGGTAGGCCGCGTTATCTTTCCGGGATGGACCATTCGGTCGATCCCAACGTCTTCGAAACCGCCAACGCCGGCTTTGCCCAGGCGCTTTACGAGGACTATCTCCGCGATCCCAACGCGGTACCGGAAGAATGGCGCCGCCTGTTCGAGAGCGGACGGGTCGGGGAAAAGGCGGACGGGCGGGCGGGCGGACAGGCGGACGGACAGTCGAACGGCAGTCCTCCAACCTCCAGCCCCCAATACCCACCCCCAACCGCCCAACCCCTGGCCCCCAAACCCCAGCCCCTCGCTGCACCAATCAAGGGCCCCGCAGCGCGCCTCGTTCAGAACATGACCGAGAGTCTCTCGGTTCCCACCGCCACGACCTTCCGGGAAATCCCGGTGCGGACGCTGGAGCTGGCCCGGAGCCAGTTCAACGCGGCGCTCAAGGCCGCGGGCCGGACCGAGAAGGCGTCCTTCACCCACTTCATCGCGTGGGCGCTGGTGCAGGGAGTCAAGCAGCATCCGGTGATGGCCCAATCGTTCGCCATGATCGACGGCGCTCCCCACCGCGTCAGCCCCGACGGAATTCACCTGGGTCTGGCGGTGGATGTCGAGCGAAAGGACGGCAGCCGCGGCCTGGTGGTTCCGGTGCTGAAGCATGCCGAAGGGATGAGCTATTCCGACTTCCAGGCGGGGTACGATAGGGTCGTGGAGAAGGCGCGGTCCAACAGGCTTCTCCCCGACGATTTTGCCGGCGGCACCGTCACGCTCACCAATCCAGGCGGACTCGGCACTGTCGCCTCGGTGCCGCGACTGATGGCCGGCCAGGGCTCGATTATCGCGGTAGGCGCCATCGGCTATCCGCCGGAATTCGCAACCGTCTCCAAAGAAACCGTCGCCGGGCTCGGCTTGAGCAAGGTGATGACGATCACCAGCACGTACGACCACCGAGTGATTCAGGGCGCGGAGTCTGGCTCGTTCCTCCGGACGGTAGAGGAGCTGCTGGCGGGGGAGGCAGGGTTTTACGAGAAGATCTTTGGCGCGTTCGGACTGCAGTGGGCGGACGGGCGGACAGGCGGACAGGCGGCCGAGCAGTCGGTAAGTCGGTACGTCGGTACGTCGGTAGTCGAGCCCGCTACCGACCTACCGACCTACCGACCTACCGACCTACCGCACGTCGCCGCCGCGATGGCGCTGGTCAAGGCGTTCCGTACCCACGGACACCTCGCCGCACGACTCGACCCGCTGGGGAGCGAGCCTCCGGGAGACCCGGCGCTCGACCCGGAGTCCCTGGGACTCTCCCATGAGGTGATGGCGAAGATCCCCGCCGGAGTGCTCAGCGTCGCCGTGCCGGGGGAGACGCTGGCCGACGCGCTGCCCAATCTGCAGGCCACCTACTGCGGCACGATGGCGTACGAGGTGGAGCACCTGGGCGACCACGGGCAGCGCGTCTGGCTTCGCCAGATGATCGAATCGGGCACGCATCGCCGGTCGCTGTCCCGGGAGGAGAAGCTCGCGCTGCTGGAGCGGCTCATCGCGGTCGAGGCGTTCGAGCGCTTCCTCCACAAGGCGTACCTGGGCCAGAAACGTTTCTCGATCGAGGGCGTGGACCTCATGGTCCCGATGCTCGACCTCGTCCTCGAGCTGTCGGCGGACCAGGGCGCCCGCGAAGTGGCCATCGGCATGGCGCACCGAGGGCGGCTCAACGTGCTGACCCACAACGTGGGCCGGCCCTATGTCACCATCTTCGCCGAATTCGAGGGGGGGAAGAAGGTTGATGGCGGTTTTGCCGCGCCCGACGAGGGCACCGGCGACGTGAAGTACCATCACGGGGCCGACGGCGCCTATCGCACCCGTACCGGCAAGGCCATCACCGTCGCACTGGCGCACAACCCGAGTCACCTCGAGTTCGTCGGGCCGGTGGTCGATGGGCGCGCGAGGGCGCAGCAGACCCAGCGGCGGGGGCAGGAGGCGGTACACGATCCGGTGTGCGCCGTGCCGGTGGTGATCCACGGGGACGCGGCCTTCGCCGGCCAGGGTGTGGTCGCCGAGACGCTCAACCTGGGCGCGCTCCCGGGTTATCGCGTCGGCGGCACGCTCCACCTGATCACCAACAACCAGGTGGGCTTCACCACCGACATGAGCGACGCGCGGTCCACCCGGCACGCGAGCGATCTGGCCAAAGGCTTCGACATCCCCATCATCCATGTCAACGCCGACGACGCCGAGGCGTGTCTCGCGGCGGTGCGCCTCGCGGCGATGTACCGCGCGGAATTCCACCATGATTCGGTGATCGATCTGGTCGGCTACCGGCGCTGGGGTCACAACGAGGGCGATGAGCCCTCTTACACGCAGCCGGTGATGTACGAGCGGATCAAGAGTCATCCGGCGGCGCGGGAGCTGTACGCCGCGGCGCTGGTGAAGGAACAGGTGCTCACGGCGGACGAGGCCGAGGCCCGCTACACAGCGGCCTACCAGCGGCTGGTGGAAATCCAGCAGGGCTTCAAGGCCAGCGCGCCGCAAACGCCGCTCAACAAATCCGGCGGGCTGGGCGTCAAGGTGCCGCCCGGCGAAACGGTCGAGACCGCGGTGCCCGGAGAGCAGCTTCAGGCGCTCAACAACCAGCTTTTGGCGGTGCCGGAGGGCTTCACGGTCAACCCGAAGCTGAAGCGACAGTTGGAGCGGCGCAGCACGGCGATGGGTCCGGAGGGCGGCATCGATTGGGGCCATGCCGAGGCACTCGCGTTCGCTTCGCTGCTGACCGAAGGCGTGCCCATCCGCCTGACCGGGCAGGATACCGAGCGCGGCACCTTCAGCCATCGTCACCTGGTGCTGCACGATGCGGTGACAGGACAGACCGTCACCCCCATCGGCAAGCTGCCCGGCGCACTGGCCGCGTTCGAGGTGTACAACAGCCCGCTGTCGGAGCTGGCGACGCTGGGCTTCGAGTACGGCTACGCCAACGCGGCCCCCGAGTGCCTGGTGCTCTGGGAAGCGCAGTTCGGCGACTTCATCAACGGCGCCCAGGTCATCGTCGACCAGTTCATCGCGGCCGGTCTGTCGAAGTGGGGAGTCACCAATCGCCTGACGCTGCTGCTGCCGCACGGGTATGAAGGCCAGGGGCCCGAGCATTCCAGCGCCCGGATCGAGCGGTTCCTGCAGCAGGCGGCGGAGGGAAACTTCCGCGTGGCCAACTGCACCACCTCGGCGCAGTATTTCCATCTGATCCGGCGCCAGGCGCGGCGGAACCGGATCCGACCGCTGGTGATCTTCACCCCGAAGAGTCTGCTCCGGCTGCCGCAGGCCACCTCGCGCCTGGAGGACCTGACCCGCGGCACATTCCGCCCGGTGCTGGACGATCCCGATGAGTCCGTGCAGGCGCGCGCGGGCAGCGTGGAGCGAGTGGTGCTCTGCTCCGGCAAGATCTACTTCGATCTCGCGGCCGAGGCGGCTACGCTGGGAGACCGGCGCCCCGCGATCGTCCGGTTGGAGGGCCTCTACACCTTCCCGGCGGAGTCGCTCAAGGCCGTCCTGGCCCGGTATCCCGGAGCGCGAGAGCTGGTGTGGGCCCAGGAGGAACCGCGGAACATGGGCGCCTGGTCATACGTGGCCCCGCTGCTGTTAGGCCCGCAGTCCGCCGGCGCGACTCTGCGCTATGCCGGGCGGCCGGAGCGGGCCAGTCCCGCCGAGGGATATCC
>JAXIPC010000254.1:0-1892 GCA_045403135.1 Gemmatimonadales bacterium | reverse complement strand
TGCGGCGCCGAGGTGAAGGATCCCTTCCGCTACGCCTGATCGCGAGCATTCCATGGCTTCCCGCTCTCCGACCGACATCGTATTTCTCTCCGGCCTCCGCACCGGATTCGGGAGCTTCGGCGGCGCTCTCAAGGATCTGTCCGCCACCGAGCTGGGCGCGATCGCCGGCCGTGCGGCCATCGAGCGCGCCGGGATCGCCGCGGGCGATGTGAGCCACGTCGTCGTCGGCAACGCGATGCAGACCTCGGCCGACGGCGCGTACATCGCTCGACACGTCGCGCTCAAAGCCGGGTGCGCCATCGAAACGCCGGCGCTCACCGTGAACCGGCTCTGCGGCTCGGGCTTCGAGTCCATCGTACAGGGTGCGCAGCAGATCCGGCTGGGTGAATCGAAGGTGGTCCTGGCGGTGGGGGCCGAATCGATGAGTCAGGCCCCTCACGTCGTGCGGGGAATCCGGTGGGGAACCAAACTCGGGACCGCGCCCGCGCTGGAGGATCTCCTCTGGCGAGGGCTCACCGATTCGCTCTGCGGCTGCCCGATGGGGATCACAGCAGAAAACCTGGCCGCCCAATACGGCATCCCGCGCTCGGAGGTGGATGCCTACGCGCTCCGGAGCCAGCAGGCGGCCAAGACGGCGTGGGACAACGGGTGGTTCTCCGACGAGCTGTGCCCGGTGCCGCTTCCTAACCGGAAGACCAAGCAGTCCGAGCCCTGGGCCGCTGACGAGCACCTGCGCCCGGACACGACCATCGAGGGGCTGGCAAAGTTGCCCCCGGTATTCAAGAAGGACGGTGTGGTGACTGCGGGGAGCTCCTCGGGAATCTGCGACGGCGCCGCGGCCTGCATCGTGGCGTCGCGCGAATTCGCGGATGAGCGCGGAATGAAACCGCTGGGCCGGCTGGTGTCGTGGGGAGTGGCCGGTGTGCCGCCCGAGATCATGGGTATCGGTCCCGCACCTGCGGCGCGGCAGGCCCTGGCGCGGTCCGGCCTCACGCTCGCGCATATGGACCGGGTCGAGGTGAACGAGGCTTTCGCCGCGCAGTACCTTGCCGTGGAAAAGGAGCTGGGCCTCGAGCGAGCCAAGACGAACGCCGAGGGCGGCGCGGTGGCCATCGGGCACCCGCTTGGGGCGTCCGGCACCCGAATCACCGTGCACCTGTTGCACACGCTCCGGCGCATCGGCGGGCGCTACGGCCTGGGCAGCGCCTGCATCGGGGGCGGACAAGGCATCGCGGTGATCGTCGAAGCGTTTCCGACCTAGGAGAGGATATGGACATCGTGCTGGGCATCCTGGCGCTCGGCCTCGGCTACTTCGTGTCGGGCTTCCGGATTCTCAAGCAATATGAGCGTGGGGTCGTGTTCTTTCTGGGCCGTTACAGCGCCACCCGGGGCCCGGGGCTGATCTTCGTGCCACGCGGCCTGGCGCAAATGAAGCGAGTCTCGATGCGCATTGTGGCCATGGATATCCCGGCGCAGGACGTCATCACCCGCGACAACATTTCGGTCAAGGTCAACGCGGTGCTCTACTTTCGGGTGCTGGAGCCTTCGCTCGCGATCATCGAGATCCAGGACTACCTCTACGCCACCGGACAGATGGCCCAGACCACTCTCCTTTCCGTGCTGGGCCAGGTGGAGCTGGACGAGCTCCTGGCGGACCGCAAGAAGGTGAATGAGATCCTCAGGGCCATCATCGACGAGCGGACCGACTTTTGGGGCATCGACGTATCCGCGGTCGAGATCAAGGACGTTCTGCTGCCGGATGGGATGCGGCGCGCCATCGCGCGGCAAGCGGAAGCCGAGCGGGAGCGCCGGGCCAAGGTGATCAGCGCACAGGGCGAGCTGCAGGCCTCCGAGACGCTGGCCCAGGCCGCCCGGATGCTCCAGAGCCAGCC
>JAXIPC010000117.1:0-4225 GCA_045403135.1 Gemmatimonadales bacterium | reverse complement strand
CATCGCCCACCCGCGCCGCCAATGAGTCGCGCCGGGCCTGGTATTCGGCGGTGGTGATCTGCGCCCGGAGAGGTCCCGCCATGGCAACGCCGGCAAGGAACGCCAGGACCACCAGCTCGCGTCCTAGCGTCTTAGCGTCGTGGCGTCTTAGCGTCTTCGCGTCATAGCGTCTTAGCGTCTTAGTGAGCATCCAGCTTCCGTCCTGCGTTCAGGTTGTCGAAGTTGAGAATCGTGTTGAGCACCAGGGAATAACTCCCGATTGTCGTCCCCCGGTAAATGGGATTGATCGACAACAGCACGACATGGCCCTTGTCCTTCGGGGCATCCACCACGATTGGCCGATCGGCGATCTCGCTGCCCCCGCCCAGCAGTCCCGACACCAGCAGGTCACGCTGGGCCGAGAAGCGGAGCACGACCCGGGGCCGCTGGTCGGGTGGAATGATGTTGAGCGGATTGCGCATCTGGTCGTCCTGGAGCGGCGCCAATTGCCAAGGCTCCACTGTGGGGGGCGTCGCCGCTTCGAACCGTGGCTCCAGCGGGGGACGGCCCTGGACCACGTCGCCGTCGCTCGCGGTGCCCCGGCCGGTAGGCCGGCCGGCGGGCCCGGCGAACCGTCCGAATCCGCCGCCCCCCAGTCGGTTGCTCACCGTGAAGCTCTCGCCGTCGTCGCTCATGACCGCCAAGCTGTCGATGATACCGTAGGCAATCGGGCTGGCCCCGTCCACCACTCGAGAGCGGAGCAGGGTGCCGACCACCCGGCTTTGTCCCGCCGCATTGACGCCTACGCCGCTCGCCAGGCCGAACTGGATCGCGAAGGTCGCGCTGCTCCCGGCCACGACCAGCACGCCGCCCCGGGACACGAACTGCTGCAGATGGGCGAGCCCGGCGAACCCCAGCCCGGGCCGGATGTCATCTGTCTGGGCCCAGGTCCCGATGTTGGGCGTCTCCGGTGAATTCTTCCACGGCATCGGGTTCCGCCACATCGGAAGGCCGGCCACGACCGACTGCGGGCTTCCTCCGCCCGGGGCGAAGAGAATCACATCCCACTTGGCGGACAGGTCCGCCGTGGCGGCGACATCCTGCACGCTGATGTAATCGTAGGGGATCTGCATGAAGTCCAGTGCCTGCCGCCACCACCCTTCGGTCTGGGTGCTGGTCCAGGTGTGCATGACCGCCAGGCGCGCCGCGCGGAGCGGGTGGGTCTTGACCGAGGGAGCCTGATCCAGCGCATATGCCGCCAGCCCAAGCTCCTTGGTTACCCCGTCCAGCTCGGCCGCGGGGACGTTCCGGATCAGGAAGCTGCCGCGGCTGAACTTGCGTCCCGCCGCCTCGAACGGCTCCTCGGCGGCCTGCATGTCGGCGGCCTTGAGGCGGTAGCGCAGCGTGGCCAGCGCGTTGTCACCATTGTGATTGATGGCCACCACCGAGCCGCTGCCGGTCACCCCGCCCGGGGCCCGAACCTCGCCGGTAACCCGCTCCATCGGGACGGCGAGCACCTTGGCGTCCACCACCCGAACCGCCTCCACCCCGAATCCCTCGGGGAACGTCCACCCGGTGTCGTCGTAGGGCGTGCGCTGCGGATCGGCCGGGCTCCAGTACTGGTAGTCGAGCAGCGCGTCCGCGAACCGGGAATAGGGCTGATCGATCCGCACGATGTAGCTGCCGGAGGGGAAAGCGCGCGTCTCGGTCTTGGGCGTGGAATCGGAAGCCCGCCGCGCCGCGGAGTCGACCACACTGACCGCACCGGCCGCACTGTCCGCTTTCCCGCCCTCCCGTCCTCCCGTCCTCCCGCCTTTCGCCGGGAGCGTCACACTGAACGGCGCGGTCGCGCGGCTGATCTCCACGTGCTGTTTCTGCAGCACCCGAAGTAGCTCCGCCTGGGCGCCGGGGCGGCGGGAGTCCCCACTCAGCACGTAGGCCGCCGGTCCCTCGGTCCTGGCCTTGAGGATGGAGCGCTTGCTCTTCTGGTAGAAGTTCTGCAGAAAGAGCCGCCGGTTGCTCGCGATGTAGGAGAGCGACACCAGCAGCCCGGTCTGCTCGTAGTTGTTGTTGTTCCGAAGGGACCACATCACCTTGGGCAGTGGGGGGTTCTGCCGGTACCACGTACGCGAGGTTTCCGAGGGCGAGAGGGTCCGTTCCAGCGTCTCCGCGCTGCCCCCGTTGCCGAACGTTTCATAGAGCCGGCTGATGCCGTTGTGGGTCGCCGCCATGAACATCAGGTAGCCGGGACTCCAGGTGTCGAAGTTGCCGAAGGCGAAGACGCCGGGCATGCCCAGCCGGGTCATCTCCTGGACGTTGTTCCAGCCGATCCTCTGCCACTCGTTGGTCACCAGCGGGTCGAGCCAGGCGTTGTAGGGGCCGTCGCCGATGGTGTTGTCATAGAGGTAGGGCACCGACTCGTGGAGATCGTGGATGACCTGCGCCTTCCAGTCCACGTAGGTGTTGAGCACGTTCTGGGAGAGCTTGAGCGTGAGCCCCATGGCGTCCCGGTTGTTGTCGTGCGCCACGTAGTGACCCCAGTACAGCAGGCCGGGCCAGGTCTCCCCGGGGTGCGCCATGTGCCACTTGAAGAGGTCCACCACCCGGTCCCGCCCGTCCACCTCGACGATCGGCGTGATCAGGGTGATCAGGTGGTCGCGGATGTTCTTGACGTAGGGGCTCTCGTCCACCGCCAGCCGATACGCCAGCTCCATCAGGGCGGTGGGCGCCCCAGCTTCGGGGGAGTGGATGGTGCCGGTGATGTAGTAGACCGGTGCCGCCAGCCCGGCAATCCGGGTGGCCTCGGCGTCGTTCATGCCGATGGTGCGCGGGTCCGCCAGCCGGGCCAGCATCGCCCGGTTCTGTTCCAGGCCGGCCATGAGTGCCTCGGAGGCGATGGCCACGGCAATCATCTCCCGGCCCTCCTCGGTGGTGCCGATCGACACCACCTTCACCCGGGGGCTCGCCTTGTCCAGAAGCCGCATGTACTCATAGACCTCCTTGGAGTACGGCAGCTTGTTGGGGGCACCGGCGATGTCCCCCAGCACCACCGACGGCGTGGGGACCGTCTTCGAGGCGGGGAGATAGTCCACCAGGGGAGAAAGGAAGAAGGGCTCGGTGGTGTATTCCCGGATCTTCTTGCTGTACGCCTCGTCGATCGGCTGACTCGGGCTCCTCCCCGGCGTGAACGGTGACGCCGGAGCGGCCTGGGCCCCCAGGGAATGTGAGGCGCCGCCGGACACGAGGAAGGACAACAGGACGACACCGGCCGCGAAGGCGGAACTGCGCATGACGAGCCTCGGGTGGAGTGAAAAGGCAAGCGAAGGGCTCTAGGAAACTACGTTAAATGGCATCACTTTGCGCCGGTCTGGGGGAGGCGCGAGCAAGCTGCAACCAGATCTAGCCCGGAGCCGTCAGACGTAGGTAGTGTTCCTCAGCAACCCGAACGCGGTGGAGGGCGCTTCGTGCAATCCCGCCGTCATTTCCTGATCCGCTGCTCGGTCGCGGGCCTGACGTTGGCCTCCGGGGTCCGGCCTGCCTGGGCGGTGGCCCGCCTGGCTCGGGTCGGCGGCCCCCACCCGACGCCCCGGCCGGGCATCACGGCGGCCAATGTGCTCACCAAGGAGCAGCTGGCCGACTCGCCCAAACTGGTTCCGCTCTTCGACCTGATCCGGGAGATTCCCGAAGTGGTGGACGGCATCCGCTGCAACTGCGGCTGTGCCGAGGCGCCAGACTTCTACTCGCTGCTGTCTTGCTATGAGGGAGACGCGATGGCCAGGGCCTGTCCGATCTGCCAGGGCCAGGGCCGCCTCGCCTCCCGGTTGCACAAGGAAGGTAAGACGCTGGACGAGATTCGCACCGCGGTCGACGCCCGCTACGGATGAAGGGATCCAGAATGCACATCAAGGCAGGCCAGCTCCTCGGGACCGTCCTCACCGTCCTCACTGTCCCCACTGCCCTCACCGCGCAAATCCGCGCCAGCGAGCCCGCGTCGGTGTCCCAGACGGTGGACGGCACCACGATCTCGCTGGAGTATTCGCGCCCCCGAGCCCGCGAGCGGGATACCCTGTTCGGGAAGGTGGTGCCCTGGGAAGAGGTCTGGACCCCCGGCGCTAACTGGGCCACCACGCTCGAAGTGAGCAAGGACATCAAGGTGAACGGCAAGCCGCTCGCCAAGGGCAAGTACTCGGTGTGGCTCCAGGTCAAGCCCAAGGACGACTGGATCCTGGTGCTCGACGCGCGGCAC
>JAXIPC010000091.1:0-13675 GCA_045403135.1 Gemmatimonadales bacterium | reverse complement strand
GCTCGTCGCCCAGGGACAGACACCCGAGGCCGCCGCCGCCCAGGCCAAGGCTGAGTTCGGCGACGTCTCCGCCGCCCAAGAGGAGCTCACCGCCATCGACTTTCGCCGGGAGGACCGCACCGTCCGCCTCGAGCGCTGGCGCGGCCTGCTCCAGGACGCCCGCGTCGCCCTCCGCACCTACGTCCGCGAGCCCGGCTTTGCCCTCACCGTCGTCCTCCTCCTCGGCCTCGGCATCGGCGCCAACACCGCCATGTTCAGCGTGGTCAACGCCGCGCTGCTCCGCCCCCTCCCCTACCATGAGCCCGACCGGGTGGTCCATTTGGTCGAGTCGCACCAGGGCGACGTCTCCACCATTTCCGAGGCGTCCTGGCCCGACTTCCTCGACTGGCAGGCCGAGGGCAGGGCCTTCAGCGCGGTCGCGGGTTACGACGAGGGCAACCTCGCCCTGAGCGACGGCGCCGGAGCCGCCGAGTTTCTCCGCGCCGCCCGGGTCACCTCGGGGTTCCTGCCCCTGCTGGGAGTTGTCCCGGCGGTCGGCAGCTTCTTCGACCGGGGCGACGACGTCCCCGGCGGCACCCGCTCGGTGGTGCTGAGCCACGGCTTCTGGACCCGGCGGTTCGCCGCCGACCCCGGCGTGGTGGGCCGCTCGCTCCCGATCGACGGGGTTCCCTTCGAAATCCGCGGCGTGCTCCCGGCCGGGTTCCGCTTTGCTCCGGTCGGCGACGCCGAGCTGTGGGTTCCCATCGCCCGGAGCCCGGAAACCCGCGCCCAGCGGTTCAATCACTGGATCAACGCGGTCGGGCGGCTCAAGGACGGGGTCGGCTTGGACCAGGCCCGCCGCCGGATGGCCGAGGTGATGAAGGACCTGGCCGCGCGCTACCCCGAGAGCAACACCGGGCGCGGCGCGGTGCTGACTCCGCTCACCGTCGAAGCGACCGGCGGGGTGGAGCGACCCCTCCTGGTCCTGCTCGGCGCGGTCAGCATCGTGCTGCTGATCTCCTGCGCCAACGTCGCCTGCCTCTTCCTGGCCCGCTCGGTCAAGCGCGCCGATGAGATCGCGCTCCGCTCGGCGCTGGGAGCCACCCGGGGGCGGATCGTCGCCCAGCTCCTCACCGAGAACCTGGTGCTGGTGGCGGCCGGCGCGGTGGCCGGCGCGCTGGCGGCGCCGATGATCCTCCGGCTCCTGCTCGGAGTGCTCCCCAGTGCGCTTGTGGAGCAGCTCCCGTCGCTCGAGGGCGCCGCGGTCGATCCCCGGGTGCTGGGCTTCAGCCTGCTCATTGCCGCGGCCACCGGCGTGGTCTTCGGCTTGGCCCCGGCCCTCGCCGCCTCGGCGCGGAAGCGGAGCCGGCATCGGCTCCGGAACGCGCTGGTGACGGGGGAGATCGCCCTCACCATGGTGCTGCTGGTGGCCGCGACCCTGATGGGCCAGAGCCTGCTGGCCCTGCTCCGGGTGGAGACCGGCTTCAACGCCGAGCAGGTGGCGACGGTGCGGGCCGCCCTGGCGGGACCGGCCTGGCGGGATGCGACTCGGCGGACCCGCTTCTTCGAGGACCTGGTGGCCGGTGTGAGCCGGATTCCCGGAGTGGAGGCGGCGGGCGCGGTGTCGAGCGCACCGCTCCAGGGCGGCGGCACCAACGTGTTCCGGGTGGAGGGCGCCCCCGAGCTGCCGCCGGGCCAGCGGCGCGAGGCCACCATGCGCGCGGTGGCGGGAGACTACTTCAAGGCCCTCAGGATTCCGCTGATCGCGGGGCGCACCTTGAACGCGGGTGACCACGAGCGGGCGCCCTACGCCTTCGTGATCAGCGAATCGCTGGCCCGGCGTTTGTTCGGGGACCGGCCGGCGGTGGGCGAGCGGCTCCGGATCTACGCCTGGCAGGACAGCGCCTGGACCATCGTGGGCGTGGTGGGCGACGTGAAGACCGACGCGCTCGACGCCGAGCCGTCGCCGACCCTGTACTACTACCACTTGCAGGGCCCGGCCAACCGGATGAGCGTGGTGGCACGCACCGGCGGGGGTAACCCGGCGCCGCTGATTCCCGCCATGCGGGCGGCGGTGGCCGCGCTCGACCCGGGCGTACCGGTGTACCAGGCCCAGACCATGACCGAGTACGTGGAGCGCTCCGGGGCGGTGGCGGCTCGGCGCTACCTGTTGGTGCTGCTGGGCGGGTTCGCCGCGGTGGCTTTGTTGCTCGCGGTGATCGGGGTCTACGGGGTAATTGCCTTCTCGGTGGCGCAACGCAACCGGGAGCTGGCCATCCGGATGGCCCTGGGCGCCACGGCGCAGAACGTGGTGGCGCTGGTGTCGCGCGGCGGCTTTCGGATCCTGGTGTACGGCGCCGTCATCGGGGTAGTGGCCGCGCTGGCCGTCACCCGGGTGATGGGGTCGTTGCTCTTTGGCGTGGGGTCGGCCGATCCGCGCAGCTACGGGCTGGTGCTGGTGGTCCTCTCCGGGGTGATGCTGCTCGCGTGTTACCTGCCGGCGCGCCGGGCCACGCGGGTGGATCCGGCGCGGACGCTGCGATCCGACTAGGTAGTCATTGCGAGGCCGAAGGCCGAAGCAATCTCTCGCGGGTGCTCGGGAAGCTCGGAGTGGGTGTCTCACCCGCTCCTCGCTTCCTCCCGAAGTCCTGGCCTGACACCCACCCCTGCGCGCCCGCTCGAACTCAGGCGCAGGGGCATGGAAGTCACCCGGACGACGAGTGGGTCTCGCCGTAGGCGACGTCGGGCCGGGTGATCGCTGCCGGGAGAACGGAGAGTCGTTGGCCCGCAGGCGCCGTGGGCGAGACCCACTCTAGTCCGGGGGAGAGATACCCCTCGCCCCGGAGCCGGAGAGACCACCGCGAGCCGGCAAGGCGCGCCCTCATGCCGCAGGACTACCTTGTTCGCACTATTGCGGTTAGCCCTGTCGACAGAACCATTGTAATTTTCAGGTAAGGGAGGCAGCTCATGAAATACAAGATTGCCCTGAGGCACACCGAGGAAGGCTACAGCGTCTCGGTCCCGGGACTTCCAGGATGCTGGTCAGAGGGCGCCACCGAATCGGAAGCGCTCACGAACGTCAAAGCAGCAATCACCGAGTATCTGGCGGTCCGTGATGAGCTCCTGCAGGATACGGAAGTGCGGGAGGTAGAGGTCGCCTGACCGGTGCCAAAGCTCGCCGGCATCAATCATCTCGATGCCATCCGCGCGTTCGAGAAGGCTGGTTTCCGAATCGCCCGCCAAGGGAAACACGTCGTACTCACCGACGGCACCAGAATCCTCACAATTCCTCGAAACAACCCAGTTAACGCGTTCACAATGGGCGGCATAGTGAGGGACGCTGGTTTGACCATCGAGGAATTCCGAAAACTCCTGCGCTGAGGTTCGAACTGAGCCAAGCGCTCGAAAACGAACCACCCCGACGCATCGCCCGCTGGAGTAGCCTCATGAACCCCGATATCACGGCAGTTCAAGTCCGCGCGCATTACATCCCGGACCTCACCTTTTCGGACGGCTCCCGAGGGACTGTCGACCTGACGAACTGGTTCGGCGGACAAGGAGGACTCTTTCTGGCGCTCCAGGATCCCGCGTTTTTCGCCCAAGTCTCGGTGGACCAGGAAGCCGGCACCATCGTCTGGCCAAACGGGGTCGATCTCGATCCGGATATGCTGTTCCTCGCCGCCCACGGTATTCGCTCGCCCGCCTGAGTTCGCCCACGGAAGCTCGACAAACGATGGACATCGCTCCGCGGCCTGGCTCGGCTCGCGACCGCGCCAGGCATGGCGTGATAGTCAGGCGCAGGGGCGAGGTTGTCCCGGAGCGGACGTCATGTCCGCGACCGGCCGTATACCCCGGCGTTCAGCCCGGTCGCGGACTGCAGGACGCGGAGGGATCCCCTCGCCCCGGAGCCGAAGAGTCCGCAAAAGTACCCCTCGGCGTGAAAAGGGTGATCGCCTGAACCGCTCCGAGCATACCGTGCGGGATGCCGAATTGCGGTTCCTCCCGCCGAGTCGATAGCTTATGGCCATGCCCCTCGTCGTACCGCGCTATACCCTCCGAGATCTCGACACCTTCCCGGACGACGGCAGCCGCTACGAGCTCCTCGACGGCGTGTTGCTGGTGACCCCGGCGCCCGCTCTTCCGCATGAGCTCGTCGTGGCACGAATCGTCCACGCACTCACCGGTTACCTGCCACCGGAGCTCGCCGTGGTGTTCACCCACGGATCGGTGGAGATCGAACCCAACGTGCACTTGGAACCGGACATCCTCGTCGTGCCGTCGGAAGAGGTCACCGCTGGAATCGGCTCAGACGCCCGCTGGACCGGTATCCATCACTGGTGGCTGGCGGTCGAGGTTTCCGGAGGGGGTTCCGCCGTGTACGATCGGGACCACAAGGGGCCCGCCTACCTCGCCCTGGGCGTGCGCGAAGTCTGGCGAGCGGACCTGAAGGAACGTTGCGTCTTCGTCTCCCGCCTGGGAAACACCGAGCAGCGGCATACCGAGCAAGTCACTTGGCATCCTCCGGAGCACCGCGAGCCGCTGGTGCTTTCGGTGCCGGAGTTGTTCGAAGGAATGCCGCGATAGTCAGGTGCAGGGGCGAGGGCTACGGATAGCGCATTCCGCGTCAATGCGCCCGGCGTAGAGATGATTCTGTAGCACACCCCTCGGGTTACAGCGCCAACTTGGGGCGGTGTCCCGATCTTGCCCGCCGTTCGGCCGAGGCCCTATTGTATGGCCATGCCCGTCATTCCTGAGTCGCGGCGCTACAGCGTCGCCGAAGTCCTGGCATACCCCGCGGACGGCAACCGCTACGAGGTCGTCGCCGGCGAGCTCCTGGTGACCCCATCACCTGCCTGGCGTCACCAGCTGCTGGTGTCACGGCTCATGGCGCACCTGCTCAAATACCTCGAGCCGCTCGGCCTGGCGGACACGCTGATTACTTCCCCGGCGGACATCACCTGGGGACAGGATCCCAGGGATGCGGAAGACCTGGTTCAGCCCGATCTGTTCGTGATTCAGCGCCCCGCCACGATCGGAACCTGGCGCGACGTGCTGGCCCTCGACCTGGCCGTGGAAATCGTCTCCCCAGGATCGAGCTACGCCGACCGCGTCGTCAAGCGCAAAACCTACCAGCGCCACCACGTCACTACGTATTGGATTGTGGATCCGGAAGCTCGGCTTGTTGAAGTCTGGGGCCCCGACGATGACCGGCCCGTTATTGCCACCGACATCCTGACCTGGCGGCAACACCACGCCGCCGCTGACCTGACGATCCCGCTCAAGGAGCTGTTCGCGGCTCCCCAGACCGGCTGAGGCGCCGCGAGGGTCAGCCGCACTCCCTTGTATCATCCTACCCTATGTCCTACCTTTGGTAGTATGGAATCCTACCAGATCCCCACCCCGCGGGTCGCCCGCGTCAGGGAGCTGATGGCCCAGCCGGGGAACAAGGCCAAGGCGTCGGTGACCATCGCCCGAGGCCTCCTGGATGCGGCCGACGCGGTCGCCGGTCCGGACGGGCGGTCGGCCCTCATCGAGCGCGCGGTGCGGCACTACCTCCGCCGTCTCCTGAAGCAGGCGCGCCGGGAGCGCGAGCTGGCACTCCTCGATGCCCACGCCCCCCGCCTCAACGCGGCGGCCACGCGCGCCTTGCTGGATCAGGCCGAGCCTCCCGCCGAATGATTCGCGGCCAGATCTACCGCCTGTCGCCACCACCGGGTGGGGACTCGAAGCGCTCCCGCTGTTACGTCGTCGTCAGCCGCCAGACCCTCCTGGATTCCAAAGCCGACAAGGTCATCTGCGCCCCGATCAATTCGGCGTTCGTCGGATTGGAGACCCAGGTGCCCGTCGGTATCGAGGAAGGGCTCAAACAGGCTTCCTGCGTGAATTGCGACCAACTGGTCCTGGTCGAGAGGAGCCGTCTCACCAATTACGTCGGGAGCCTGCCGCCCCTCAAACTCCGCGCGTTGCGCTACGCGCTCAGGGTCGGGCTCGATCTGGAATAGCCGCCCGCTCCTTCAACACCGCCTTCACCGGCATGAGTCCGCCCTGGCCCGCGTGGGGCTGCTTTTCCCACCAGCCACGCCCTCACCCCGGATCGGCGTCCATTAGATTTCGGCGATGGAACGGGTCGATCCGAAAGTCCGGGAGCTCCAGGTCCGTCGGTTTCGGGCGATGAGCGCCGAGCGGAAACTCGAACTGGCCGGCGAGATGCGCGAGTTCGCCTGGGAGCTGCGCGTCGCGGAGCTCTTGACTCGCTACCCCGGCCTCACCGAAGCGGAAATCCACGGTCGGCTGCGGCAGCGATTCACGCGGCGGCGTTTCCCGCCGCCGATTTCTATGTTCCACCCATCGAGGCCTCCCACGGCCACTTCAATCTTTCGCATCATGAATCCGGGCTCCGCGCTGACGTCTATCTCGCCGGCGAGGATGCGATGCACGCATCGAATACGTCATCCTCGGCAAGCTCAAGTTTTATCGGGAGGGCGGCAGCATCAGGCATCTCGAGGACATCGCGCGGATGCTGCTGATCAGCTCGGATCAAATCGATTACCAGGAGCTCCACGCGAAGATCGCGGATCAGGTCAGGGCCCCGCGACCTCGAAGCCCTCCCGCCTCGCCGTAAGGGCAAGCCGGTCATCGAGCGTGACTAAGGCCTTGCCCTGAGGCCGACCGCCGGCCCATACCAGGGCCGCGCCCAGCTGGAGCGCATCGGCCGCGCGCATGGCGTGTACTCGCAAGAGCCGGCGGGCCAGCCCTTTCACGCTCTCGACATCGGTGACCGTGTAGCTGGCGTCGGCGAGCTCCTGCATCCTGATCTCGGCCCGCCGCGCATCGTCTTCGTCCAGCGTCCCTTCGCGCACCTTCCGCCACAGCGCCGAAGTGATCTCCACCGGGGTGAGGGTCCAGAGGGCCAGGCTCCCGTCGTCGGTCCACCAGCGATCGACCCGCGCCGATGCCTGCTGGCGCATCAGCAAGGGGACGACGGCGGAGCTGTCCCAGAACCTCACCGGCCGGTGGCGCGCTCGTCGAGCAGCGCGCCGGCGACGTCGGCCTTCACGTTGACCCGGCCCCCGAACCAGTCTTTGGGGAGCCCAGCGGTGGGGGGCCGAACCGCCCCAGACCGGGTGAGCTCCGCGAGCCAATCCGCCCCCGCGAGGGCCGCCGGATCGGCAACCGGGTCGATCCGGGCGATCGCTCGGTCCCGGTCATAGACCAGCACGGATTCACCGCGCCGCACGTAGCGGAGGTAATGACTGAGGCGGTTCTTGAGCTCGGCGATTCGGGCCTTCTTCATAGCTATATAATAGCTATAATGATGGCTATGCGCCAGGGGTGCCTCAGCCGCGGAGTCTCAGGCCCCGAGGACCCGGAACCCCGTCGCCCGCGCGGCGAGTGCCAGCGCCTTGTCATGGGTCGCGAGGATGAGATCCTTGCCGCGGGCCTCGCGCCACATGTCCGCGGTGGCCAGGTGAATCGCGTCGAGGGTGCCCAGCGGTGTGGCCATCGGCTGGGCGGCGCGGTGCAGCACGGCACCGGTCAGCTCGACCAGCTCCAGTCCTTCGAGCACCCGGAAGACCGCCTCACGCCGGAGCACCGCGTCCTCGAGCGTCAGGGAACCACCGATCCGAAGCCGGTCGAGAGTGCGCAGGCATTCCACCTCCACCAATCCGCTCCCGACGCCGGTGACGATCCCACTCCACTCGCGGAGGCGATCCCGGTGACCGAGTACCACACGGAGGACCACCGAAGAGTCGAGATACGCGATCACCGCTCGCGCCGCCGGTCTTCCAGGAGGAGGTCGACCGCATCCTCGGCCAGCCGGGCCGGCGGGGGCAAGGGGATCTTGCCGAGCGCGGCGTACCTCGCCATCGGCTCCCGAACGACGAAGCTGCCGGTCGGTACTGCGTACGGCACCACGCGGGCGATCGGCTGATCCCGGTCGTACACGGTGAGCTCGCTGCCCTTGCGGACGGCCCGGAGGTATTCGCTGAGACGGGCCTTGAGCTGGGCGATGCGGACGGAGTTCCTCGACATGGTCACAAGATAGTCATCGATGACCATAATGACAAGACGCGGAAGGAGGCCCTCGACGCCCGGGAGCGACGCCACCATCCGCCGCTTCTCCCCGCCCGCCGCTCCCCTGCTCAACCTCGGTGAGCCCGACCTGCTCGAAAACCGGGATAGCGCCGGAAATACTCTTCAACCATCCAATCGAGGTCGGAAACCTGCATGCCGGACGGCAAGCGCCTTCCCTTCCACCCCCGGAACGTGCACGTCCCGGCGGGTAAGCTTCGGCAAAGGCGCCTGAAGCGCGTCTGTAAGTCGTTGTTCCAGAATTGCCGGCGGCTTGGCCGACGGCCGCATTCCGAACTCCCTGCTATGCTTCAAACCCCGACCCAGCGCGTCCTGGCGGTGATTGCAGTCGGGCCATCGTCTTCGTCCAGCGCTAGTCCCTACGGGGACTAAAATGGAAAAGTCCCCCAAAACAGAAGGGGCAGGATCGGCCGGCGGGGAACGCCGGCGCTGGACACACCGGCATGAGTCGTTTAGACTCATGGCATGAGTCAGCGACTGCAGGTCCTCCTCGATGAAGCCGAGTTCGCCGAAATCCGCCGAGTCGCCCGGCGCCACCGGATGACGGTGGCGGAATGGGTGCGCCAGGCGCTCCGGCAGGCCCGGGAGGCCGAGCCTTCGGCCAATCCGCGCCGGAAGCTGGCGGTCGTCCGCGAGGCCATCCGGGCCGGCTATCCCACCGCCGACCTTCCGCAGATGCTCGAGGAAATCGAGCGGGGCTACCGGACTCCAGACGAGTCGTGATCTTCGTCGACTCCAACATCCCGATGTACCTGGTGGGTGCCGCGCATCCCAACAAGGACACCGCACGCCTCCTGCTGGAGCAGGTCATCACCCAAGGCGAGCGACTGGTGTCCGACGCGGAAGTCCTCCAGGAAATCCTGCACCGGTATCACGCCATCCGGCGGCCCGATGCAATTCAGCCTGCCTTCGACGCCTTGCTGGGCATCGTCGACGACGTCTTCCCGATCGAGCGCCCCGACGTCGAAGCGGCCAAGGCACTGATGCTCGGGCTGCCCGATCTCTCCGCCCGGGATGCGGTGCATGCCGCAGTCATGAAGCGCCGGCGGGTGTCTCACCTGCTCAGCTTCGACGCCGGGTTCGATCGAGTGGTGGGAATCGACCGCTTGCGGCTTTCATAGCGCTCGCCCCGGAGCCCAAGAGGTCAGGTCGCCCGGCGCCACCGCATCCCCCGCCCCCGCCCGGTCGAGGCCAGCACTCCTTCGGCCCGGAGCTGCCGCAGAATCTGCCGGACCCGCCGGTCCGGCGCGTCCGGTACCCGCGCCGCCAGATCCGCCGAACTGAACTCACCCTCGAGCTCCTCCACCGCCGTCCGGCGGATCCGCTCGTCCAGCGAGGCCTCGGGGTCCGCGTCGTAGCCGGCCATCGCCTCTCGCACCAGCTCGAGCTGCGGGCTCTCGTCCCGCGTAGCGCAGGCGACGAAGAACCGCTGGCACCACGCGTTGGCCAGCTTCCGGTTGCCCGCGAAGATCACCGGCAGGGTCGGATGCAGCGCCCCGATCTCGGCCAGCACCCGCGCCAGGTGCACCACCGGCCACCGGCCGCTCGCCTTCCGCTCGTCCAGAAAGTCGGCGTATTGGGCCTCGATCACCAGGGCGGCCGACGGCCGCGCCGCGAGCTGGCCCAGATGATGGTGGAGGGCCTGGAGCGCGCCGATGTCACCCAGCAGGTTGTCGAAGCTCTTGCGCTCCACCACCGCCGTAACCCGCTCCCCCAGCAGCAGCGCGTAGTCGCCCACCGGAAGCTTGCGCCGCCGCACCGTCGCCCCGGGAAACGCCCACGGATAGCGCTCCGCCGAGTCCACCGCCACCACCAGCGGGACACTCCGCGGCAGCAACTCCATCCGGGTGCGCGAGCGGTGGGCCCGGATGCCCGATTCGGTGCGAAAGAAGATCTGCTCCCGGTCGCCGTCCGGTCCGGGCTTCAGGATGGAGAGGAACTCGCAGCGCTTGCGCCCCGGCCGGTCCAGCGCCACGGTGAGCTTGCGGCCGATCTTCCCCAGATGCGCCACCGGAACCCGCTCCAGCTCCTCGGTCGCCTCTTCCGGATCGATCACCCGCTCCCGAAGGCAGAAGATCTGCTGCCCCGGGCCAGGCCATGCGGACTGGGCGCGCACGGCGAGAATCGCCCGGCTCCCCTGGCGGATGGTGATCCGGAATGGAAACCGCCGGTGAGCGGTACGCTCCACGATCCATTCCGCGGCGGTACTCGGCGGGGACATGTACAGCGGCAGGCCGGGCATCCAGAGAGTATACGATGCGCGGAGCCGAATGGCCCGCGCGGTGCAAGGAGGGCGTCCCGATAGCGGAGATCGCGCAAAACCGCCGCGCAGTGCACCGATTGGGTCACCCTGCAACCGATCGGTGGACCAAGATTACTTGCCAGACGATTCCAGCAGTCCCAGATTCATCCCATGGCGAGTCCAAAGATCGACTTCTCGCACCTGACCCCTGCGGAGCGTATCGAGCTCATCGAAGCGCTCTGGGATAGCCTCGAGCCGGGGCAGGCTGCACCCATGACGCCCGAGCTGAAAGACGAGCTTGCGCGGCGTGGTGCGGAAGCGGAAGCGAATCCTCATGCCGGTCGCACCTGGGATCAAGTCAGGGCAAAGCTGGAGAAGCACTTAGAGTAGTGCTGAGCCTGCGTTTTCAGTCCGTGGCAGAGGCCGAGGTCGCCGGAGCCTTGGACTGGTACCGGGGTCGTTCGGCTGACGCCGCTAAAGGTTTTCTCGCCGAGCTCGACCGGACCCTTCAGGGAATTCAGCAAGATCCTGCGCGCTACCCGCTGGTTACTCGCACCATACGCAGGGCCTTGCTGTCCCACTTCCCATATGGCGTCTACTTCATAGTGCACGCCGATACAATCTCGGTGGTGGGTGTCATTCACGGCCGGCGGCGCAGCTCACGCGCCTGCACGCGACAACCACCCCTGCGCGCCCGCTCGACATGCGGCGGCAGTCAGGCGCAGGGGCGAGGGCGTCCCGAGGCGGGCGTCATGTCCGCGACCGGCCGTATACCCCGGCGTTCAGCCCGGTCGCGGACTGCAGGCCGCGAAGGGATCCCCTCGCCCCGGAGCCGGAGAGACCACCGCGAGCCGGGCCAGGCCGCGCCCGGCATACCTAATCCAGTGCTGCGATTTTTTGGTACTGCACTCCTTTATTCGACCCCTATATTCGTGCCAGGAGCGCGCCGAATGGATACCTGCCGAAACACCTCCTTCGACCTGCCACGCCTCGACCCCGGCGTGGAGCTGCGCTTCTCAACCCTCGAACGCCGAATCGCAGAGCGCCAAGAGGCCTTTGAAAGAGAGCTGTGGTGGAAACTGGAGTCCCCGCTTTACGGCGTGATTATCTCAGCCGTCGCGGTGCTTTCCTTCGCGTACCTGATTTGGAGCTGGAAAGGAGGACACATGCGCTGATCCGGTGCGAAACATTGACCGGCGTCGGGCTAGGTCTCGCCCATGCCGGAAATCTCCCGCTTCTTTGGTATCGTCATCCGAATGTACTTCCGCGATCATGGCCAGCCGCACTTTCATGCGAGCTATAGCGGAGCCAGTGCTCGGGTCACTATCGCTCCGACGGGCATGCTGGATGGCGGCCTCCCACCCCGTGTCTTGGCGCTTGTCCTCGAGTGGGCTAACCTCCATCAGGCCGATTTGCTCGCAAACTGGAATCGGCTGCAGACCGGCGAGCCGCCACGGCCAATTGCCCCGCTGGAGTAGCCCATGAATCCGAACATCACCGCAGTTCAAGCACGTGCTCATTACATCCTGGACCTCACCTTTTCGGACGGCTCCCGAGGGACTGTTGACCTGACGAACTGGTTCGGCGGACATGGAGGACTCTTTCTGGCGCTCCAGGATCCCGCGTTCTTCGCCCAAGTCTCGGTGGACGAGGAAGCCGGCACCATCGTCTGGCCCAACGGGGTCGATCTCGATCCGGATATGCTGTTCCTCGCCGCCCGCGGTATTCGCTCGCCCGCCTGAGTTCGCGCAGGGAAGCTCGACAGGGGATGGACATCTCTCCGCGGCTCGGCTCGCGGCCGCGCCAGGCACACCGCGATAGTCAGGCGCAGGGGCGAGGGGGTCCCGAGCGGACGTCATTTCCGCGACCGGCCGGGTACCCGGCGTTCAGCCCGGTCGCGGACTGCAGGACGCGGAGGGATCCCCTCGCCCCGGAGCCGGTGAAGGGCGGCTAACCGTGCTTGCGAGTCCGGGCCGCCTTCCGGGCCGAGGCCGATCGCTGGGCCGCGGTCCGGCGCCGAGCGGTGGAGCGTGCCTGCCGCGCCAGGGCGCTGTGCGAGGCGGCGGAGTGCCCTTCGCGGCGCAGTGCCCTGCCCGTGGCATGCGCCCTGGAGGCAGATGGCTTGGACGGATGGCGGCCTTTGGCGCTATCCTGCTGCGCCTTGCGGCGGGTTTCGGCCGAGGCGGTGCCTTTCCGGGGGACGGTGAGCTTGACCCCGGCGCGGCGGGCCTTGGAGAGGCCGATGGCGATCGCCTGTTTGGTCGACCGAGCGCCATGCTTGCCTTCCCGAACGTGGTGGATTTCCTCTCGCACGAACTCGCCGGCCTGCGTCGAGGGCGCCTTGCCCTCTCGGGCGTCCTGGCGGGCGCGACTGATGGTTTCTCGTTCCGGCATACGGTCCTCCCGGTGTTTCAGGGTCCTGCCCGGGTGACGCCCGAGGAGAGGACGACCGCACGGCGGCGAAAACCGTTCACCGGGTCGATGCTGGAAAGCTCGGACTGCACCACAATCTCATGAGCTGGGCGGAATAGCTCGGGGCGGCTGCGCTCGCTGCCGTAGCACGGCAGTGCCCGGACGACGAGTGGGTCTCGCCGTAGGCGCCGTGGGCGAGACCCACTCTAGTCCGGGGGAGAGCCCCTACGACCCGATCAGCGCCCGGATCGCCGCCACGACCTCACCCCGGGTAATCACGTCGAAGTGGTTCGCCCCCGCCGCCTCGAGCAGCGTCGCCCTCGGCCACTTCGCCTTGAGCGCACGCGACTGAGGCAGCAGCGGGTCCCCGTCACCCACCGCGATCAGAATCCCGATGGTGCTGTCGGGCTTCGCCTTCCCCCGCGGCACCAGGCCGCCCATCCCGCTCAGCACCGCGACCAGCACCGACGAATCGTTCGACGCCAGGAGCTGCCGGTTGAGATCCGCCGCTACGGAATCGGGAGTCCCGGGCACAATCCAGGAGATGAACGACTTGAGACCTTCGCCCCGCTTCAGCGACGCCACGTACGGTGCCACGGCCTGGGCGAACGCGGCGGAGTCCGTATCGAACGGGCCCGCCAGCAGCGAAACAGACGAGGTGCGCTCCGGGTAGCGGAGCGCGATGTTCGCGGCGATCAAGGCGCCCATCGAGTGGCCCACGAAGTGCGCCTTCGGGATCTGCAGCTGGTCGAGCAGCGCCACCACGTCGACCCCGAAGGCGCGCCCGTAACGATTCGCGTCGGGGAACTTGGTGCTCTCCCCGAAGCCGCGCTCGTCCAGCACGATCACCCGGTACCGGCCGGCCAACGAATCGGCCAGGGCCGCTACCCCCTCGATCCGCTGGGTGTAGCCGTGCAGGATCACCACCGGCGTGCCCTGGCCCACCAC
>JAXIPC010000019.1:0-19718 GCA_045403135.1 Gemmatimonadales bacterium | reverse complement strand
GCCCGCACGATCTTCGGCGCCAGCGCGCCGCCCCCCTCGCGATCGAAGGCCAGGAGCATCAGCTCGCTGACCCAGTTTGCCTCCGCGGACAGCCGCAGGGTGAGGTCCGTCCGCCGCAGCATTGCGGCGACCAAGCCCTCGGTGGCCCGGAAGATCCCGGTGCGGCTCACTTCCGCGAGATGCCCCCGGCCCAGGATATTGACGTCCAGAAGGACCTTGATCATCCGTCTCCCCAGAAGTCCCTGGCCCGGATTCGCCCAATGAGCGCCGCCGGATAGCACGCCAACTGTGCTCCGCCCAGGAGCGCTACGGACATCAGCCGGCGGAGCGGACCGCGCGGCAGATTCAGCAGGTCGCGCCAGGCGCGTTCCCGCCGGCCCGTCACCATGTCCCTCAGCATGCCCCACCGCGCAGTGGTGCCCACCGTACACCACAACGCCAGCAGATCGCGCACCGCGCGGCGCCCCGCCCGTTGCCCCAGCGCGACGCCGACCGGATCGAGCATCGCGAGATGGGTCCGAACCGTTCGCGACAGTCCGAGTCCGCCGAGAAACCCCCGCGGAATCGCCGTGCCGAGCAGGAGCTCGGCCAGCCGGAGCGAGAGTGCGACCACCCCCTCGGCGGCCATGCGCCGCGCCTCCGAGCTGAGCCGGCTCCAGTCGAAGCCAGACCCGACCGCCGCGATGATGCGATCCACGTCTACCAGCCGTCGCAGCGCGAGGCCATCCTCCACGTTCTGCGCCGAGAGGTGAATCACCATGTGCTCCGGCCCCGGCACCCGAAACGCGGAGCCCGACACCGTCCGCGCCGGCACCGCGTCGCGCCGGAAGCCCTCCGGATCGAGCCTGATAGTGGAATGCCCCGGCGCCAGCGCCCAGTGGACCTCGACCTTGAACCCCGGCGCCCTGCTCAGGACCAGATGGTGGAAGTGCTCGTGGTAGATCCGATCCCGGTGCTCCGAGTGTCGCGCGTACCCTTGGGACTCGAGCAGGGCCACCGCGTCCGGAAGCGACTCTTTCGGGACCAGGATGTCGATGTCGCCGAAGGGCCGCTCGGCGGGGTCCCGGTAGGCGGTGAGTCTGAGCGCGGCGCCCTTCAGCACCACCACCGGGATCTCGCGATCGTGGAGCAGGCTGACCACCTGGTCGCGCTCGAAGTCCCAGAGCGCCGCCTGTCGCCGGAGCTGTTTGAGCTGCTTCTGGTGCTCCTCCGCGATCCCGGGAGGCAGCCGTCCCACGGCGCTCCGCGCCAGTTCGACCAGCACCAGCCCCAGGAGCTGGTGGCCCCGGGCGAACGCCAGGAATGCTTGCTGGTAGTCGGGAGAACCGAACCGGAGGAACACGTCCTGCGGGAGGGCGGCGGCACCGTCGCGGCGCGAGCACGCCAGGACCACCGCCGTTACATCGGGCAAGTCCATGCCCATGCCTACTTCGCCAACAACTGCCTCCTGAGCTGCGCCAGCTTCCGCCGAACTGAGCCGTCCAGCACCCGGTCTCCCACCCGGACCACTGCTCCACCCAGAATGTCGGGGTCCACCGCGAACCCGGCCAGCACTTCCTTGCCCAGGGCCTTCTCCAGCGCCGCGGTGATGCCGGCCTGGAGGGCCGCATCCGGCGTCCGGGCCAGCGTGATGCCGGCCCGGACCCGGTTGAATTTCACGTCGAGCAGGCCGCGATACCGGGTGGCCATCTGGCCGAATAGCAGCGCGCGACCCCGCTTCACCACCGCGGTCAGGAAATGCGCGAACTCCGCCGGCGCGCCAGGCAGCGAACGCGCCAGCAGCTCGGCCTTCTTCGCCTTGGTCACTTTGGGCGACATCAGCACCGCCTGCGCCTTGGGTGACGAATCCACGGCGCCGGCGATCGCCTCCAGTAACCCGGCGTACTCCTCGGTCCGCCCGCTCTTCTCCCCGAGCGAGAACAGCGCCTCGGCGTAGTTGAGCGCGATCGACTCCGGCCTCAATGGGTCTCGACCTTGGCGAGGTAGTCGAGCACGATCTTCTTGTCCGCCTCGCTGTCGAGCCGCTGGCCGATCACCTTGGCGGCGGCGGAGAGCGCCAGATCCACCGCTTCGCGGCGCAGCTCGCTGATCGCCTTGTCGCGCTCCGCGGCGATGTCCCGCCGAGCCCGCTCCACCACCGCCTCCTGCTCGTGCCGGATCTTGTCCACCGCGCCGGCCCGCTCCTTCTCGACCGCGGCCTTGGCCTCGGCCAGCAGCGCCTGCGCCTGAGCGCGGGCGTCGGCCTGCAGCTTCTGGCCTTCCGCCAGCGCCGCCTTGGCGTCGGCGTTGAGTTTCTCCGCTTCGCCGAGTTGGGCCTTGATCTTGGCTTCGCGCTCCTCGGTGGCCTTGAGAATGAGGGGCCAGGCGAATTTGTAGAGCACGACGAGCAGGACGAGAAAGACGACCCAAGTCCAGAAGAAGAGCCCGAAGTTCACTTCGAACGGCGACTTCGGCACTCCGGATTCTGCCGCGTGCTCCTGCACCAACCGCAGTGCCGCCAGCATGGTCAGGGCACGAACTTGAAGAGCAGCGCGAACACCATCGCGATGATCGTGGCGCCTTCGAGCAGCACCGCGAACAGGATCGCCGCGCCGCGGATCTCGCCGCTGGCTTCCGGCTGCCGGGCAATGGCCTCGACGCACATGCCGCCGATCTTGCCCAGGCCGTAACCGGCGCCCATGATGGCCAGCCCGATGCCGATACCGGCGCCGAGCAGGCTGTTGTAGTTCTTGGCGGCGGCGGCGTCCATTGCCGCCTGGAACAGCGCGAGCATGTTCAGCATATCAGTGTCCTCTGGGACGAGTGGAGAGTGTGGTGTCCGTCGCGCCGCCCGCGGTGGGGGCCGTCTCTCCTGGCCGGCCCGTCCCCTCGTGGTCCGCCAGTGGCCGCAGGGCCAGCGGACTTCCCCGGTCGTCCGACCGGGTACATGGAGGCAGGGTTGCAGCGCGCCGTCCCGGCTCCGTGGTTTCCTAGCGTCCTAGCGTCTTAGCGTCCTAGCGCCCCGCCTAATGTTCGTGTTGCATGAGGCCAATGAACACCGCCGCCAGCAACGCGAACACATACGCCTGCAGCACCGCCACAAACAGCTCCAGCAGCATGATCGCCACCACCAGCAGCACCGTCACCCCGGCAATGCCGTAGCTCCACGCGCCCAGGTGTCCGAACAGGAACACCATGCCGAAGAGCGACAGGATGACGAAGTGTCCCGCGGTCATGTTGCCGAAGAGCCGGACCGCCAGCGCGAACGGCTTGACGATCTTACCCAGCACCTCGATCGGCGCCATCGCGATCGACATCACCGTAGCCCCGGCACCGGAGAGTCCCGGCACCACCGGGAAGATCGTCCGTATGTAGCCCTTGGCGCCGAGCTTCATGAACCCGGCGATCTCCACCACGAAGAACACCACGATGGCCAGCCCGCCGGTCACCGCGATGTTGCCGGTCGGACTGGCGCCCCACGGCATCAAGCCGAGCAGATTGGAATAGAGGATCAAGAAGAACAGCGTCATGATCAGCGGCGCGAACCTGGCGCCGCCGTGCCCGATGTTGGCGATGGCGATCTCGTCTCGGACGAAGAGCACCAGGCCCTCGATGGCGGAGCCGAAGCCCCTCGGCGCGTTCTGCCCCGCCCGCTGTTTCTTGAGCGAGCGCCCGGCCAGCCACATGGTGAGGAACACCAGGAAGGCGGCCAGCGCCAGGAACGCCACGTGCTTGGTGGGGGTCAGGTTGAGCGTCAGGGACCCGAGATGAATGTCGGGCCACCGGTGCCAGGAGATCTCGCCCAGCGGATAGAAATCGATCGAGTAGGCGTCCGCCGTGTGGTGGAGGACGATCTCGCCGATGTTGATTGGCTCCCCCTCCTGCAGCATCATCGGAGCAATCGCACCTCGAAGAAGAGCAGGGGCAGGAGCACCCCCAGAAACCCCATCGCCGTCGCCAGCGGCGGAAAGTTGGTTCGGTCCAGCCCCGCCGCCACCGCGATCGCCACCACGCCCAGGGCCCGGAGACCCATCCCCAGGCCCCATCGCTTGATGAACACCTTGATCGGGCCCTGCTTGACCGGCTCGATCAGCGCCAGCGCCGCGAGCTGAATCGCGAGCGCGAGCGCCGCGAAGATCCCCGCCGCGCGACCCCCCGGCGCGCCCCAGAGCGCGTACGCCACCGCACTGACCACCAAGCCGCTCAGCAGCCCCACCGCGAGCGTCGCCTTCACTCGGGCTTGACGCTCAGGAGCCTGAGCCCCGCCCCCGCGAAGGTCCCCACCAGCAGGTGGTGGAGCCCAGGATCTGGGCCTTCTTCCTTCATATCCAAGCCAAAAATAGGGGCTTGTGAAATATTTCGCAAGCGAAATCCGCGCCGACGAGATCAACCTGCCGCAGTCCTGACCCTGGCAGTCAGGCTCCCCCCGATGTCTCCTGTCTCTCCCCTTCCGGCTCCGCGCGCAGCACTCCTCCCAGCCCAAACAGCGCCCGCGCGACCTGGGCGTATTCCACCGCGTGCCCGTTGCTCGCCTCGGCCCGCAGCCACTCGGTCGGCTGGTGCAGGAGTTTGTTCACCAGTGTCCGGGAGAATTGATCGAGGCGCCGGTGGAACTCGTCGCTCAGACCGGGTAACTGCCGCAGCACTCGGGCGAGTTCCTGCGACCGAAGAATCTCGGCGCGCTGCCGCAGCTCGCTCAACACCGGGAGGACCTCGCTCCCCGCCTGCCATTCCGCGAACCGCGCCACCTCCTCTGCGACGATTTCCTCCACCCGGGGGACTTCCTGCTGGCGCTCCAGCGAGGTCCGGTCCAGGCGGGCCCGGAAATCGTCGAGGTCGAAGACATGGACCGCCGGGATCTCGCGCACCGCAGCATCGACGTCCCGCGGTACCGCGATGTCGATGAATACCAGCGGTCTCTGCCGGCCGACCATCGCCTGCCGGACGACCGCTGCGCCGATGATCGTGTGGGGCGCGCTGGTGGAGCTGATCACGATGTCCGCCCGGGCAAGGACTCCCGGCAGTCGCTCGAAGCTCAACGCCTCGCCGCCCCACTCCCGGGCCAGCTCGGCCGCGGCGGCGAGGGTTCGGTTGACGACCAGGATCTCGCCGACGCCTCTGGCCCGGAGCGCCGTGACTGCTTTCCGGGCCATCCGCCCAGCCCCGACAACCGCCACGGACCGGCCAGCCAAATCGCCCGCGGCCTGAGCCGCGAGCTCCACCGCCACCGAGCCCACGCTCGCCGGATTGCGGCCGATCGCGGTTTCCGTTCTCGCCCGCTTGCCGGCCCGAATCGCCGTACGGAACAGGGCGGAAAGCACCGGGCCGGTGGATCGCTGGCTCAGTGCCGCCTTATGGGCGTCCGCGACCTGACCCAGAATCTCCGATTCGCCCAGCACCATCGACTCGAGGCCGGCCGCCACCCGGCAGAGGTGCCAGGCGACCTCGCCATCGGCATGAGGCACCAGGTGGCTCTCGAACTCGGAGTGATCCAGCGCGAGCGTCTCGGCCAGGAACCCGCGGAGCACGGCTCCCGCCCCCGCTCCCCCCGCCGAGCCGGGGACGACCGCGTAGAGCTCCAGCCGGTTGCAGGTCGAGAGGATCACCAGTTCCGACAGCATCGCTAGTCCCGTCGCGCGCCCGCAGCCGGCGCGCGCTAGCGCGACCTCCAGCGCGCCGGAGGGATAGGTCAGCCGGTCCCGCAGCGCCACCGGCGCCGTGTGGTGCGTGATACTCAGACAGATCAGGGACACCAGCGCTCCATGCTCATTCGAGAAAGGCGTAACGGAAAGTGAGGCACCCGGCCTGGAGCCCGGGACAGTAATAGCTGAGCAGCTCGAGCTTGGCGAAGCGTCCACCGCTGGTTCGCACGACGTACAGTTGACCTCTCGGCACCAGGAGATGCGACAGCATACTGTAGGAATACCAGCGCCCGATGGCGGCGTTGGTGGTATCCGTACCGAGGGTGTTGCCCACAAAGCCCACGACCGGGGGTTCGGCCAGATTGTCGAAGGAGATCCGGCCGGCGTCGGCAATCGCGCCCGACGCGATCAGGTGGAAGCGCCGGAGCGCCAGGTCCCAGCCAGCGGTATCGGGCGTCGCCAGCACTCGACCGCGGTCGAGATCGACGAAGCGCCACTGGCCCGATTCGCTCGCGTCCACCGTAAGCGTGTCGGGTCCCTGCCCGTCGCCGCGCCGGGTGACCGTTTCCCTGGGCGCGAAGGCGGGCACTTGGCGCCGGGTCAACGAGGACGCGAGCAAGTAGCCCAGCAGCCCGAGGAACACCCCGAAGCCGGCCAGGAGCCACACGGGCGATCGCACCCTCTAATGAAGCTTTGCCCCCGAAGTCTGTCAAAGGGCTGGCCGCACCCGCGGGTCGAACCCGGCCCGCTAGATTACTCGCCGATCCTACGGCCTCTCAGCCGACCACTGCTTAGGACACCATGCCCCGCGAACCCCGGCAATTCGTCCGTTTCCTCCTGCTGAAACTGAATCCCTCGTGGCGGCGGCTCCCCGCGGCAGAGCAGATCGCCCAGAAGCAGGCATTCGGCGCCGCGATCCGTCAGTTCCACGCCCGAATGCTGCTGCGCTCCTACAGCCTGGCCGGCACGCGGGGAGATGCGGACTTGATGTTTTGGCAGGTAGCGGACGACCTCGAGACGATTCAGACATTCCAGACCCTGATCTTCTCGACCAGGTTGGGGAGCTATCTCTCCATCGCCCACAGCTATCTGGGCATGAACCGGCGCTCGATCTACCAGTTTCCGGACCTGCCCGAGATCGACCGGCACATCGAGATCAAGCCCCAGGACTCCCGCTATCTCTTCCTCTACCCTTTCGTCAAGACACGCGAGTGGTACGCCCTGCCCCTGGAGCGCCGGCAGCAGATGATGGAGGAGCATGTGCGGATCGGCAGGAAGCATCCGGACGTGCGGCTCAACACCATCTATTCGTTCGGCCTCGACGACCAGGAGTTCGTCCTGGCCTTCGAGACCGATGACCCAGCCGACTTCCTCGCCCTGGTGATGGAGCTCCGGGAGTCGGAAGCGTCACGGTACACGCTCCGCGACACACCGATCTTCAGCTGCCTCCAAATGTCACTGTGGGAGGCGCTCGATGCGCTGGGCGTGGTGGCGGCGGCCGCCGTGGAGGCCGAACCAACCGCTCGGCGTGGTGACGGTCTCACCGACGTCGCCGCCGCGGGGGATTTGACCAACGGTGCCGGTAAGCGCGTCTATCTCGGCAGCGAGGCAATCGCGCTCTTCAATGTGAGCGGACGGATCTACGCGGTGAGTGATCGCTGCACCCACGGGAGGGCTTCACTCAGCGAAGGAGTGGTCGACCCGGATTCCTGCGTCCTCCAGTGTCCCTGGCACGGCGGCCGGTTCGATCTCACCACGGGACAGCCGGTTGCTGCTCCGGCGCGAGTTCCCATCCAGACCTTCCGCGTCACGGTCGAGGAGGGGCGCATTCTTGTCGGCTGATTCGCCACTCCGCTACGCCGTGCTCCTGGTGGCGTATGGCGCGCCGCAGAGTCTCGACGAGGTTGCCCCATACCTCCAGGACGTGCGCGGCGGCCGACCCACTCCGCCCGCAGTGGTCGAAGAGGTGCGAAGGCGTTACGCCCGGATCGGCGGGCGCTCCCCGTTGCTCGACCGGACTCGGGAGCAGGCGGCTGGGCTGCAAGCTTTGCTCGGCAACGGCACACCGGTATTTGCCGGGATGCGCCACTGGCATCCGTATATCCGCGACGTGTTGGCCGCGATCGGCCAGGATGGTTTCAAGCGTGTGGTCGCGATCCCGCTCGCGCCGCACTATTCGCGAATGAGCATCGGCGCCTACGAGCGCGCACTCGAGGAGGGCCGGGGTCCGCTCGAAGTCGCGATGGTGCGCCAGTGGTACGATCACCCGCGCTTCCTCGATGCCGTGACGGAGCGGGTGCGCGCGGCGCTCGATCGCCTCGATCCCCCGATCCGCGCGGAGGTGCCGCTCCTCTTCACCGCGCACAGCCTGCCGCAGCGCATCCTCGCCGAAGGCGATCCGTATTCCGCCCAGCTGGAAGCCAGTGTTGCCGGCGTTCTCACCCGACTCGGAATGCGCGCCCCGGGGGGAGGGCGATTTGCCTTCCAGAGCGCCGGGCGCACGCCGGAGCCTTGGCTCGGGCCGGATGCCGCGGTGGTTCTGGAAGAGCTCGCCGGTCTGGGCGAGCGGCAGGTGGTGCTTTGCCCCATCGGCTTCACCAGCGACCATCTCGAGGTGCTTTACGACGTCGATGTCGAATACCAGGAGCTGGCGCGCCGCCTCGGCATCCGCCTCGAGCGCACCGAGTCGCTCAACTCGAGTCCCTTGCTGATCGAGGCGTTGGCGGACCTGGTTCGCTCCACCGCCGGAAGCCGCGGTTGGGCATGAGGCACGTCGCGGTGGTGGGAGGTGGCCTCGCCGGCCTCACGGCAGCAGCGGAGCTGACGGACCGGTTGCACTCGGTCACGGTGCTCGAGGCGTCGGGCCGGTTCGGGGGCCAGATTGCGACCGAGCGCCGCGACGGGTTCGTGATCGAGCAGGGCGCCGAGGGATTCCTGGCGCGGAGCGCGGCGGTGACCGAGTTGTGCGCGCGAATCGGGATCACCGCCGGACTGGTGACCCAAACCACCCGCCGTACCCTGGCGTGGCGAGAAGGCCGGCTGCTCCCGCTTCAGGACGGGGAGGCCGCAGCACTCCTTGGCATTCCGGTCGACCCGGCAGAGCTGGGGCGAGGGCTGCAGAGCCTCTCTGGCGGGATGCAAGATCTGATCGAGGCGCTCCTCCGGAATCTGCGGGGCAGGGCCCGCCTTCACACCGAAGCCCAGGTGTCGGCCCTCCGCCGCGACGTCGACGCCTGGCACCTCGACTGCACCGGAGGGGAAAGCCACACGGCCGATGCAGTCATTCTGGCGGTTCCGCCCCGGGACGCCCAGGTCTTGTTCGAGCCGCTGGTAGGCGCTCGCGTCCTGAACGGGCAGATCCGCTATGGATCCACGCTCACCATCACGCTCGCCTACACCCGGGAGGCCGTCGCCCATCCGCTGGATGCCAGCGGCTTCGTGGTGGATGGCCCCGAGCGCGAGGGCCTTCGGGCCTGTACCTTCTCTTCCTCGAAGTTCCCCGGGCGCGCCCCGCATGGCTGGTGTCTCCTGCGCGCCTTCTTCACTCCGGAGCCCGCGCGGGTCAACGACAGCGATCGGGAGTGGAGCGAGCGGGCCCACCGGGTGCTCGCGCCGATTCTCGGTCTCAGCGGGAATCCCGAGCGGCGCTGGGTATGCCGCTGGCCAGCCGCGCTGCCACGGTATTCGCCGGGGCATGCCGCGGCGGTCGCGCGCCTGCGCGCGCGTCTGGCCCGACACGGGCCGATCGACTGCTCCGGCGGCGCTCTCGAGGGCGGCGGGATCGATGGCGCGGTGCGCTCCGGGCTCGTCGCGGCCCGGAAGATGGCGGAGCGGGGTTAATGGGAGGCTTCATGCGCGAGACCAAGTTCCGTCAGGCCGCGTTCGTGTATCTTCACGTGGCGATCCTGTACGAGACGGCCGCCTACGTGATGTGGCGACACGGCCTCCTGCCGGCCCGATTCGGCCCCCCGCTGCTCTGGCTCGTCTTGGCTGCGGGAGTTTCCGGGTTCGTCTTCTACGGACTCCTCACGTGGCAGAAACCCTGGTTCGCCCGGGTCATCTGGGTCGTGCACGGGCTCCGCATCCCGGCGCTCATCAATGGCGCCTTTTTCGCGGGGGCCGAGGCTCGAGTCGTCCCGGCGTTCTACCTCACGGCGCTGGTGGTGATCATGTTCAACCTCTGGATGCTGGCGCGCGCCGGATGGGATCTGTGAAGTTCCGGACCTACCACCAAGTCGAGGGTGAGGACGCGTCCCGTCTGGGCGAGCAGGTGGCGGCGCAGCGGGAGCGCGTCCAGGAGCGGCTGCGCGGAATCCGGCGCGTCGTTGCGATCATGAGCGGTAAGGGCGGCGTCGGCAAGAGTTACGTCACCGCCGCTCTGGCGCTGGGTCTGGCGCGGCGGCTCACTCGCGGGGTCGGTGTCCTCGACGCGGATCTGAAGGGTCCTACCGCGGCGCGGATGCTCGGGGTAAGCGGCCCGGTGCGCATCGACCGGGAAGGAGCCCACCCGGCGCTTGACCGTGAGGGGCTCAAGGTCTTTTCCATGGACCTCCTGCTCGAAGAGGGACACCCGCTCCGCTGGAACGAGCCGGGTCACGAGCGGTTTGTGTGGCGGGGGCTGCTGGAGACCGGTGCGCTGCGCGAGTTCCTCGCCGACGTCGTGTGGGGACCGCTCGATCTCCTCCTCGTCGACCTCGCGCCCGGCGCCGACCGCCTGGAGGACCTCGCCGAGCTGGTCCCCGACCTCGCCGGCGCGCTTGCGGTGACCATCCCCTCCGAGGAGTCCGCCCGTTCGGTGGAGCGCGCCATGCACAGCGCCCGGCATGCAAACGTGAAGCTCCTCGGTGTCATCGAGAACATGAGCGGCTATGCTTGCGGCGGGTGCGGTCACACCGGGGCGCTCTTCCCGGGCCAGGCGGGTGCGGAGCTCGCGGAGAAGTTCGCTGTTCCGCTGGTGGCCAGGATCCCGTTTCATGCGACGCCGTTCCCTCCGGCCGAGCTCGCCGCGCTTTCCGACGCGGTTGCGGCGGTCCTGCCATGAAATTCCTGTGCATCGAGTGCGACCGGCAAATGGAGTTCGAGGAGCGCGAGCTGCCCGGAGACGGGACCTTCGGTGCCGCGTTCCGATGTCCTGCCTGCGGCCGCCGCATCGCGATGCTGGCCAATCCCATGGAGACCCAGCTGGTGGATGCGCTCGGCGTGAAGATCGGCGGCCGCACTCTCACGGAGGAACCGCTGGAGCTGGTTCGCCGCACCGTGCGGGGACGGGACGATGCATTTGAGGAGCAGCCCGAGCCGGCCGCACGATCCGGCGGACGGCCCCGATGGTCGGCCGCCGCTGAGGAGCGCCTGGCCCGAGTGCCGGGGTTCGTGCGCGGCATGGTGAAGAAGATCTACACCGAATACGCGCTGGAGCACGGCATCGGTGAGCTCACCCCCGAGATCATGGACCAGGCGCGTACTGACCTGGGACTGGAAGGCATGTGAGCGAGGGATTCGACGAACGGATCATCCATGGCCTCCGGGTCCGGATCGACCGCGACCTCTGCGTGGGGTTCGGCGACTGCATCTCGGAGGCGTCGGGGGCCTTCCGACTGGACGCCGAGGGTGTGGTAGAGTTCGAGAACCCCGAACGCGTCACACGGGATGCGCTGCTCCGAGCGTGCGACGCCTGCCCGGTGGACGCGATCACCGTCTGGGACGCGGAAGGACGCCAAGTCGTCCCTTGACAGCGGTACCTGGAATCCGCATATCCTTCTGGGCAAGTGCGGCTCGGGGACGAGGGGAATCAGGGTAGCCAAGCAGAACCGCCGGGTTTACAATCCCGCATAGCAGCAGCCTGCGACCGCAGCCACGGACCTCCGGGGGAAGGACGGGCCCTGTGTACACCGAGATCTTCGTGCCGGTCGACAACTCCCAGCATTCGGACTGGGCGGTGGACCGCGCCATAGAGCTCTGCCGGAAATCCGGAGGCCGGATCACCGGCAACCATGTCTACGCCGCACGCCTGCACGATGTACGATTCCGCCAGCTCGAGACCGGCCTCCCCGCACAATTCCAGACTCCGGACGAAATCAAGAAGCAGCGCAAGATCCACGACAAGCTGATCGAGAAGGGCCTCCAGCTCATCGCCGACAGCTTCCTCGACCAGTTCGGCGCCCGCTGCGACGCCGCGGGGGTCCCGATCACCCGTCAACTCCTCGAGGGAATCAACTTCGAGGAGATCGTCAAAGAGGTGAATCGCGGGGAAGGGCGGCTTCCCGGGCTGATCGGGTTCGACCCGAATCGGGCCGCGGGCTACGATGGGGGCGAGCGCACCCGCGGCGACGTTCGGCTGGGCGAGGACGGCCGCATCGTCGCGGAGGAGGAGGACGCCGCGGCCCGGCTGGCCGGCACGTCGGGGCGGCAGTACGACCTCGTGGCGATTGGCGCGCACGGGCTGGGCCGGCAACGGTTCAGCCAGCTCGGCGGAGTGGTGGCCCGTTGCCTCCGCGGAATCGAGCGCGACGTGCTGGTGGTGCGCGACGAAGCGCCGCTCGAAGGGGGCCGCTACCTGGTGTGCGTCGACGGGTCGTCCTACAGTTACCGGGCGATGCGGAAGGCGCTCGAGCTGGCCCAGGAGTTCGGGAGCTCCTTGTACGTCTGCAGCGCCTTCGACGTCGAGTACCACCACGTGGTCTTCAACAACATCAAGGACGTCCTCTCGGTTCAGGCATCGAAAGTCTTCAAGTTCGAGGAGCAGGAAGAGCTCCACAACAACATCATCGACAAGGGTCTCCTCAAGCTCTGTCAGGCCAATCTCAAGCGGGCCGAGGTCATGGCACGGGAGTTTCCCGACGTCCCCATCAAGACCCAGATCCTCGTCGGGAAACCTTTCCAGGTGATTCTGCAATGGGTGGAGGAGATCAAACCATCCTTGTTGGTCGCCGCGCGGCACGGCGCCCACCGGATTGACGACACCGACCTCGGCTCCCAGGCCGACAACCTGCTGAGGCTGGCCCCCGGCAACCTGCTCCTCACTGGCACCATCGGCATCAAGCCGGAAGACATCCCCTGGATCGAGGAAGACGGCGTGGCCTCCCTCCCCTGGGCGCCGGACGCCGAAGTGCGAATTCTTCGGGTCCCGCCGTTCGCCCAGGGGATCGCCCGCAAGGCGGTGGAAGAGTTCACCCTGGAGCAGGGCGGTGACATCGTCACCAACGCGCGGTTGAACGTGGCGATTCAGAAGCTCCTGCCGACCCACATGCAGCTCATCATGGGCATCGGGGGCGCGGAGGAGATTGCCCAGGCCGAGCTCAAGGCCGAAGAGCAGATGCGAAAGACGAAGATCGTCGGCCACGATGACGACTCGCTGCCGGCCGAGCCGGTGGTAGAGGTGAAGTGCCCGGTGACCGGCCGGGTCAGCACCCGCCCCCGGGTCGCCAGCGACCCGATCGAGTGGACCCATGAGGCCTCGACCCGCCTCCAGGCGGTTCCGCTGATCGCCCGGCCGCTGGCCCGCAACACGGTGGAGCGGTTCGCCCGAGGGCACGGCATCGCGCGCATCACCACCGGCGTCATGGACGAGAACAAGCAGGCTATGATCGAGGCGGACGAGTTCGACATGGACACGATGATGGTGATGTTCACCGAGCTCCGGGCCAAGCAGATCCGCGCCGAGGCTGAGGGCGGTGATGCCCTGAGCCCGGAGATGCGGCGGTTCATCGAGGAGGCCAAGGCGTCGGGGATGACCCGCTGTCCGATCCGCGACATCGAGGCCAAGATCGAGAAGTGCCCGGTGGATTTCAAAACCGTGACGCCGGAGCAGGCCAAGGCTGCGGTCGACCAGCTGCTCGAGCCGCAGCAAGGAGGCCGATAACCGTGGGGTAGTGACGCAGCTCGAGGTGCTGGGCGATGCCCCCTCCGCCCCCGGAGTCCCGGGCGCCCACGTTCCCCACGTGGTCGCCTGGAATCTCACGCGTCGTTGTAACCTCGAGTGCGCCCACTGCTACATCTCCGCCGGACCCAAGGAGACCGCGTCTGATGAGCTGACTACCGCCGAGTGCCTGCGCATCGCGGGGGAGATTCTCGAGGTCAACCCGGCCCCGATGTTCATTCTCTCGGGAGGCGAGCCGCTGCTCCGCGAGGACCTCCCGGTCGTTGCCTCCTACGCGTCGGAGCGCGGCGCGACGGTCGTGGTCGGCACCAACGGCACCCTGCTCACCGATGAGCGGATCGCGGCGCTCCGGGACGCAGGCGTGACCGGCGTCGCCGTGAGCATCGATTCGCTCGACCCCCGGCGCCACGACAACTTCCGCCACGGCCACGGGGCGTTCGAAGCCACCGCCGCCGCGATCGAGCGGCTCCGCGCCCGCCACCTCGATTTCATCATCCAGACCACGGTACATCGGGGCAACCGGCACGAGCTCGAGCGCCTGGTTGATTGGGCCGCCGAGCAGGGGGCCGTGGCCTTCAACTGCTACTTCCTGGTGGCCACCGGCCGGGGCAGCCGGCTCAGCGACCTCGGGCCGGATGACTACGAGGCCCTCCTGGCCGACCTGGTGCGGTATCACACCCGCCACCTGGGCCGCATGATGGTCCGGGCCAAGTGCGCCCCGCACTTCATGCGCCTCATATTGAATTCAACGCCGGACTCCCCGGTGTTGAACTACCAAACCCGCTGTCCCTGTGGCGTTCAGTACTGCCGGATTACGCCGGACGGAAAGCTCACCCCCTGTCCGTACCTCCCCACCGCGGTGGGCGATCTCCGGCAGCAGCGGTTCGCCGATGTCTGGCGGGATGCCCCGCTGTTCCAGACGCTTCGCGGCGGCGAGCTCGGCGGCAAGTGCGGCCGTTGCGAATACCGCGCGCTCTGCGGCGGTTGCCGCGCCCGCGCTTTCGCGCTCAACGACGACGTTCTCGCCGAGGATCCATCCTGCGCCTACCAGCCGAGCGGCGCACCCCTGATCCGGCCGGTGCGGGAGGTGACCTACGGAATGCCCGTCGCGCCGGGCCTCACCTGGTCGCGCGAGGCGGAGCGGCGGCTGCAACGAATCCCCTCCTTCGTGCGTGGCGTGGTCACCCGGCGGGTGGAGGACTTCGCCCGCCGGCGGGGCGCGACCGAGGTGACCCTCGAACTCATGGCCGAGGTCCGGAAGAGCATGCCCGTCGACTTCTCCCAGCGGAAGCCATTCTTCCTCGATGATGCCTGAGCTCTTCCTCCTGCAAGTGGTGGCCGATACCGCCGGGGCCTACGGGCGATTCCCGGTAGTCGGCGCGCGCGGCGCGGTGTGGATTGCAGCCGAAGTACACCTGATGTTCGCCGCCTTCGTCCTCGGCGTGCCGATGTTCGCCGTGATCACCGAGCTGGTCGGGATCGTGGGCAAGGACTCCAAGTACGACAAGCTCTCCAAGGAATTCACCCGGCTCCTGGTCTTCGCCTACAGCGCGACGGCGCTCTGGGGCGGGTTGCTGCTCTTCTTGATCACGACGCTTTACCCGAGGTTCTGGGGCCACATGGCGAGGATCTTCGGCCTCTCGATGTGGATCTACGCCGGGCTCTTCTTCGTCGAATCGTTCACCCTCTACCTGTACTACTATGGCTGGGATCGCTGGAAGACCGGGCGGGCCAAGTGGGGCCATTGGGGGCTCGGGCTGCTCCTGAATGTTTGGGGCACCACGGTGATGTTCATCGCCAACGGCTGGCTCACCTACATGATGTCGCCTCCCAAAGGCGTGACGGCGGAGACGCTCCCTGAAAAAGTGGGGCTGTGGAACGCCATCGCCAACGCGACCTGGATCCCGATCAATATTCACCGCCTCATTGCCAACGCAGTCTTCGGGGGCGCCATCGTCGCCGCCTACGCCGGGTATCGCTTCCTCTCCGCCAAGACTGACGAGGAGCGGGCCCATTACGACTGGATGGGCTACGTCGGGAACTTCATCGCCATCTCCACTTTCATCGTGCTGCCCTTCGCGGGTTACTACCTTGGCCGCGAGATCTACCAGTACAACCAGCAAATGGGGATCACCATGATGGGTGGCTTCATGAGCTGGCTGTGGATCGTGCAGGCGGTGCTCATCGGGGTGCTCTTCCTCTCCGCCAACTACTATCTCTGGATCGGGATGGCGCGGATACCCGGCGCCGAGCGATTTCGGCCCTACACCAAGTGGATGCTGATCGTGCTGGTGGTCTGCTGGATCGTCTGGGCCACCCCGCACACCATCATCGCGAGCCGGGCGGAGCTGGCCGCGATGGGCGGGGCCCATCACCCCTTCCTGAATGTCCTGGGGGTGATGAGCGCGAAGAACACCGCCGTCAACCTTATGATTCTCACCACGTTTCTCTCGTTCCTGATCTACCGGCGGGCCAACACCCGCCCAATCGTTCCCTGGGCCAGGACTGGGACGATCGTACAGGCGGCGATGTTCGTGCTCTCGGCCGGCGTGGTGCTGTTCTACGGCGTGTACGGGTATTTCGTCGAGGCGATCGTCCGGATCGGCTTCAGCGTGTATCAGGTGCTGGCGGTGCTGGCGTGCATCATCGCTGTAACCGTGATCGACGTCTTCCTCGGCCGCGGCGCCGAATCCCGGGGCGCGATCCGCTGGGGCCAGATGCCGGAACGCTCCCAATACGCCCTGTTCGTTCTGGCGGTGACCTTCACCTGGCTCATGGGGCTGATGGGCTTTGCCCGGAGCGGAATCCGCCAGCACTGGCACGTGTGGGAAGTGATGCGAGATACCAGCACCCAGGCTGCAACCCCGGCGCTGGGCTCCGCCGCCAACATGATCAGCATCTGCGTGATCATCTTCCTGTCCATGGTCGCCTTCATCTTCTGGCTCGGTGGCCTGGCCGAGCATACCATGCAGAAATCGGCCGCGACCGCCGGGCCGGCCGGCGACGGCGTCACGGCGCCGCTGACGACAGGACAGGGCTGAGGCGACCATGTGGAAGATCAACCTCAAGGTGCTGGTCGTCGCCCTGGTGGTCATCGGCTTCTACACCGGTGTGGCCCACATCATCCCGCAATTGGAGTCGGAGGTGCCGGAGGCCCTCACCCTGGGCGCCGGTGTCACCCCCGAGGCCCTCGTCACCGCGGGGGAGAAAGTGTATCTGGGCGGTGGCGGCTGCACTGCGTGTCACGGCCTCGGCACCCGGGCTCCGAACCTCCTCACCGATCAGGCGGGGCAGGGACCGATCGGGGGCCGGTGCGGCTCCCGGAAGCCCGGGATGGATTGCAAGGCCTATCTCTACGAATCGCTCACCAACCCAGGCGCTCTGGTGGTCACGGGGTTTGAAAACATCATGACCGACATGCGCCGCCAGATCTCAGAGGATCAGATCTGGGCGGTCATCGCCTATCTCCAGTCCCAGGGGGGCGAGGTGACCGTGACGGCGGAGGACCTGCCCAAGGCCGGCGCCCCGAGCGGCGCCGCACCCCCTGGGCCGACGCTCACCGCAACCACCGACCCGCGGGCGCTGCTCACCGAGAAGGGGTGCATCGGCTGCCACACGCTCGAGGGCAAGGGCGCGCCTATCGGGCCGCCGTTTGACGGAATCGGACGGCGCCGGACGGCAGAGTACCTCCGCCGCTCGATCCTGGTCCCGAACGCCGACACCGCCAAGGGCTACGAGAAATTCGCGGGGACCATGCCGCTAACATTCGGACAGATGCTCTCCGCCGCTCAGCTGGAGGCACTGGTGCAGTTCCTGGCGAGTCGACGATGAGTGGGCTCCGCCGCACGATCGGGCATCCGTTCTGGCAGGCGGCGGGGCTGCTCGTCCTGGCGTATCTCGCCATCAAGTACGGGATCGCCTACCTCCCGCCGCTGGTGGGGGTGAAGAGTGCCCCGGTACCGCAGAGCGTGGTGCTGCAGTTCCTGCTCATCGCCATCGTGGGCATCCTCATCCACGTGAGCAGCGACGAGGAACGGTGGGCGCGCTTCAAGGAGCCGATCGGGGCGGCGCTGCGAGATCCCGATAAGCGATGGCTGCGGGGCGCGTTGCTCGCGATCATCCCGCTGGGGGTTGGCTTCGCGACCTACCAGCGGACCAAGCCAACCGTCTCGGTGCCGATTCAACTCCGCTCCATCCACCCGGCGCCGCCCAGCCGGATCACATTCCGGGGGAAGAGCATCCAACTCGCGGGACTGGAGAATCCGCTGCGGAAGAGCGGCTCGATGGAAGAGCACCTGCGGACCGGCAAGCGGGTTTATTACCAGAATTGCCTGCCCTGCCACGGCGACCTGCTCGACGGCCGGGGGCACTTCGGCCATGGCTTCAGCCCCACCCCCCTCTCGTTCGCCGATAACGGTACCATCGCCCAGCTCACCGAGAGTTTCGTCTTCTGGCGGATCGCCAAGGGCGGTCCGGGACTGCCCAAGGAGGGCGCCCCGTGGAACTCCGCCATGCCGGTGTGGGAAGACTTCCTGACCGAGGACGAGATCTGGGCCGTCATCATCTTTTTGTACACCCAGTCGGGGTGGCAGCCGAGACGGTGGGAGGCCGAGAAGTGAGCCCGGTTTCCTTGCTGCTTCCCTCGCTGCTGCTCGCCCAAGCCCTGCCCCCCGGCAAAGCGACCTATGACAAATGGTGCGCGGGCTGCCACGGGGACACTGGCGCGGGCGACGGCGCCGCCGCGGCGTTCATGCTCCCGCGGCCCCGGGACTTCACCAAGGGCGTCTACCAGATCCGCAGCACCGCGAGTGGCGAGTTGCCGACCGATGCCGATGTCCTCCGGGTGGTCGAGGGAGGCATGCCGGGCACCGCGATGCCGGAGTGGAAGTCGCGGCTGTCCAAGCAGGAACGAGCCGATGTCAGCGCCTACCTCAAGACGTTCTCCCAATTCTTCAAGGGGACCGCGCCCAAGCCCCTCGTCTTCGGCAAGGCGCCCGGCGGGAGCGAGGCCGGGGTGACGGAAGGACGGCAAGTCTACCGCAAGCTCGAGTGCTTCAAGTGCCATGGCGATGGGGGACGCGGCGACGGGCCGTCCGCCTCGAGCCTGAAGGACGACCTGGGGCGTCCGATCCGCGCGGCCGACCTGACCGAGAGCTGGAATTTCAACGGCGGGGCCAGCGTCGAGGAAATCTACGCCCGGCTTCGTACCGGGCTCGACGGCACACCGATGCCCTCGTTCAGCGACGCCATCGACTCCAAGGTGATTACCGAGGAGCAGCTGTGGCGGGTCGCGCAATACGTTCGCAGTCTCTCGCCCGACAAGCCGCCCGAGGTCCGGGAGGTCATTTCCGCCGCGCTGGCCCAGGGGAGGCTCCCCTCCGGCCCCGGTGACAGCCTGTGGGCGCGGATCGAGCCGGCGTATGTTCCCCTGGTCGGGCAGATCATCCAGAAGCCCCGGTGGTTTCTTCCGACGGTGGACGCCGTCTGGGTGCAAGCGGCGCACGACGGGACCCGGCTCGCTCTTCGGCTGACCTGGCACGACCCGTCCCGCAGCCCGGATCCGTCCTGGGACGAGTGGCTTGGCCGGATCGTTCAGACCGCGACGGACTCCGATGGCGCCATTCCGACCACTCAGGGTCCCGACCGCCTGATCGTACAGTTCCCGAAGCGGGTCACCGATGAGGCCGAACAACCCTACTTCCTCGGCGGAAGCAACCGGCGGCCGACGTACCTGGTGCGGTGGGGCAGCGACTCCGACCGGGTGGACGAGGGCGCCGGCACCGGGCTCGGCCGGTTCGCCCCGCAGCGCGGGAGCGCGGGGTGGAGCCACACGTCCCGCTTCGAGAAAGGCGAGTGGCAGCTCCAACTGGTGCGGCCCCTCAAGACCGCCGACACCACCGTCGCCCCGACGTTTGTCCCCGGCCAGGCGATCCCGATCGCCTTCTTCGCGGCCGACGGCGGGAACGGTGAGGGGGAGGTTCGCGGTTCGGTGAGCGCCTGGTACAGCATCTACCTTGCGGTCCCCATACCCGCCAAGGTGTACATTCAACCGGTCCTCGCCGGATTGCTGACGGCGGGTCTCTGCATATTCGTGGTGTTCCGAGCCCAGCGGCGCGAACCCCGCGCCGGCAGCTCCAACCTGGAGGGATAATGCGATACCCGATTCTGTGCGGCGTTCTGGTGCTCGCGGCCTGTGGTGGGGACAAGGGCGCGACCCCGGC
>JAXIPC010000082.1:0-7068 GCA_045403135.1 Gemmatimonadales bacterium | reverse complement strand
ACGGGAGGACGGGAGGACGGGAAGGCCGGTCCGCTTCGGGATCGAGGACTCCAGTTCGAGATGCTCACCGTGGGCAGCGGCGAGGCCGCGCTGGAGCAGATGCTCCAGTCCCAGCTTGCCGGCATCGGGGTACGCGTCGTTATCCGCCAGCTCGAGCTCTCGACTTACCTGGAGCGGGTAGAGCGCCCACCCCATGACTTCGACGCCGCCGTGATGGGCATCGCTGGCGATCTCGCGCTCGGGCACCTCGCCCGCATCGTCGCGCTGGCCGGTTTGCGCCCCGACGGCGGCGGCGAGAGACTTGTCGACCAGATCCGGGATTCGGTGCCGGTGGGGTTTCTCTATCACGCCCGGGGAGTCCAGGGCATCAACCGGCGGGTCCAAGGGATTCACATGGATCTGCGGGGAGAGCTGGTGACGCTGAGTCAGTGGTGGGTGGAGGAGAAGCCGTGACCAGTGACCAGTGACCAGTGACGGCCCGGTTTATCAGGCCAGTGCACCTCTCCGGCTGGATTTTGCCGGCGGCTGGACCGACGTGGCGCCCTTCCCGGATCGAGAACGCGGCGTCGTGGTGAACGCGGCGATCGAGCTCCGGGCTCATGCGTCGGTGCGACCCGGGGGTAGCCGCTACCTTCTCCATTCGGACGATCTGGGACAAACCGCAGACCTCGGGGGTCCCAACGCGCTCTCAGCCGACGGCCGCCTCGACCTGCTCAAGGCCGCGCTGCGGCGCTCGGGCATCGGCCATTGCGAGCTCCGGACCCGCTCCGATGCACCGCCCGGATCCGGGCTGGGCAGCTCCGGGGCCCTCGACGTGGCGCTGACCGCGGCCCTCGACGCGGCGCGGGATCAGTGTCGCGCGCCGGCGGAGCTGGCGGAGGAAGCCTTTCTTGTGGAATCGGTAGAGGCTGGGCTGCCCGGAGGGCGGCAGGATCAGTACGCTGCGGCGCATGGGGGATTCAATCGCCTCACGTTCGAGCGGGGCGGCGTGACGGTGGAGCGGCTCGCGATCGATCCGGTATTCGGCGCCGAGCTGGCCGAGCGGATCGTGGTGTGCTACACCGGTGTCTCCCGGGTCTCGTCACGGGCCATCGAGCGGGTGACCGGTGCCTACGAACGAGGCGATATCGCGGTAACCCGCGCGCTGCGGGCCCTGGTCAACCTGGCGGAAGCGATGGCGGACGCGCTGACGGCGTCGGACCTTCGGAGGGTGGCGCACCTGCTCAACGACAACTGGCTGGAACAGCAACGGCTCGACCCCGCCATGCGCACCCCGGAGATGGCGCGGCTGGAACAGGCCATGACCGGCGCGGGCGCCTTCGGCGGCAAGGCGGCCGGTGCCGGCGCGGGCGGGTCGATGTTCTTCATCGTGGAGGCGCCGGCCGGGGCCGCGCGCGCCGCCCGGGACGCGGGAGCGCTGGTCCTTCCCTGCCGATGGGCCCACGAAGGTGTGATACGCGGATGAGAGTCTCGGGATTCACCTCGACCGGCAGCAAGCGGCCCCTGAGCCTGTTCGGTGGCGCCTACGACGACCTGCCCCACCGGATGACCCGGAGCGAGGGCTCCAGGGTCTGGGACGAGCGCGGCCGCGAGTACCTCGATTTCATATCCGCGCTGGGCGCGGTCGGACTCGGGTACGGCCACCCCCATGTCATCCGCGCAGCCGTGGAGGCGATGGAACGCGGCGGGATCGGGCCGCTGGCTCCGGTGGACGAGGAGCGCCTGGCCGAGGAGCTGGTCGTCATCATGCCGGGACTGGAGGAGGTGCGGTTCCTCAAGACCGGGGCGGAAGCCGTGGCCGCCGCCGTTCGGTTGGCCCGGACGGCGACCGGGCGGGACCTCGTGCTCGGCTGCGGATATCACGGCTGGCTCGACTGGTGCAGCTCCGGGCCGGGTGTGCCGGCTGGGATCACCGCGCTTTATGGGGCGCTCCCCTTCAACGATCCGGACGAAAGCATCACGATTATCCGGCAGGCGGGCGCCGCGCTTGCCTGCGTAGTGATCGAGCCGGTGGTCGATGCGGCGCCCACGGTGGAGTGGCTGCGCACCCTCCGGGAGGAGACCTGGCGGCTCGGCGCGGTGCTGGTCTATGACGAGATCAAGACGGTCTTTCGGGTCGCGGAAGGGGGGGCCGCGATGCGCTGGGGCGGTGAGCCGGACCTGGTGGTACTGGGCAAGGCCCTGGCCAACGGGTTCCCGCTCGCGGCGGTCGGCGGCCGGGCCGAGATCATGCGCCGAGCCAACGACACCTGGATTTCGTCCACGATGGCCACCGATTTCGTATCATTCGCCGCGGCCCGCGCCACCCTCGCGGCGGTACGCGAGGTCGGGCTTCCGGCGCGATTGGCGGAGACCGGCGGGGTGTTGTTCGAGGGACTGAAGCGGCTCGCAGCCGAACACTCAGGTCGGGTAGTCCCGTCGGGCATTCCCGAGATGTGCTACCTGCGCTTCACCGATGAGCGAGACTCGCAGCGAGCCGCCCAGGGCTGCGCCCGGCGGGGGCTGCTCTTCAAGCGGAGCGCCTACAACTTCGTGACCCTGGCCCACACCGCCGCGGATGTTTCGCGAGCCCTGGGGATCCTGGACGAGGTCTTGCGAGAGACGGCATGACCCTGATCGACGTGCACGCCCACTTCCACTATCTCGGCGGCGCCCGCGCCGACTGGGCCGAGCGGAATGCCAGCCGCCTCGCCGCCGGAAGGCGGATCGGGATCACCTGTCACGTCGCGTCGATCCTGGGCAGCTGGGGGCGCAGGTCGCCCACCTACTTTCCCTCCCCCGCCGACGTCGTGGCCGGCAACGACGCGATGCTGGCGCTCATGCGGGAACATCCCGGGCTCATTCAGGGCTACGCCTGCATCAACCCCAACTACACCAACCACGCGCTCGGTGAAATCGATCGCTGCCTCGGGGGGAGCGAAGTCATTGCGAGGCCCGCAGGGGCGAAGCAATCTCCCCGCATGATCGGCATCAAGCTGGCGGCCAGCCGCCGCGCTGACGATCCGCTGCTCGATCCCATCTGCCAGGCCGCCGCGCGGCACCGGGTGCCGATTCTCCATCATATCTGGCAGCACCGCCGCAGGGACTGGCCAGGCCAGGAAGCCTCCGATGCCGTTGAGCTCTGCACCCTGGCCCGGCGGCACCCGGGAGTGGCGTTTATCCTGGCCCACATCGGCGGCGGCGGCGACTGGCATCACTCGCTGCACGCAGTCCGGCCGGTGCCCAACGTCTATGTGGATTTGTCGGGGAGTGGCGTCGATTCCGTCATGCTCGAATCGTGTCTCGACGCCGTGGGTGCCGGGCGGCTGCTCTGGGGCGCCGACGTCACGATGGAGACCGGCTGGGCCAAGCTGCGGCATCTCGAACACCTGATTTCCCCGGACGAGCTGGAGCGGGTTCGCTGGAAGAACGCCGCGGGCATCTTCCCGTCATTGCGAGCCGCCGGCGGCGGCGAAGCAACCTCGCTCCCTGTCACCCAATGAGAATCGACGTCAACACCTTCATCGGCCGGTATCCGTTCCGGAAGTCGCCCGGCGGTTCGCCGCAGTCGCTCTCCGAGGCGATGGACCGGAACGGCATCGACCGGGCCTGGATCTCCAATCTCTCCGCGGTGTTCTGGAAAGACCCAACCGAGGGAAACTCGGTTGTGTATCTGGCGGGGGTCCAGCACTCGCGACTTCGCCCGGTGCCGGCGGTGCATCCCGGGCTACCCAATCGGGAGGCGGTGTTGAGCGAGGCCGTGCGGCGGAAGGCGCCGTGTGTCCGCGCCGATCCGTCCTTCTACGGGCTGGACCCGTCGGGCAGCGAGATGCGCTGGCTGACCAAGGCGTGCGCGGAAGCAGGACTGCCCCTCCTGCTCGCGGTGCGGCTGGAGGATGGCAGGCAGCGGCACCCCAACGACCGCGCCGCCGAGCTGACCCCGGCCAACCTGCGCGAGCTGGTGCGCTCGGATCCGGGGGTGCGCCTGTTGGTGACGCACGCCGACCGCGAGTGCATCGAGCAGGTGCATTTCGGCTCCACGCCCGAGGAAGCGGCCCGGATACTCTGGGACATCTGCTGGATCTGGGGTCCGCCGGAGGACCATCTGGCGCTGCTGCTCGACACGGTGGGCATCCAGCGATTCACGTTCGGGACCGGGATGCCGCTTCGGATTCCGGAGAACAGCGTGGCCAAGCTGGATCTGCTGGATATCGCGCCGCACGACCGGATGCGGATCGAGGGGGGGAATCTGGAGAAGTGGACTCCGTGATCAGCCCATCCACCGATCCAGCCCCTCCCTGACGAACTCGTCGTCCGCCAGGTGCGAATACGCCCGGCATACCCGGTCGATCTCCCGCGCCTGCCCCGGCGACAGCTCCTCCTTCGGGTCGAGACACCAGCGCCCGCGCAACAACCCCTGTCGGCGCAGCACCTCGTGGATGCCCGGGATGCAGCCTCTGAATTCGTTGGCTGCGTCGAAGATGGCGCCGTTGGCATCGGTGGTTTGCGCCGCGAAGGTGAGGAGACCTCTCATGCTCGAAGAGGGGCCCCCTCGCTTTCGCTTCGCTGCGCTCAGCGCGGCGGCTCGGGGTGACGACCGGTTCGCTCGGGGAGAGAGTATCTTCGCTCGGGGTGACACGCGTTCCAGCAACTGGACCGCCGTCCGAGTCCAGAACCCCCAGTGCCCCAGCAGGCCGCCGACCATGCGCGCGCCCCCCGGATACCGCGTGACCAAATCCACCACAATGCTGTCGTCGTTCCCGGTGTAGAGCGCGATGTCCGCCTGCCGCCCCGCGTCGACCACCGCGCGGATGACGTCCAGGGTGGCGTAGCGATTGAACGGCGCGATCTTGATCGCCACCACGCTCGGGAGCTCCACGAACCGGCGCCAGAACCGGTAGCTCAGCGTCCGCCCGCCCACCGCCGGCTGCAGATAGAACCCCATCAGCGGGATCACCTGTCCCACCGCGCGGGCATGCGCGATGAGCTCGGTGTCGCTGGACCTGGCCATCGCGCCGCCCAGGCCAAGCAACCCGAGGTGGTAACCGAGCCGCGCCGCGGTTTCCGCTTCGGCCACCGCCTGCCGCGTGGGGCCGATCACCCCCGCTACGCGTACCACCCGCCGATCGCGCCGAGCCTCCCACTCGGCCGCGGTTTCGGCAGCCAGCTCGAGCACCGGGCGATACAGCGCGATTCTCGGGTTCCGAATGGCGAATTGAGTCGTATGCACACCGACGGCGATACCACCCGCGCCGGCATCGAGGTAATAGCGGGTGAGGGCGCGCTGCCGCCGCTCGTCGAGCCGGCGCGAGGCGGTCAGCGCGAGCGGATGCGCAGGAATCACCATCCCCCGCCGCAGCGCGGCCCGCCAGCTAGAACTTTCCATCCCGAGCCTCGAAGTGGGTCGGTTTCCCCAGCGATCGCCCCCCCTGCTCCACCCACTCCGCCACCCGATCGATCATTTCGGCTATGCCCGTCTCCGGCGGCCCGAACATCGCTTCGCAGCGCGAAGCGTCGCTCAGCAACGCCGTATCCGCCTCCGCCCTGGAGAATTCCGGTTCGCTGCCAAAGCGGCGGCCGAACTCCATCGCGATCCACCGCACCGCGTGGGCCGGCCCGGCGGTGACGTTCAGGACCAGCGGAGGGACGGCACAGTGCGCCAGGGCCCGAAGGGCAACCGCATTGGCATCGCGCTGCCAGATCAGGTTCACCTTCCCCATGGCAAGATCTACTGGTCGCCCGGCCCATACCTGATCCGCGATGTCCCGCAGCACGCCGTAGCGGGGCTCGATAGCGTAATTGAGCCGAAGCAGCGCCATCGGCGTCCGGTTTCGCTGGGAGAAGAACTCCAGCACCTGCTCGCGCGCCAGCGCGGATTGGGCATATTTTCCGATCGGGCCGGTCGCATCACTTTCGGCCGGCCCGTTGCCGCCGATCGGCCAGAGGGGATACACATTGCCGGTCGAGAAAGCCACGATCCGCGACCGGCTGAACCGCTCGGCGACGGCCCCGGGCAGGTAGGTGTTTATCGCCCAGGTTCGCGCCTCCTCGCCGGTGGTACCGAACTTCTGTCCCGCCATGTAGACGATGTTGGGTGCGTCGGGGAGCTGCGCGAGCCGGCCCGGGTCGAAGAGATCGCAGCTGATGGTCTCGATGCCATCGGACTCGAGTGCTCCCTCGAGGCCCGCCTCCGAGAACCGCGAGACGGCGATCACCCGCCGCCGGACCCCTGCCTGGCCGACGGCACGCCGAGCCAGCCGAGCCAGGCTGGGCCCCATCTTTCCCCCGGCACCGAGCAGCATCAGATCACCGTCCAGGGAGGTCAGCGTCTCCACCACCGCCGCGGTGGGCCGGGACAGCAGCTCTTCGAGAGCGGTTTCGTCGGACACGGGCTTACTATAGTCTCATGTTGACATTCCAGGAACTTGAAGATCTCCGCGCCCGGATTCCGGCGGACCCCGACCTGGCGGGCCTGCTCGACACGATGCGCGACCGGTCGGTGCGGCTGCTGGCGGAGGCGCCCATCGTCCCCCGAGTCAAGGCGTTCCTTTCCCGCGACGGCGGCGTGTGTCCCGACTGCGGCGGCGCACTCGGCTTCGATCCGTGGAGTCCCGAGCGGCATGTGTGCACCCGTTGCGGCCATGCGGCCTCCGGAGACCGCCACCACCGGCACTGGGCCCGCACGCAGCATCTCTGGCTGGCCGAACGGATGGCGGAGCTCGCGCTGCTCTCCGTGGTAACGAACGAGCCCCGCGCCGCCGATCGCGCCGCCGAGCTGCTGGAGGCGTACGAGGATCTCTACTTCGCGCTGCCCAACCGCGACAACGTCCTCGGCCCCTCCCATTTGTTCTTCTCCACCTATCTGGAGTCGGTGTGGCTCACGTCCTTCTTGGCCGCCGCGTTCATCCTTCGCGAGTCGGGACAGCTCTCCGAGGAGCGGACCGACGGGGTCAACCGCGTTGCGGACGAAGCGGCGCAGATCATCGGCGACTTCAACGAAGGCTTCTCCAACCGGCAGACCTGGCACGCGGCGGCGCTCACCGCCATTGCTGCGTGGTTCGGGGACGCCGAGCTCGCCAAGACGGCCGT
>JAXIPC010000129.1:0-22947 GCA_045403135.1 Gemmatimonadales bacterium | reverse complement strand
GTGGGGCAAGGCAGAATCGCGTCACCATTTCAATAAGGGAAGGATGCCATGTTGCGCTGGGCACTCGCGTTCTTCGTTCTGGCTTTGGTAGCGGCGTTGTTCGGGTTCGGCGGGCTGGCGGCGACCGCAGGCGGAATCGCCAGGTCGCTGTTCTATGTCTTCTTGATCGTGTTCCTGGTGTCGCTCGTGTTCGGGCTCACGGCGAGCCGGCGGTCGGTGACCTGACGCGGAGGTTCCGATGGCGGTCTGAGGCCGGGAAGGACTGCGCAAACAACGGACAGGGTGGGATTCGAACCCACGAAACCCTTGCGGGTTTACCGGTTTTCGAGACCGGCTCCTTCAGCCACTCGGACACCTGTCCTGGAACGGGCCGTAACTTAACATCGCTGCCCGGAGGACGCCGCCCGATCACTCGAGGAGGACTTATGGATCGCACGCTCAAGCGGACCGAGGCCGGGCTCGTCCTGGTCCTGGTCGCCGGATGCGCCGGCGCCAAAACCGAAAAGCCGGTTGTCACGACCAGTGGTGAGGGGAAGTCCACGTCGGTGGCTGGCACCGAAGCGGCCAAACGCGGCAAGTCCCTGATCCGGTTCGTGAATGCCGTCCCGGACGGACCTGGGCTCGATTTGTCCGCCGACGAGCGCACCACCTTCTACAACGTGGAATTCAAGACGGTAACCCCGTATACCGAGATCGGCGACAACCTCGTGAAGTTCGAACTGCGGGGCGCCAACTCCGACAGTGTGCTCGCCAACAACACCGAATCAATGGGTGACGGCTACCGCTACACCCTCGTGGCGATGCCGACCTCGGATAGTCAGATCAAGCTCCGGGTACTCCGGGACGACATCGTGCCCGAAATGGGCAAGGCTCGCGTCCGGGTGATCAACGCGGCACCGGGTGTCCCCGACGCCGACGTCTTGCTGTCGGGCCAGAAGGACCCGCTCTTCGACAACGTCGCCTTCGGCGTCGAAGCGGGATTCAAGGACGTCGAACCCACCACCGCGACGGTGGAGATCCGGGGCAACGACAATCCGACGCCTCCGATCCGGCTCCGCAACGTGACGCTGTCAGCCGGCAAGGCTTACACCATCGTCATTGCCGCGGCCAAACCCCGCGGCATCCAGACGATCACCTTCAACGATGCGGTCCGCCCGGCCATCGCGGCCCGCTCCCCATAGCTCACCGTCGCCGCGCGGCGGGTACCGGGGAAGCGGTCGAAGCGTGACCGGTTTGCGAGTCTGCCCGGGGTCGTGTTAGCATGAGCGCGACTCCCGGACAGACTCCTCGATGACCGACGCAGCGGCATCCATTCCCCAAGTCTCCCAGCGCGTCGGCGTCGCCGCCGCCGGGATCGTCGGGGGCATCGGGTTCCTGGTCCTGCTGGGCTGGGCCGTCGACCTGCCGGTGCTGGTGCGGGTGTCACCCGCATATCCCCCAACGGATCCTCTCGTCGCATTCGGGCTGCTGGCCGCAGCCGCAGGGCTCTTCGGCATCGCCCGGCACTACCCCTGGCTGGTTTCGCTGGGTTCGGCCGGCTCATTGCTCATCGCGGCGGCCATCCTCGTGGAATACGTGGCGGGCGTCGACTTCGGCATCGACGGATTCCTGCTCACCGACGCCTCACTGCGGACGTGGCCGACGCCCTTCCCCGGGAGAATGCCGGCGCTCAGCGCGCTCAGTCTGGTATTGGCCGGGACCGCGCTCCTCGGCCTGCATCTCCCCAAATGGAAGGCCGATGGGCATGTGCTGACCGGAACGCTCGGGGCAATCCTCGCGGCCCTCGCCGTCACCCTACTGCTCTCCTATGCGACGGGCTTCCTCAACAGCCTCCGCACCGGGGTGACGGCCGGCCTCTCCATCCCCTCCTGCTTTGCCTTTGCCCTGCTCGGGGCGGGGCTGGTGAGCGTGTCCTGGCGTCGCGAAGGCCCGATCGACACGCTGCCCAACTGGGTGCCGTACGGCGCCGGTATTGCGATGCTGATCACGACGCTGGTGATCTGGGGTGCCCTCGAAACGGCCGAAACCACCGCCGCATTTCATTCCGGCTTGCCCATCATCGTCGCGGGGCTCGGCGCCGCCGTCAGCGTGCTGCTGACCATGACCCTCCGGCTGCTCCAGCAGGCCCACACGACGGCACAGGTGACCGAGCGGGCCCGTTTGGCCCGGGCCCTGGAGAGCGCCACCGACGGGCTCTGGGAGCGGAACGAGCGAACCGGCACATCGTCGCGCAGCGCCGCGGTCTGGCGGCGGCTGCGCTATGAACCCGCTGAAATCGAGGCACCAGGCAACGTCGTCACCTGGGAATCCCTGATCCACGCCGAGGATCGCCCGGAGTATGACGCCCGCCTGCAGAAGCACCTGGCCGGTGGCACGGATGCCTTCGAGCTGGAGTACCGGGTCCAGGCCAGGGACGGTGACTGGCACTGGATCGTTGACCGCGGTCGCATCATCGAGCGGAATGAATGGGGCCGGCCGGTCCGCATCCTCGGCATCTGCGCCGACGTCACCGAGCGGAAGCGGTCCGAACAGGCCCTCACCGCGAGCGAGCACCGCTTCCGCACCATGTTCGACCGAGGCTTTCAGCTCGAGCTTCTGCTCGATGTGAACTGCAACCTCCTCGAGGCCAACCGGACCTCGCTCGAGCTGATTGGAGTGACGCTGGAAGAAGTGCGCGGCAAGCCGTTCTGGGAAACGCCCTGGTGGGCCGGTGAAGAGGAGCGACAGCATCGGCTCAAGTGCGCCTGCGACGAGGCGCTCCTTGGCAAGACCGTTCGGTATCAGGAGGACGTCCGCGGACTCGGTGACCGAATGACCAAGCTGGATTTCTCCATCACGCCGATCATCGATTCCGAGGGCCGGGTCGTCCAGCTCCTGGCCGAGGGCCGGGACCTCACCGAGCGCCAGCGGGGCGAGGACACGATGCGCGAGCTCGACGCCCTGTCCACGATGGGCCGGCTGGCGGCGCGGGTAGCGCATGAAATCAACAATCCGCTCGCCGGCATCCAGAATTCCTTTCTGTTGATCAAAGGCGCCATTCCGGAAAGCCACCCCTACTACGCTTACGTCGGGGCGATTGAGCGGGAAATCGCGCGAATGGCGGCGATCACCCGGCAGCTCTACGAGACCTACCGGCCCGACGGGGACGCCAGCGAGGAAGCCTCGGTACCGATTCTCATTTCAGACGCGGTCACGATGCTCGAGCAGGTGAACCGGGCGGCCCAGGTGCATATCGAGGTCGATACCAGCGGGTCGCCCCCGGTGCTGCAGCTGTCCGGCGCGCTCCTGCGCCAGGCGGTGTACAATCTGGTGCAGAACGCCGTGGAAGCCTCACCACCCGGCGGGACGGTCCGGGTGCGGGCCTGGCGCGCCGACCACACCTTCTGGCTCTCGGTGACCGACCAGGGCCCCGGCGTGCCGGCCGACATCCGCAGCCGGATCTTCGAGCCGTTCGTCACCACCAAGATCGGACTCCGGACCGGCGGGATGGGTCTCGGTCTGTCGCTGGTCAAGCGCTCGGTCCAGGCCCTGGGAGGCCGGATCGAACTCCGGGACCCGGAAGGCGGCGGGGCGGAGTTTCGCATAGCCATACCGCTGCGTTGAACCAGGTTGAACCATTAGGAGAGTTATGACGCCGCTCGGGCGCGTGCTGATTGCCGACGACGAGGAAACATTCCTCATGGCCACCGCCGACCTGCTCCGGCGGGAAGGTTTCGAAGTGGACACCGTGCGGGACGGCGAGACCGCGCTGGCGCGAGTGCGCGACGCCAGCTACGACTTGCTCATCAGCGACCTGGAAATGCCCGGCAACGAAGACCTGGATCTGGTCAGACGGGTGGCGGAGGTAGCGGGCGGGCTGCCGATCATCATCATCACCGGCTTTCCGTCCACCCGTTCCGCCATCGCCTCGATCGAGCTGCCCGTGGCCGCCTATCTACTGAAGCCGGTGGCCTTCCAGGATCTGCTGGCCCGGGTGCGCACCTCGGTCTCCCGTTTCCAGAGTTACCAGGCAATGCGCCGCGCCGAGGACCGACTGCAACGGTGGCGCGACGATTTCAAGAACATCTCGGCGATGTCCACCGCGGGCGGCGCCGGCCCGGCGATGCCCGGCGTGGACGCCTTCCTGGCGCTCACCCTGCGCAACGTGATGGGCTCACTCACCGACCTGGAACAGCTCGGACAGGCGCTCAACAAGGAGGGGGTGAACCAGCACCCCTGCCAGCTCATCAATTGTCCGAGGGGATCCCAGCTCTACGCGGCGGTGGAGGAGACTGTGGCGGTGCTGGAGGAGACCAAGAGCGCCTTCAAATCCAAGACCCTGGGCGAGCTCCGCCACAAGCTGGAGCTGATGCTGGAGCACAACTAGGGCGGACGGGCGGACGGGCGGACGGGCGGACCGAAGTCAGCGCCGAAAGAACTGCCTGAGTAAGTCGCCGCACTCGTCGGCCAGCACGCCGGTCACAACCTCAGGACGATGATTGAGGTGGGAGTGGCGGAGCACGTCTCCCACCGAGCCCGCCATTCCCGCTTTCTCGTCCCAGGCGCCGAACACCACCCGGCCCACCTTGGCCAGCACGATCGCCCCGGCGCATTGCGCGCAGGGCTCCAGCGTCACGTACAGCGTGGCCTCGGTGAGGCGGCCGGTTCCGACCTGCTGGAGCGCCTGCTGCAGCGCCAGCAGCTCGGCGTGCGCGGTCGGGTCCCGGCGGGCCACGGTCTCATTGTGCGCCGAGCCGATAGTCCGGCCGGCCTGCCGGACCACCGCCCCGACCGGCATCTCACCCCGGCTGGACCCTTCCCGGGCCAGGAGCAGCGCGGCCTGGATGCCGGCGAGATCCTCCGGAGCAACCGGAGCGCTACGCACTCTTGGCGGCAGCGGCTGCCTGTCGAGTGAAAACCAGATGGTCGCCGTCACGGTCGGCAAGGACCGTGTCCCCGGGAAGGTACCCGCCCTCGAGCACCGCAAGCGCGATGGGATTCTGCACCAGCCGTTGAATCACTCGCTTGAGCGGCCGCGCGCCATATGCCGGATCGTATCCCCGCTCGGCGATGAGCTCTCGGGCAGCGGGCATGAGCTTGAGGGTGAGCCGCTTTTCGGCGAGGAGGGTGTCGAGCCTTGCCATCTGCAGGTCCACGATCTTGTCGATGTCCTCGCGGCTGAGCGGACGGAACACCACCACGTCGTCGACCCGGTTGAGAAACTCCGGCCGGAAGTGGTTCCGCAGCTCGCCCCGGACCCGCTCCTCGATCAGCCCCCAGTCCTGCCGTCCGCCGGTCCGTCCCTCCGCCGATTCGTCCACGCCCTCCATGATCACGTGACTTCCGATGTTCGAGGTCATGATCAGGACAGTATTCCGGAAGTCCACCATCCGGCCCTGGCTGTCGGTGAGCCGCCCGTCGTCCAGGATCTGGAGCAGCACGTTGACCACGTCGGGATGGGCCTTCTCGATTTCGTCGAACAGCACCACGCTGTAGGGACGCCGGCGCACCGCCTCGGTCAGCTGGCCTCCCTCGTCGTAGCCGATGTAGCCGGGCGGGGCGCCGATCATGCGCGACACCGAGTGCTTTTCCATGTACTCCGACATGTCCAGCCGGACCATCGCGCGCTCGTCGTCGAACAGGAACTCCGCCAGCGCCCGCGCGGTCTCGGTCTTGCCGACGCCGGTCGGTCCCAGGAAAATGAATGAGCCGGTGGGACGGTTGGGATCCTGCAGCCCGGCCCGGCTCCGCCGGACAGCGTTGGCCACTGCGGCGGCCGCCTCGCCCTGGCCGACGACCCGGCGGGCCAGCTCAGCCTCCAGCCGGGTGAGCCGCTCCCGGTCGGACTCCAGCATTTTGGACACCGGGATGCCGGTCCACTTGGCCACGATGTCGGCGATGTCGTCCGCGTCGACCTCCTCCTTCAGGTACTTGGCCTGCTTCTGGACGGTCGCGAGCCGGGCTTCCTCCTCGGTAATAGACTGCTCGAGCTGGGGGATCTTGCCGTAGCGCAGCTCGGCGGCACGGTGCAGGTCACCCTTTCGGGTGGCCTGGTCCACCTCCTGCTTCAGCTGCTCGATCTCCGCCTTCATCGCCTGGAGCTTGTGGATGGCGGCTTTCTCCGCCTGCCACTGGGCCTTCATCGCGCCGGACTTTTCCTTGAGCTCGGAGATTTCCTGCTCCACCAGCTTCCGGCGCTCCTTGCCCACCTTGTCCTTCTCCTTGAGCAGCGCCTGGCGCTGGATTTCCAACTGGATGATGCGGCGCTCCACCTCGTCGATCTCCTGGGGCAGCGAGTCGATTTCGATGCGGAGCCTGCTGGCGGCCTCGTCCACCAGGTCGATCGCCTTGTCGGGCAGAAAGCGGTCGCCGATGTAGCGGTCGGAGAGCTGCGCCGCCGCCACCAGCGCGTTGTCGGTGATGCGGACCCCATGGTGCACTTCGTACCGCTCCTTGAGGCCACGCAGGATCGCGATGGTGTCCTCGACGCTGGGCGCGCCCACCAGCACTGGCTGGAAGCGCCGCTCCAGGGCGGCGTCCTTCTCGATGTGCTTCCGGTACTCATCCAGGGTGGTGGCGCCGACCACATGGAGCTCGCCCCGGGCCAGCGCCGGCTTCAGCATGTTGCTGGCGTCCACCGCGCCCTCGGCGGCGCCGGCGCCGACAATGGTATGCCGCTCGTCGATGAAGACGATGTAGCGTCCTTCCGCCGCGGTCAGCTCCTTCACCACCGCCTTGAGCCGCTCCTCGAATTCGCCCCGGTACTTGGCGCCGGCCAGCAGCAGGCCGATGTCGAGCCCGACGATCTCCTTGTCGCGGAGCGATTCGGGAACGTCCCCGTTCACGATGCGCTGCGCCAGCCCTTCCACAATGGCCGTTTTGCCGACGCCCGGCTCCCCGATCAGAACGGGGTTGTTCTTGGTCCGGCGCGAGAGCACCTGCATCACCCGGCGCACCTCCTCGTCCCGCCCGATCACCGGATCCAGCTTCCCGTTTCGGGCCTGGTCGGTGAGGTTCCGGGTGAATCGCTCGAGCGACTGGTACTTCTCTTCCGGGGCCTGATCGGTGACCCGGTGGGACCCTCGGACCGCTTCGAGCGCCGCCCTCAAGTCGGCGGCCGAGAGCCCGGAGCCGCTCAGGAGCCCGCGCGCCGTGGTACCCTTTTCCTCGACCAGGGCGATGAGCAGGTGTTCGGTGGAGATATAGGCGTCGCCCAGCTCCTTGGCCTCCCGCTCGGCGCGGTCGAAGACGTTGTTGAGCTCGCGGCTGTAGGTGGCGGACGCGTCGCCGCCCTCCTGGGTGGGGAACTTCGCTACCTCGCGCTCGGCAGCGGCGCGGAGGGCGCTGACATTGAGGCCCGCCTTCTGGAGCAGGGGCTGGATGACCCCTTCTTCCTGGTTGAGAAGGGCCAGAAAGAGGTGGGCGTCATTGACGACGGGATTCCCGCGCGCCGAGGCGAGCTGGGCCGCGTCTCGAAAGGCCTCTTGAGCCTTGAGAGTAAGTCGGTCTGGTCTGATCACGGGTGACCCTCCTCCACAATGCGAACGTACCACAACCCAGGGTCGGCACAACCCGTCCCGGCTGCTAGGCGAGAACCCTGGTATCGGCGACGCGGCGCGTAATACCGGTGCGATCCGACCATTCCAGGAGAGGGATCAGGAACTTGCGGGAGAGTCCCAATTTCTCCCTAAGCATTGGAGGCGTAACCGGCCCATTTGCAGCGAGTTCCCTTATGGTATCTCGAAAAAGACTCAAAGCAGCAGTGGAAAAATATCGATCCCGTTCCACCGCGACTACTCGCCCCTGCTGCGCCGCGAAGCGAAGGCTCTGAAGCAGCCCGGTCCCACCCACGGCTCGCTCCAATTCCGACACCGTGGGCGGCTCCAGCCCCGCCTGCTCCAATGCCGAAACCGCCCGCTCGAGAAGCTCCCCGCCACCGGGGAGGCGGGGCTCGAATCCCGGCAATGCGGCACGCCCGTCCGCCACGGTCAACTCCCCCCGGCGGACCAGTCCATCCAACACTGCGTTGGTCACCTCGATCGGGCCCCGAAGCGTTCGCCGGAGGGTCTCCAGCGACAGCCCTCGCTCGGCCGGCTCCCGCTGGTGAAAGGCCTCGACCTGCGCAAGGGCAGCCTGTCTCATAGCCACCGTCGCGGACCGCGCGATGAACCGACCGGCCGTCGCCGAAAGATCCTTCCGCGCCTCGGCCAGAAGACGACCCGCGGATTCGGGCAGCCCGAGCAGGAGGGGAAGGTCGGTTCCCGCGACGCCGGACGGCCGCCGAGTCACCACCGCGCTGATGCGCTCGCCAGAATCCGTCGACACCAGACCTTCCGGCCACGTGGCCCGTCGCGGCGGCAGTGGGTCGAGGACCCGCCCGCCTCCGATTGTCATCACCGGGGAGTAGCTGCGCAGGACGAACCGGTCGTTGCCCCGCGCGACCAGGGGCGACTCGAGCGCGAGCCTCGCAACTCCGGTCCCGCCCGGCTCGATCTCCGCCCGAGGATAGAGGCGTCCCAGGACTTCCGCGGTGCCCAGGTGCAGTCGCACTCGGGTGCGCCGCTGGACCGGATGGGCTTCGGGGAGCAGCTCGATACAGACATCGAGAGCCGAGGTCGGCTGCCACCAAGGCTCGCCTCCGACGAGGGTATCTCCGCGGCGCACCGCGGCGCGGTCCACCCCGACCAGGCCCACGGCCGTCCGGGCCCCGGGGCGACCCTGGTCTACCCGCTCGCCGTAGGCCTCCAGCGACCGCACTCGCGCCGAGAGACCGGCCGGGAGGATGGTGACCGCGTCGCCGATGCCGATGGTGCCCGACCAGGGCGTGCCGGTGACGACGGTGCCCACTCCGGCGATGGAAAAGGACCGGTCGATCGGCATCCGGAACCCATCGGCCGGATCCTCGCGGGTGAATCGTGCGATCAGCTCCCGAAGCCGGCCGGCAAGCTCGGGGATTCCCTGACCGGTGACGGCGGACACGACGGCCGGCGCCTCGAAACGCACCGGAGAGGTCGCCAGGCGCGCGGTAACTTCGGCGACCACCAGGTCGAGCCACTCCGGTTCCGCCAGATCCGATTTGGTGATGACCGGGATGCCGTGCGGGATCCGCAACTGCTCCACGATGGCAAGGTGTTCCCAGGTTTGCGGCTGAGGACCTTGCGCCCCGTCCACTACCAGCAGCACTAGATCAATCCCCGAGGCGCCGGCCACCATGGTCCGAACGAAGTCCTCGTGGCCCGGAACATCGACGATCCCCGCGGCCGGCAATCCCGGGAGCTGCAGCGGAGCAAAATTGAGATCGATGGTGATTCCGCGGCGGCGCTCCTCGGCGAGCCGGTCCATCGCGCGACCGGTCAAGGCGCTGACCAGCGCCGACTTCCCGTGATCGATGTGCCCCGCCGTCCCGATGATCACGCGGCCGTCCAGCTGCGTTCCAGCCAGAAGGCGAGCGCCGGCAGCGCGGCGCCTTCGCTCAGGTGGTGTCGGATGTACCGCTCCAGCAAGCGCCGGTGGGCGGCAAGGTGACGCTCGTCCAGCGACGGGATCGCCGCCCCGGGATCGAGGAACGCCATGAGGTCCCTTCGATCGGCGGGCTTGAGCTCCGCTCCCTCGGTGCCCCGGGCGCACCCGGGGCAGAGGATCCCGCCGTCCTGCGCCGAGAAGCAGACGGAGGTATCGGGGGCAACCGGCACGCCGTCCCGGGCGCAGGCGGTGAGCGCCGGCGCGAACCCCAGCACCGCCACCAGCCGCCACACCACCCTGAGCCCCACCGGCTCAACCGCGGCGGCCGGCGCGGCCTCGAGCACCGCGAGCGCGTCGCGGAACAGATCGTAGCTCTCGGCGTGGGCGGTGGCAGGGGCGAAACGCAGCATGAGCTCGGAGAGGAGCGACGCGGCCGCGAAACGGTCCATCCGCAAGCCGAGGCCGGTCCAGACGTTTCGCGGGTCGAACTGGGTGAGGGTATGCAGATCGCCGCTGCGGGCGAGGTACAGCGTAGCGTGGCCTTCACTCAGCAAATGGAGCGCCGTTCCGAATCGGCTCCGGGGGCGGAGCGCGCCCTTGGCGATGGCGCTCTGGACGCCAAGATCCCGGGTGGCCAGCCGCGCGATCTTCGAGGTCTCCCCATAGCGAAGGGTGGTGAGCACAATGGCCGGCGTGATGATCGGGGGCATCGCCCCGGGCTCACGGTGCCGGAGGCGGCAGATTCACGATCGCGGCATCGGACGAGCAGGCGCCGGATGGCACCACGCGAGCCTCGGTGAGGTCGGGCCGGAAGATTCGGACCCGACCGGTGCCCCCGGTGATGCAGGGACCCGACTCGACGGCATACACCTGGGCGCCCGCGTCCACCGCCGCGGCGGTGCCGTTCGCGAGCGGGATGCCAGCCCCGGCGCCGCGAACGACCCGGCGGGTGCGCGTGTTGAACTCCATCAGTCCCTGGCTCGGGGAGACGATGAAGAGCCGCTCCCGGCCATCGGTCGCGAGCCGGCCCGGCAGCGCGCCGAAGCCCGCGAAGCTGCCGACTTCCTGTCGGAGCACCGGGTCTACGATGCTGAGCCGGCCGGGCTCCTCGCCGCCGGGGCCGGCATTCATCACGTAGATCAGCCCGTCGGGTCCCACCAGCATGGCATTGGCATTGCCCGGACCCGGCAGCGGAATCGAATCGAGCACCGTGTTGCGTTCCGGGTCGATGACCGTGAGCCAGCTCGCTCCCGTGACGCACGGCAGCGGACCGGCGCAGATCGGCTCCAGATTCGCGTTGGCCACGAAGGCCCGCCCCCGGGTCACCACCACAGCCGATGGCGTCCGCCCAACCGCGACACTCACCGTATCGCCGGTTTTCAGATTGAGCCGGGTGACCCGGTCGTTGAAAGGGTTCGCGACGTAGGCCAGCGTGTCGTTCACGAACGCGGCGCCGGCCGCACCCGCCCCGGCCGGGAGGCGGTACACCAGCACCGATCCTTCGTCGGAGAGATTGATGACCGCGACGGTGCTGCCGACTCCACTGGTAACCAGCCCATTGGGCCCGCGCGCCGCGAGTGCCAACGGGGTGCCGCCGATATTCCCCATGATGATCACCCGGCCCGGTCCGGGCTGGGAGATCGAGAGCACCGTCAGGGTGGCGTCGCCCGAATTGAGCACGAGGAGGGTTTCCTCGGCCAGGGGGTCGGAGGGGGTGGTCGCCGCGCATCCGGAGGAAAGCGCCGCCAGGAGGAGCGCGCCGCTCCTACCAGGCCGCCGGTGTGCTAGGAAATGGACAGGCCTCATGGATTCAAGAATAATGGCGTGGGCTGGTTTCCCGCCTTTCCGGCACGACGTGCGGCGCGCCCTCCAGTGACACGATGCCCACCGGCCAGCGGAACACGCGGGACAGCAGGTCGGGCCGCATCACGGCTTCCGGGGTGCCGGCGGCGGCAACCCGGCCCGCATCGATCACCAGCATTCGGCCGGCGTAGCGGGCCGCCAGATTCAAATCGTGGGTGACGACCAGCGCGGAAAGCCCATCGCGCACCAGCGCGGCCACCAACTCGAAGAGCTCCATCTCGTGGCCGAGGTCCAGGGAAGAAGTTGGCTCGTCGAGGACGAGGAGCTCGGGTTCCTGGGCCAGCGCCCGGGCGATCCGGACCCGTTGCCACTCTCCGCCCGAGAGTGTTTCGACCGCGCGGCGCCGAAGCGCGGTCACATCGGACCGGGCCAGCGCGCGATCGACCGCCGCGCGGTCCCCGGCCGTCATCGGGCTGAGCGGGCCCAGCCGTGCGTAGCGGCCGAACCCCACCATCTCCTCGACTCGCCAGGAGAACGGCGTCTCTTCCCGCTGGGGCACCAGCGCAACCAGCCGTGCCAGCTCCTCGCGTCGCCAGGTCGCGATGGCCCGCCCGTCCAGCGTCACCTGGCCGGCACTCAGCGGAACCAGTCCCAGCAGGCCGCGCACCAGCGAGGTCTTGCCGCATCCATTCGGCCCCACCACGGCAACCAGCTCACCCGGTCCCAGCGTGAGGTCCACGCCGGCCACCGCGGGGGCCGGAGTCCCCGGGTAGCGCACCGTCGCCTCGCGTGCGTCGAGAATCATCGGAGCGCCTTGCGCAGCATGACGGCGAAGAGCGGCACCCCGACCAACGCGGTTACCACTCCGACCGGCAGCTCGATCGGGCGTACGACCGTCCGCGCCAGCGCGTCGGCCAGCACCAGAAAGCCTCCGCCGGCAAGGAACACGGCAGGAAGGAGTCTGCGATGCGCCGGGCCGAGCAGACCGCGCATCGCGTGGGGCGCCACCAGCCCGACAAACCCCACCACGCCGCACACGGCGACGCTCGCGGCGGTGAGCAGCGAGGTGGCGAGATACACCACCCGCCGCGCCCGAGGTGCATCGAGCCCCAGGGATTGCGCCGGCTCCTCGCCGAGCGAGAGGAGATCGAGCGGTCGCGCGGCGGCGAACAGCGCCAACAACGGCAACGAGGCATAGACCAGGAACACACCGAGCATCCGCCACGAGGAGCCCGAGAATCCGCCCAGCAACCAGAGAAAGGCGTTGCGCAGCTGCTCGGCGGGCGAGAGGGTGAGCACGGCGCTGATAAGCGCGCCGGTGAACGCGCTCACCACCACGCCGGCGAGCACCAGGATGTGCGGATCGAGTCGCCGTCCCGCGACGCTGCTCAGCCGGTAGACCAGCGCGATCGCGCCGAGACCGCCGCCGAAGGCCGCGGCGGGAACTCCCCAGACGCCCCCCAATCCGAGGGCGATCGCGACGACGGCGGCGACACCGGCGCCGCCGGAGATGCCGAGGAGATAGGGATCCGCCAGCGGGTTTCGCACCAGCGCCTGCAGCGCGGTGCCGGTCACAGCGAGGGACCCGCCGACCAGGAGCGCGAGCAGCACGCGGGGGAGCCGGATGTTTCGCACGATGTCAGCGGCCGGAGCCTCGGGCGAGCCGAGCGCCGCAAAGAGCACATCGAGCGGCAAGGGTGTGGCACCCACCGCGAGGCCAATAAGGCACGCGGCCAGCGTGAGCAGCGCGATTCCTGCGAGGGCCTTCACTTCGGTGCGGCGAGGATGGTGGCCGCGAGCTGGCGCACCGCTCTCCCGATCCGGGGGCTCGGCCGATTGAATTCGCTGCCGGATACCCGAAGAAAGCGCCGGTCGCGCACGGCGCGCACCGATCGCCATTCGGGGCGAGAGACGATGACGGGGTCGTCTGCCGAAGAGACCAGGATGTAATCGGGGTCCCGAGCCACCACCGCTTCGATCGACACCGGTGCAGACGAGCTCGGCAGGTCGTCGAAGACATTGCGAGCGCCGGCGTGCTCCAGGATTTCGGAGAGGAAGCTGCCTCGCCCCAGCGTCATGACGGGGCGGTCCCAGGCGAGAATGAAGACGGAAGGACGGGAGGACGGGAGGGCGGGAGGACGGCTTGCTGCTTCCAGATCCCGCGCCGTCCGAACCACCAGCGATTCGGCTTCTTCGCGCCGGCCCAGTGCCGCGCCCAGCAGCCGGGTAATCCGGTCGAAGTCCTCCATCCGATCGGTGGCGAGCTCGATCGCAGGAATGCCAAGAGAGCGGAATCGCTCGGCGGCGGCCCGATTGGCGCCCGACTTGTACAGCAGGACCAGGTCCGGCCTGGCAGCCACCACCGCTTCGATGTTGGGACTGATGCCATTCCCCAAATCCGGTACGGCCGCCGCCTCGGCAGGATAGTCGCACCAGGTGGTGCGGCCGACCAGCCGATCACCCGCGTTGAGCGCGAAGACCAGCTCGGTGGTGGCGGGAATGAGCGACACGATGCGCGTGGGCGGCGCGGGGAGCGCGAACGGTACCCCGGCATCGTCGACCAGACTGTCGGTGGCGATGCGCGGAGCCTGGCGGCAGCCGAATGCGAGAAGGAGCGCGAACGCGCGGAGAACGCGATGCACCCTGACCCTCCCCCGAGGGAACAGCGGGTGGCACGACTCGGAGGTCTCCTGGCTTGGGGCTCCAGCTCGCCTTCCCGGTTTCCCAGTGGCGTGGTGAGCTGGGGATGAAGCGCCCCTGACAGTGGCGGGGCCGCGCCGGACTCTCACCGGCTTCCGAGCATCCGCGTCGTGGTATGGAGGGCGAAGTTAGGAGCGGCGGCGCCGGGTGGCAAGAGCGCCCTCGAGCTCGGACAAGAGCCGGGCCCGGTCGCCCCGATAGGCCAGCCACTGCGCCGCGGGCGTGTCCGCCTCTCGGCCCTGAAAGCGCTCATCGAGGCGCGCGATCTGGTCGGTCAGCAACGAGGGGTCAGGAGTCAGGGATCGGGGATCAGGGGAACCGCCCCGTCGCCGGCGCACGACGAACCCGGACAGCATCGCGAACGCCGCTCCCGCCGTGGCGACCATCGCTGCCAGGAGCTGCCCCTGGGAGAGCCGCGCGGAGGGGAGCACGATCTCGATGTCCGCGGACTGGGCGAGCGGACCGGCCCAGCGCCGGAAGGCGCGGCCTTCGAGCATCTGCGAGTCGGTCCGCACAAATCCCGGGGTCGCCACCCGGCCGCTCGGCTCTTCCAGCAGCACCAACACCGAGTCCGCGATCCGATCGGAAGGGACCAGGAACCGCCGCAGGGTGCCGGGAATCCGGTACTGGAGCATCAGCTCCTTGTCGCCCGGGGACAGCGGAGCAAAGATGAGCGCGCTGTCGCCCCGGAACACCAACGCGTCGGGCGAGAACTGGCTCAGGCGATTGTCGGCGATCTCGATGTTCTGGGCTTCAGGCGGCAGCGGCGTTCCCCAGGCCGGGCGCACCGTGTCCGGCGCCACCCGGGTCTCCTCTCCGGGGTTTCCCACGACGAACCAGTCCAGCACCGTGCGGGTGCCGGACTCATCCGGGCGGCTGATCAGCAGGGTGCGCTGTCGTACCAGGACCGGAGTGGTGCTGGAGGTATCCGCGACGATCACCACCACACCAGTGTCGGGCAGCGCCGGATTGGTGGCGACGGGCTGGGAGAAATACTCGATGCCGCCGTAGCGCGCGCTGAGCAGATAGGTCGCGGAGCTGTCGGCGCGGAAGCGGAAGGCAAAGCGGCCGGTGGGTCCGGCCCGGGCGGTATCCACGGGTCCCTGGATTCGTGGTCCCACCCGGTGCAGCACTACCGGGAGACCGGCAACCGGCAGGGTATCGCGGGCAACGACCCGCACGACCCGCCCCGCCACCCGACTCTGGCCCGCCGCAGCCGCGGGTGCGAGGACAAGGAGCGCGAAGGCGATCCTTGGAGCGGTCATCGCCCCATCACGGCTGGAACCGGCCGAGATCCTCCGGATCGAGCTTGGAGAGAAACCGCTTGAGCGCTTCGGGGTCCGAGGAGGGTTCCGGCGCGGGCTCCCCGCCGGTGGCGGTGCGATTCAGCAGATCGTCGATGGTGTAGATGGGCGCGTGCATGCGAAGCGCCAGCGCGATGCTGTCGGAGGGCCGCGCGTCCACCTCGAACACCTCCCCGCCTCGATAGATGAGCAGCTCGGCGACGTAGGTGTTCTCCCGGAGTCCCGAAATCACCACCCGCCGGAGCTCGCCGCCCAGGCCGGACACCAGGAGCTTCATCAGGTCGTGGGTGAGGGGCCGCTCCGGCTTGACGCCCTGAAGCTCCAGCGCGATGGCGTTGGCCTCGGGCGCGCCGATCCAGATGGGGAGGGTGCGCTCACCCTCCTCTTCCTTGAGCACCACCACCGGGGTGTTGGAGGTGCGATCCAGGCCGAGATGGGCCACCCGCACGCGCACCATCGGCTTGGCCTCAGGGCTTCGCCGCGGCCAGCAGCGCCCGAACTCGTGAGGTCTCCTCCCAGGGGAAGAGCCGAACCACGCGGTCCAGGACCCGCGCCTTGCGGGGTTTCCGTCCGAAGTGCCCATACGCGGACGTGGCCCGGTAGATCGGGCGCTTGAGGTGCAGTGCGTCGATGATGCCCTTCGGGGTGAGGTCGAACACCTCGCGAACCACCTGCTCGAGCCGGGAGTCCTTGATGACCCCGGTGCCGAACGTGTCGACCAGAATGGATACCGGCTCAGCGACGCCGATGGCATAGGCCACCTGCACTTCGCAGCGGCGGGCCAGCCGTGCCTCGACGATGTTCTTCGCGACCCACCGGGCGGCGTACGCGGCGGAGCGGTCCACCTTCGAGGGGTCCTTGCCGCTGAAGGCTCCGCCGCCATGCCGGGCCATCCCGCCGTAAGTATCCACGATGATCTTGCGGCCGGTGAGACCGGCGTCACCGTGCGGGCCGCCGATCACGAATCGGCCGGTCGGATTCACCAGGAACTTGGTGCGCCGGGATTCGAAGCCGAACGCCGCGAGGACCGGCCGAATCACCTCGGAGACCATCGTGGCCTTGATGGTGCCCTGGCTCAGGACCCGGCGGCCCACGAACTCGGCGTGCTGGGTGGAGAGCACCACGGTGCGCACCGCCACGGGGCGGTCTCCCTCGTATTCCACCGACACCTGGGTCTTGCCGTCGGGTCGCAGCCAGTCGACGGCCGGACCATCGGCGAGTCCCTTTCTCACCGCCGCCAGCCGCTCGGCCAGCCGATGGGCGAGCACGATCGGCAGCGGCATCCGCTCCCGGGTTTCGCGGGAGGCGTAGCCAAACATCATGCCCTGGTCGCCGGCGCCCTGCTCTTTCGATTTGCCGGCGTCGACGCCCCTCTTGATGTCGGCGGACTGGCGTCCAATCGAGGTCAGCACCGCGATGGTCCGGCCGTCGAAACCGTACGAGGAGTTGGTGTAGCCGATCGTCTCGACGGTTTCCCGCACGATGTCGGGAATGTGCACGTAGGTCTTGGTGGTGATTTCTCCGGCCACGATCGCCATGCCGGTCGTGACCAGCGTTTCGCACGCGACGCGCGCGGAGGGGTCCTTGGCGAGAATCTCGTCCAGGACCGCGTCGGAAATCTGGTCGGCGACCTTGTCCGGATGTCCTTCGGTGACGGACTCGGACGTGAAGACGTGGCGCTTTGACGGCATGAGCTCGGAGAGGGTGAGAGACGATACGCGGTTATGGCGTCAAACTACCCCCGCTGCTCCGCCCCGGCAACGGACCTTGCGGATCGATGAGCCGGAGATCGATGATCGGCCGCACCGCGTCGCGCAGAATGGTGGTCACCTCGTCGGGACCCGGCGCGGCGAGCGCCGCCCGGGCCGCTTCCCGCGCGAGCCCCAGCGGGACCTTGCGCACCAGCCACTTGATCAACGGCAGCGTCGGCGGGGCGATCGACAGCGTGGTGAACCCCAGGCCGAGCAGCAGGACCGCATAGAGCGGCTCGGACGCCATTTCGCCGCAGACGCTGACGGGAATATTGCCCGCCTGTCCCGCGGCCAGAACGTCCCGCATCATCCGCAGAATCGCCGGATCGTGCGGGGTGAACCGCGCGGCCAGGTGCGCGTTGCCCCGGTCCACCGCGAGGGTGTACTGGGTGAGATCGTTGGTGCCGATGCTGAAGAAGGCGCTGACGGAGGCCAGCCGGTCGGCGATCACCACCGCCGCCGGCGTCTCCACCATCACGCCCACCGGCAGCTCGCGCGCGGCACGGATACCGGCCTGGGCGAGGTCGGCCGCCTCCTCGGCGATCATTTCGCGGGCCCGAAGGACTTCGTCAGTGCGGGTGATGAGCGGCAGCATCACCTGGAGGTCTCGCTCGGCCGCGGCGCGCAGCAGGGCGCGCAGCTGCGGCCGGAAGATTTCCGGCTGGTCGAGGCAGACCCGGATGGAGCGCCAGCCGAGGAACGGGTTCGCTTCCGACGGCGCGGCGAAGGCGGCGGGGAACTTGTCTCCCCCCAGGTCGAAGGTGCGGATAACCACCTGCTGCCCGTCGAACGAGCGGCTGACCCGGCGAAAGTATTCGAGCTGCTCATCCTCGCTGGGAAGGTGGGCCCGCCCGGCCACCAGGAACTCGGTGCGCAGCAGGCCGACCCCCTGCGCGCCGAACCGCACCGCCGTGTCGATCTCGTCCGGCAGGTCGACGTTCCCCATGAGCGTGATCGCCTGCCCGTCCGGCGTGACGCTGGGCTGCTGGACCGCGCCCTCGAGCTCGAGCTCCAGCTTGTGGCGCCGGGTCGCGACGACCTGGGCCGCCTCCAGCTCGTCGATGGTGGGCTCGATCAGGATGGTGCCGCCGGTCCCGTCCAGCAGCAGCATGTCACCCGGCTTGATGTGCGCCACCGCCCCCGGCGCGCCCATGACGCAGGGAATGCCGAGGGAGTGAGCCAGGATGGCGGCGTGAGAGGTCCGGGTCCCTTCCTCGCTCACCAGCCCGAGCAGCTGGTCGCGATCGAGCTGGACGGTGAGGCCCGGAAAGAGCTCGTGCGCCACGATGATCACATGGCGCTGGTCTCGCATGCCGAACAGCTCATCATCGGTCTGCCCGACCAGGTGGCGAAGCACGCGGAGCTGGGTGGCCAACAGATCGGACAGGCGCTCGCGAAGCCGCACGTTGCCGGTACCGCCCCACTTGGCCCGGAGCTCGAGGGCCTTGAACTCGTAGGCGGTTTCCGCGCTGAAATAGTTGTGGCGGATCAGGTTGGTCACTTCGCCGAGGAACTCGGCGTCCTGCACCATCATGATCTGGGCCTCGAAGATCTGGCTCTCCTCGAGTCCCGCCCGTTCCAGCACCCGCTCGCGCAGCCGGTTCAGGGAATCCACCACGGCCGCGACCGCCTCGGCGAGCCGGGTGACCTCGGCGTCCACCTCGTCCGGCTTGACCCAGCGGTCCGGCACGGCCGGGAAAGTCCATTCCAGCACCACCGCGGGGGCGTAGGCCAGGCCGGGCGAGACGCCGACGCCCCGTAGCGCACGCCGGGCCATCACGTCTCGCCGAACCCGGTGGCGATGAGGTCGACGATGGCGGCCATCGCCATCTCCGCGTCGACCCCCTTGGCCCGGACGGTGATCGTGCTCCCGCACTCGGCGGCGAGCATCATGACCCCCATGATGCTCTTGCCGTTGACCGGTACGCCGTCCTTCATGAGCTCCACCTCGCACGCAAAGGTGCTGGCGAGCTTCACCAGCTGCGCCGCGGGGCGGGCGTGCAGTCCGAGGGAGTTGATCACCTTTGCCTCTCGCTCGATCACGCGGTGCTCCATCGCCACAGGAGGGTGAGTGCCGCCGCGCCAAGCGTGAGCGCCGGCGCGGAGAGCGGTCGCCTGATCGTGAGGGCACCCAGCGCCGCCGCCCCGGCCACGACGAGCACCGTGACACGCAGGGGCTGCCCCGCCCCGGAGAGGAGCCAGGCCGCCGCCAGGGGCACTGCGGCGCCCACGATGACCGCCGCCACGTGGCCGGCCCGGGGGGCGGCGCGGGGCAGCCACGATTCGCTGATCGCGTGGGCCACCTGGATCCCATGCTTGAGCCCGATGTTGAGTCCCCAGGCGGTCACCACCACGCGGAGCAGATTGTACGCGGCAACACAGAGCGCCAGCGCGCGGAGGCCGCCGCCGAGCGCCATGGCGGCCACGGCCAGACCCATCGTGGCGGGGACGATGCCGGCCCAGAAAAGCTGATCACCCAGCGCGCCCAGCGGCCCCGAAAGGGCGGTCCGGAGTCGCAGGATCCGCTCGCCCGGCTCCTGGTCGAGCTCGGCCTTGGCCAGGGCGCCCACCGCGGCCCCGGCCAGGAATGGATGCGCGTTGAAGTACTGGGCCGATCGGGCCCGGGCCGCCCGCCCGCGCTCGGTTACGTGCTCCAGCGGCTGGAGCAGGGGCTCCATCGCCACGGCGATGCCGATTCCCTGCATCCGCTCATAGGTCCACGAAGCCTGGAGCGCTGCGAGCCGGAGCAACGCCCGTCCGCGCGCGGTCAACGCAGGGCCAGCGCGAGGACGCCCACCGCCATGCCGCCAGCAAACCACGCGATGCGGCGGACGGTGCCGGCGCGGCGCAACGCCCCCCCGATCACCGCGACAAATCCTCCCGCGATGACCACGAGGGTGAGGACTCGCGCGGTGGCCACGTCGAGCCGCGCGGGGCCACCCACTTGCAGCGCGATGCCGATCCCCACGGTCGCCAGCACGCCGCTTCGCGCCACGTCGGCGAGGAGCCCGACGAGATGGACCCGCACCGCCGCGCCGCGTTCTCCCCGGTCCAATGCCGGCGTCGCGCGCCGGAGCGCCCAGGCGGTAACTCGGCGGTGTATCACGATGCTCCAGCTCCCCAATTGGGCGAGCGCCAGCCCGAGCAGTACCGCGGGACCCAGTGCCGCCACCCAGGGCTGGTGGGCCCCGAAGACCACGGCCGCCACCGTGGCCGCGCCGTAGTCCGGGTAGCGCGATGCACCGATCGGAAGAACGTCCAGCTCGAACAGTTCCAGCGCGGCCCCGATTCTAAGCCCCGCCTCGGGATCTCCGAGGATGGCACCGGTCACCGCCCCGGCCACCAGAGGGCGATTGAACAGCCCCTGAAGCACGCTGACCAGGTCGAGACCAACGAGGGTGGCCCACGCCAGGAGCGCCAGCACCGGGAGCTCGCTCATTCCAGGTCCGGAAGCGGAACCGGGCGCGAGGTCGGCACATCCTGCGCGCTCACCTCCACACCCCGCTCGGCCATGCGCTGCAGCATCGCGAGCTCCTCGTCGGACAGGTACAGATAGCGCAGCCGTTCGCTCCGGCCCGGGGCCGCGTGGATGCCGCCCAGGTTGAGCCGGCTGAGCACGCCCGGCGCGCGGCGCAGCAGCTCGGCCGCGGTGCTGATGGTGCCGACCAGCACCAGGACCCGCTCGCGCCCGGCGTCCCAGCCGCGGAGCTGTGAAGCGGCTTCCACCGCGCTCAGGAAGTCCATCGCGATCTCCGCCGGGGCCGCCATCCGGTACAGCTCCTGCTCCCAGGGACTCTGCCGCACTTCGTCGTCCACCAGGACGATTCGATTGAGATCGAGCGGCCGTCCCCACCCGACCACGACCTGGCCGTGAACCAGGCGATCATCCACCCGGCAGAGCACGATCGGCATCAGCGCTCGGCGATCGACTTCGCGCCGGTTTCCGCGGCGCGGCGCGCCGCATCGGCGACGGGCTCACCGCGATGGAAGAGGAACTCGAGCAGCATGACGAGGTTCACGCCGGTGACCACCCGGACATCGGGCCGGGACGCCAGCCGGTGCATCGCGGCGATCAGGCAGCTGCCGCTCGGCATGTCCACGAAGATGATGGCCGGCCGGTCGCCCACCGCGGCGACGACGCGCGCTTCCAGCATGGCCCGGTCCGCGCCGGAATTGGTGACCGGCGCCAGGACGTCCTTGATTCCGCTGATCTCTTCCGCCGCCGCCACCCGCGCGGCGCCGACGTTGCCGTGACCCACCACGACGCCCCTCAAATCCTCGCTCATTCGTAGTCTTCCTGCAGATACTCGCGAAGACCGCGTTGCTCCATCATGCGTTTGATGAGCCGGTCGTTGAACGCCGTGGCCACGTCGAGGCCGGTCATCCGCAGCAGGTGCGCCATCGCTACGACTTCGGAGATCACCGTGAGGTTCTTCCCCGGGTTGAGCCCGACGATGACCTTGGGCACCACCACGTCGAGGATGGTGGCTTCCTGGCGCACCAGGCCGGTCCGTTCCGCGTCCTTGGCCTTCTCCCAGTCTTCGAGCTGGACCACGACCTCGATGCGTTTCTGCTGGCGGACCGAGCGAACCCCGAAGAGCGCTTTGACGTCGATGAGCCCGATGCCGCGGATCTCCATGTGGTGCGCCGACAGCTCGTGACCCTGTCCGATCAGGATGTCGTTCCCCTTGCGCGCCACCAGCACCAGATCGTCGGCCACCAGGCGATGGCCTCGTTCCACCAGGTCGAGGACGCACTCGCTCTTGCCGATCCCGGAGCGGCCGGTGAACAGCAGGCCCACGCCGTAGACGTCGGCGAGCGAGCCGTGCAGCGTGGTGCGGGGGGCAAAAGCATCCTCGAGGATCGGCTTGATGCGGCGGTAGAACTCCGCGGTCTTGAGCCCGGTGCGGAGCACCGGGATGCTCCGCTTCCGGGCCAGCTCGATCAGCAGGGGCGGAACCTCCTGGCCCTTGGTGACGAACACGCAGGGCAGGTCGAAGCTCAGGAAGACTTCCAGCGCGCGCCGGCGCGCTTCGTCATCGAGCGACTGGAGATAGGAGACTTCGGTCTCGCCCAGCACGTGGAGCCGGCCCGGCGCGAATCGTCCGGTGTACCCCGCCAGGGCGAGACCGGGGCTCGCCACTTCGGCGTCGGGGAGCTGCCGGTCGAGCCCGAGCTCGCCGGTGAGCGCCTCCAGCTGGAGCGGATCGCCCCGGCGGGTCAGGAAGTCGCGCAGGCGGAGCATCAGGCGGGAGGTGCGGGGCGGGCGCGGGAGCGCCTGGGCCTGCTGTTGGCCCGCTCGAGCTGGCGCCGGAGCTTCTCCTCGGCCCGGTCGAGCGCGGTGCGGTGATCGGCGGCCTCACCGGTGGCCACGAAGAGCTCCCCCCGCGAATCGTGCAGCCGGAGCTCGGCGACCTGGTGCAGGCCATCGGTGCCGAACGTGACGGCGGCGTCGAGCGGGCGGGATGCGAGCGCGGCGAGACGCTCGGCGATCACGAACGCGCGCTCCCGGAGCGCGCCGGGGACTTCACAATGCCGGGCGGTGATGGTGGTCTGCATGCGTTGGGCTCCATCCATGCGTTGCGAAGCTGCGAGTTACGAGTAACGAGTTGGTTCCGATGCCACTCGTAACTCGTAACTCGTAACTCGTAACTCGTTACTCGTTACTCGTTTCTCGTAACCAAGTCGTTCAAGTGTCGTTCCGTCTCATCGGCGCTCCGATCCCAGCTGTGCGCCTCGGCGAAGTGCCGGGCCTCGACGCCGAGCCGCTCCACCAGGGCCGGGTCGGCCGCGAGTTGGAGCATTCGTGCGGCCAGTGCGCGGGCATCGCCGTGCGGGACCAGGTACCCGGTGCGCTCGTGCTGCACCGAATCGCGAAGCCCGGGGCTGTCCGACGCGAGGGACGGCGTCCCGCAAGCTCCCGCCTCGACGATGGTGATCCCCCAGCC
>JAXIPC010000205.1:0-26567 GCA_045403135.1 Gemmatimonadales bacterium | reverse complement strand
GATAGTCCATCGGCGTCTTGAGGGAATCGCTGCGCAGGGATACCGCCTGGTTTACGGCGAACAGGGAATCCGGATGGGCAAAGTCACTCACCCAGAGCGAGCCGATCCGCTCGCGGCTCACACCCCCGGCACCCACGTATACGGCCAGGCATCCGACGTCGTCGAATGGGATGACCTTGCCGGTGACGGTGACCAGCTCGCCAGCGAAGCGCGGGTCGGCCAGCGTCATGTGACAATGGGCGCACTGCTCGGTGCCGAATGCAAGCGGCCGCGGCCCGGGGGTCCCGCAGGCCGCGGCCGCCAGCGTCACACCGAGGATGACTAACCCGCCCGCGCGCGCGCCGAGGCCCATTCCCTCACCACCAGTGCAACGGCCATGGCCAAGACGAGCACGGCGATCCACCCGCCCATTGCCGGCCAGCTGGTTGCGTGGAAGTTAAGCAGTTGTTTGCTGCCCAGCAGTGGCGGCTGATAGCTCATGCCTTCGATCTTGATCGCGGCTCGCGGGTTGAGCTGGTGCCCGTATTGATATCCCCATCTCCAGAAATCTGCGAGCCCCGCCAGGGCCCCCGCCAGAAAGATCCCGGTCCAGGCATAAAGCCCCTTGCGGTTGCCCCAGAGCGCGACCACCAGGCCCAGCCCGATCAGCACGCCCACCGCGGGCGGCATGTACCGCAGCTCGGGGAAGCTCTCGGGCACAATCGCCCGCATGCCGATGTAGTGGTTGAGCCCGTTGATGCTGTTGAGGTCCTGGGGCTTCTCGCCGGTAATCTGGTTCACCCAGATGTACATCCCCAGTCCCTCGGGGTACTGGGGGGCCTTGAGTCCGATGTGCCAGAGCGGTGTCACGAAGAGCAGGGCGAGGGCCAGCGAGGCGAGGGCCATCAGGATTCGTGAAGAACGCCCCATGGCCCCCCGCTTTGCGGTCGTGCGTGCCGGCGAGGCGACCGCTAGCGACACCTCGGCCGGCAGGATACCCGTCATCATTTCAAGGTTCCCGCGCCGCCGTTCCAGACCAACGGCACGCTGGAGCCCTTGGCCGAGACCCGCATATAGCCCTGCATCTCCTGGTGCAGCGCCGAGCAGAAGTCAGTGCAGTAGAAGGGGTAGATCCCGGGCCGCTGCGGCACCCACACCAGCGTGCGGGTCTGGCCCGGCATGATCAGAAGCTCGGAGTTCTGCGCACCCATCATCGCGAATCCGTGCGGCACGTCCCAGTCCTGCTCCAGGTTGGTCACGTGGAAGTAAACCGAGTCGCCCACCTGAATCCCCTCGATGTTGTCCGGGAGGAAGTGGCTGCGGATCGCCGTCATATAGACGTGCACCTTGGTGCCCTGGCGGACGGCCTTCACGTCCTTTTCGCTCTTGGTGACGTACGGGTCCTTATTATCGGTCAGCACATACGCCTTTTGCGACTTGTCCTTGAGCACCGAGGCCGGAAGCGCCTGGGCGTAGTGGGGTTCGCCGGTCATCGGGAAGTCGAGCAGCAGCTTCATCTTGTCGCCGCTGATGTCGTAGAGCTGGCCCGCCTGAGTCAGTTCCGGCCCGGTTGGTAGATACCGGTCCTTGGTGATCTTGTTGAGCGCGAGCATGTACTTCCCGTAGGGCTTCCGGGTGTCGCCGCCCGGGATCATCAGGTGCCCGATCGAGTAGTAGGTCGGCACCCGGTCCACGACCTTGCACTCCTTGAGGCTCCACTTCACGATCTCGGAGCTGATGAATACCGAAGTGTAGGCAAACCCCTTGTCGTCGAACTCGGTGTGCAGGGGTCCCAGGCCGGGGTTCTGGACTTCGCAGACGTTCACCGCCTCGTACTTGATCACCGGAATCCCGCCCACCTCGCCGTCGAACGCCTTGTCGGCGATGGCCTTCTGCAGCTTGGTGAACGAATGCACCGGGATGACCGTGGCGAGCTTGCCCCCGCCCACGATGTACTCGCCGGTAGGATCCACGTCCGTTCCGTGGGGCGACTTGGGGGTCGGCAGGAAGTAGACGATGCCTGGGCAATCGGCCGGCTCGATCACTTTCTGGCTGCGCAGCATCTCGCTGCGAGCGACGCCGCCTTCCCCGATCCAGTTGTGGGCGTAGGGCGTGGACCAGGCCTTCCCCTTGCCTCCGGTCACGCAGGCCTCTGCCTGCTTCCAGTTCACCGCCGCGATGTAGTCCTTGTCCTTCTGGGAGGCGTTCATCTCCAGCAGGGTCTTGGCTTCTTCGGTGTTATAGGTGCTGAAGAATGACCACCCATGCGACGGCCCTTTGCCGGCGCGGGCCAGATCGTAGTCGTATCCGGGCACCAGAATCTGGAATGCCAGGCTCATGTGTCCGGAGACCGAGTCGATCTTCACGAAGCTGAGCATCCCCCCGAATTTCCCGCTCTTGATCGACACGTCGGCCTGGGGCGTCGGGACCGCGAATCGGGTCGCGCTCACGGCGTACTCGGAGTTCTGGGTGAGGTAGGGCGACCCGTGCCCGCCGGCGGCGTTGGGAATCTCGATGATCTCCTCGGTTTCGAACCGGGTCAGGTCGAGCCGGGCGATCCGGGGCGTGTTGTTGCCGTTGACGAACAGCCAGCGGCCGTCGGCCATGCCGTCGGTCATCGACAGCTGCGGGTGATGCACGTCATCCCAGGGAATGAAGCCGTAGCTCGTATTGAGCAGCGCCTTGCTCTGCTCAGAGTAGCCGTAGCCCTTCTCGGGATACTGCGAAAAGACCGGGATCTGCTGCAGCAGCCGGCCCGAGGGCAGCCCATATACCGTCACGTTGCCGGAGAACCCGCCCGACATGAAGGCATAGAGCTCGTCGTACTGCCCCGGCGCGATGTAGACTCTTGCCGCCGCGTCGGTCGCGGCGCCGAGGGGCGCAGTGGACTTGCCGCAGGCGCCGGCCAGGGCCGCGGCGACGAGAGGAAGCAGGATGATTCTCATGACTTCGGAGGTCCTTTCGACTGCGTGCGCAGATACTCGAGGACGGCGCGCGCGTCGTCCCGGGTAAGCTGCTGGTTCGGCATGAACGTCATCCGCTCCGCGAGCAATTGTTTGGCGACGGGGTGGTGTTCGACCATCTCCTGAGGATTCAGGACCATGTTCATGATGTAGACTGGTGTCCTCCGGGTGGTGACCTCACCCAGGGAGGGACCCACGTAGGTCGTGTCCATCTTGTGGCACATCGAGCACTTGGCCTCGAAGATCCCGTTGCCCTTGGTCGCAAGCGCCGGGTCGAGGGTCCCGAGCTCGATCTTCTCCTTGATCGGTCCGAGGCCGTTCTCCAACTGGAAGGGCGTGAGCTGCTCCTCGTTCGCCTCGTGACTCTCCTCCTTCCGTTCCTCCTCAGCCTTCCCGCCGCAGCCGGCGGCGAGAAAAGCCAGCGCAACAGCGATCCGCAACCGACCAATGCCCGGCATCCAGCTGCTCCTTTCGTGACGTGAGGCCGAGGCACCGCTGTCCCTCGGATCTTCCAGGGCAATGTGATCACCGGTGCGTAGCCGCATGGTGAAGCGTCCGTGAAGACTCCTTCAGGATCGCCCCGCCACCATGAACACCGCTTCATGGAGAACCCGCGAAGTCTTAACGAGCATTATGCGATCGTTCACGTTGTCGAGTGCCGGTGCGGAGACCGGCAGCTAATCGAGCGAGAACTCACCACCTGAGGATCGTCATGTCGGATCTGCTGTCGTCCAATCGTGCGAGTTCACGTCGGGAGTTTCTGGCCCGCGGTGCCGCGGTCGCCGTCACGGCGGGCGCGGCGACGCTCCTCACCGGCTGCACGGAGGCCGATGCCGGGAAGGCCGCTCCGCCGCACGGGCTCGCGGCCGCTGCCGAGCCAGCAGCGACAGCGCCAGCGCTCTCGCCGCGCGAGAAAGCGGACGCGATGGACGCGATGCACGAGAAGGGGGTCAAGGCGTTCCCCGCCAAGACCAAGGGCAAGGGCAATGTGCTGCTCGAGCCGCGGATGCGGGGCGGCGTCAAGGTCTACGACCTCACCTGCAGCGAGGTGGATTGGGAGCTGGAACCGGGCCGAACCGTCAAAGCCTGGGCCTACAACGCCCAGGTGCCCGGCCCGCAGATCAGGGTCCGCGAAGGTGATCGGGTCCGGGTAAACGTCAAGAACGAGCTGCCCCAATCGACCGCGGTCCATTTCCACGGCCTGGAGACCCCGAACGATCAGGACGGCGTGCCTTTCATCACCCAGCCTCCGATCAAGCCCGGCGAGTCATTCACCTACGAGTTCACGGTGCCGAACTCGGGCTCTCACATGTACCACTCACACCACAACGCCGCGTTTCAGTGCAGTATGGGCCTGCTGGGGGCGTTCATCGTGGAGCCCAAGGATACCCGCAACGAGCCCAAGGTCGACGTGGACTACGTCATGATCCTGAACGACGCCACGCACGGGTATACGCTGAACGGGAAGAGCTTTCCCGCCACCGAGCCGATCGTCGCCAAGCTCGGCCAGACCCTTCGGATCCGCTTCATGAACGAAGGCATGATGATCCACCCGATGCACCTACATGGCATGCACATGACCGTGATCGCGAAGGACGGGTGGGACCAGCCGGCGCCATGGAAGTGCGACACGCTCAACATCGCGCCGGGCGAGCGGTGGGACGTGCTGGTCAAAGCCACCAACCCGGGCACCTGGGCCTTCCACTGTCATATCCTGCCCCACGCCGAATCGGAGCACGGGATGCTCGGCATGGTCACCGCGCTGGTGGTGCAGCCGGCAGGCGCATGATTTACTGGACCAGATGCCACACACGACCCCGGAGGGACCCCATGCCCCGGCTCCTCGTACTCTACGGCACGACGGACGGTCACACCGCCAAGGTGGCCCGTTTCCTCGCGGACCAGCTCCATGCCCAGGGTGCGGACGTCGACCTCCTCGAGGCCGGCACCGCCGATCCCGATCCGCGCGACTATACCGCCGTCATCGTCACGGCATCAGTGCATAGCGGGGGATACCAGCGGCCCGTCGTACTCTGGGCCCGGGCCCACACCGAGGGGCTCAACTACACCCCCTCGGCTTTTATCTCGGTCTGCCTCGGAGTCCTCCAGAATGACCCGAAGGTCGATCGAGACCTGACCGGCATCACCGATCGGTTCGCGGCCCAAACGGGGTGGAATCCGCCCTCTATCAAGCGCGTTGCGGGAGCGCTGCTGTACACCCGCTACGGATGGCTCAAGCGCATGGCGATGCGGCAGATCGTGAAGAAGGCGGGGGGCTCGACCGACACGTCGCGCGATCACGAATACACCGACTGGGAGGACCTGCGCGCGTTCGCCAACGCGTTCCATGCTATGTGCCGCGTCATCGCCCGCCACCAGGCTGCGGCGCCCGTTTCCCTCGCGAAGGCCGGCTAGCCCATGCGCGTCCGGGGCATCATGACCACGAAGGTCCTCACGATCACCCCGGAGAAGACGACCTTGGTGGTCCAGGAGATCATGGACTGGGCCAAGGTGCGCCACGTCCCTGTGGTCGACCGGCACCGTCGTGTCATCGGGATCGTGAGCCGCGGGGACATCCTGCGCGCGTCGCTGTCCTCCGTGGATGACCATTTCAGCGAGGTCGAGCGGAAGCAATATCTCACCCAGGTGCACGTCGCGGCGGTCATGCATCAGCACGTCCTGACCATCGACCCCGATGCGCTGGTGCAGGAGGCCGCGGGCCTGTTGCGTCGCACCAGAATCGGGTGTTTGCCCGTCGTCGAGGAAGATCGCCTGGTCGGCATCGTGACGCCGTATGATCTGCTTCGGCTCGTCGAGGCGCTGCCAAGCGGCGCGTTTGGCGAGATGGCGGCAAGTGCCTGATGCCGCGGCCGGCATGATTCCGCGAACGATCCCGGAGGCAGTCCCATGAACAAGGTCTTGATCCTCTATGGCACGACCGACGGTCACACGGCGAAAGTCGCCCGGTTTCTCGCGAGCGAGCTTGGGTCGTACGGCGCGATCGTCGACGCTCTCGACGCGCGCACCTCGAATCCCTCGCCCATCGACTATGCGGGTGTCCTGGTCGCCGCTTCGCTACATGCCGGGGGATACCAACGCGCGGTCGTGCGCTGGGTTCGCGCCCACGCCGAGGCGTTGCGCGGCAAGCCCTCCGCGTTTCTGTCGGTGTGCCTAGCCGTGCTGCAGAAGGACCTCCAGGTCCACCGTGAGCTGGGCGGGATCCTCAACCGCTTCGAGGCTCAAACCGGCTGGAAGCCGACCCGGGTGAAAATCGTGGCCGGGGCCCTTCCCTATACCCGGTATGGGTGGCTCAAGCGCGTGGTGATGCGACGGAAAATGAAGCAGGCAGGGGGCGAGACCGACGTAGCTCGTGATCACGAGTACACCGACTGGGCCGACTTGCTCGCGTTGGCCGGCACATTCCACGAGCTATGCGGCGGCCAGAAGGCTCCGATCGAGACGGTCGCCGAAGCGTCCGGCTGCTCGGGCGCGTGCTGCTGCTCGGGTGTGGAAATCAGCGCTTGAGTACGGCTCTTCAGATTTCGCCGTCGACAAGGGCGGCCGGATTCTGGTCCGCGGTGCTCGCGACCGTCTTCAGCAGCGCGTATATAGTGGCGCAGCTTGCCGAGTGGCTGGGATGGCTGGGGTCGGCCGGAGGGCCGGAAAGTTCCAGCACACCGCTCGCGATCGCCCTCCTGTTGACGCCATCACTGCTGCTGGGCTCCTCCTTTCTCATGCTGATGGTGTGCATCCACCAGCTGGCGGCCCCGGAGAGAAGGATCTGGAGTCACGCGGCCATCGCCTTTGCCACGGCCTACGCGGTCCTGATCAGCCTGGTGTACTTCGTGCAGCTCACGCTCGTGGCGCCCCGGCTGGCGAGCGGCCGGAGCGAAGGCATCGAGATGCTGCTGTTTACGCCGTTCGATTCATTCCTGTACGCCGTGGATATTCTCGGCTACAGCTTCATGAGCGTCGCCACGCTTTGTGCCGCCAGGGTGTTCACCGGCAGGGGTCTGGATCGAGTCGTGCGGGTGTTCTTGACCGCCAACGGCTTGTTGCTCCCCTTCATTGCGCTGCAAATGTATTTCCATTCCATGATATGGATCGCGGCGCTTTGGGCGGTGACGTTTCCGGGTTCGACGTGGGCGCTCGCTATTCTCTTTCGCCGCGCCGCAACGACACCTAAGGGTCTCAACTCGGTGAGTGAGACCTGAAGTATAAGGCGGTGATCACCCCCGTCAGGGTTTGAACGCCAGCCTTGCCACGACCGAGCTGTACCGATGCTCGATCTGCGCGTTGTCGAACACGGCCACCCCAAAGGCATACTTGCGCGCAAGATCGTCGAACTGAACGTCCGTCGCATCGCCGGTGACCAGCTTGCGGCGAACCTCGAGGTTCCAGCTGCCGGCGTTCCAGAGTCCCTTCGCATCGATATCCGCGCGTCCGCCGGTCGGACCGGTGGTGATCATATTGGCGATCTCGGCGCCCACCGTCAGCGCGGCCAGTTCCGGGGCGGTGAGCAGGACCTTCTGGTTGTCGAAGATGTAGTACTCCGGGATGCCGCCGCTCGGGCCGCGATACTGTGGACCGCCGTTGAGTGCCGGGTTATTGCCATAACCCGCGGCGCCGGCATCGCTCGCCCGGCCACCATCGGCCGCGCCGGTCGGACCGGGCACCCAGTACCGGACATACTGGTCATCGGCCTTGGCGTGCTGGTTGTTGCGGACCAGCTTCCAATGCCAGAGGTCGGCGAGCTCGGCTGCCGCGTTGGTGTACTTTTTGGCCGCGCCCCAGGCCTCGGTCGCGTTGTAACTCGTTCCGGGGCGGTTGGCTTGGGTCGGATCATGGCAGGTCACCGCACAGCCGGATTGCTCGAATCCCGCGACCGTTCCGGCTCCATACGTGTTCCACATGATCGCCAGCTTGTCCTCGTAGTTGAACCGGGTGGGATCTTCCTCCTCGGCGGAGGCCAGATAGGCCGACCAGGTCACCCCCGTTTCCGGGGCCGGCGTCTTGGCGGCCAACGTCTTCCACGTCCCGTCGAGCTGCTTGACCCACGGCTGGCGGCGCTTGCTGGACCGATCATCATCCCAGGTCACCAGCATGTAGAGATAGGTATCGTCGTACGCAGCCTTCACCGTGACGAACTCCGCGTCGCCCCAGCCACCACTCACGCGAAGGCTAACCGGGACGGCCACACTCCACACGGCGTCGTAGAATCCGTCCACCGTGGGCGTCGGGATTCCCGTGCCGGTTCCCACCTTGACGGCGTCAAGCAGGCTGGGCGGCGGCGGGGGCAGCGTCGCAATCCATTCCCGAACCACCCCCTGGTGCGCCGCGGTGAACGCCGCCACCAGGCCGCCTCCATGGGCGATTGTGCCGGTGGGCTTCAGCAGGAGAAGGCTCTGCAGCGGGGCGGCGGGATCCAGCAGCCCGGATTGCTGCAGCTGAGCCGAGTCCATGGTGGTAAGAAAGAACCGGCCCGAGGATGCCCCGTGACAGGTGCTACAGGCTTCGCCGAGGATTTTCTGAACCGCCGCGAACGTTGTCGCGGTGGATGGCGCCGCGGCGTTGTCGCTACATGCCGCCGTGAGAAGAAGCCCGAGCACGCCGGCACCAACAGTACGCCAATTGGGAATCATGAATGGCTCCACGTGAGTCCGGCAACGCCAGAACAGACGCGAAGACGTTACATCGGATGGGGTTAAGGGGGAGTGAAGAACGTCTGAGAACCACCTTACCTCCGGGTCAACCGGCCGCTCCGATCACCGCCACCTCGACCTCGGCCGCCGCCAGCCGAACCTCCCGCTCCTTCCAGAGCGCATAGACCGCTGGGATGACGACCAGGGTCAACACGGTGCTGCTCACCATTCCACCCACCATTGGGGCGGCGATCCGCTTCATGACGCTCGCGCCCGCGCCCGACCCCCACAGGATCGGCAGGAGGCCGGCCATGATAGCCACGACCGTCATCATCTTCGGCCGGACCCGTTCCACCGCACCTTCCATCACCGCCTGGTAGAGGTCACGCAGGCTCGGGCGGCCGCTGGCGCGCCGGGCCGCCCAGGCGTGATCCAGGTAGATGAGCATCACCACGCCGGTCTCCGCCGCCACCCCGGCCAGCGCGATGAAGCCGATCGCCACCGCGACGGACCAGTTGTAGCCGAGCAGCCAGAGGAACCAGATTCCGCCCACCAGCGCAAACGGGAGGGAGAGCATCACGATCAGGCTCTCTCCGATGCTTCTGAAGTTGAAATAGAGCAGCAGGAAGACGATGCCGAGTGTGGCGGGAATCACCAGCTTCATGCGCGCCTTGGCGCGTTGCATGTACTCATATTGCCCGCTCCAGACGATGCTGTAGCCGGAGGGGAGCCGAACCGCGCTCGCGACCTCGCGTCGGGCATCCGCGACAAATCCCGCGATGTCGCGTCCCACCACGTCCACGTAGACCCAGGCGGTAGGCTGGGCGTCCTCGGTGCGCACCACCATCGGCCCGGCCACCTGCCTGATGGTGGCCACCTGGCCCAGCGGCACGAACGACTCCCGTCTCCCCGTGGCGGCGGCGCGGGCACCCATCGAGCCGCCGAGCATGGCCCCTCCAGCCGCATCGCCGCCGCTCCCGGCCAGCCCGTGAGACGTGGGGATCAGCACCGAGGCCAGCCGCTCCGGGGTGTCGCGCAGCTCCTGGGGGTAGCGGATCCGCACCCCGTAACGCTCCCGTCCCTCGACGGTCTGCGTGATGGTCATCCCACCCACCGCGGTCGCGATCACGATCTGCACATCGCCAACGTTGAGGCCGTGGCGCGCCGCCGCCGCGCGGTCGATGTCGATGTCCAGGTAGTACCCCGACACGGCCCGTTCGGCGAAGGCGCTCCGGGTGCCCGGCACCAGCTGCACCACCCGCTCGATCTCCTTCCCGAGACGCTCGAGCTCGGCGAGATCGGGGCCGAAGAGTTTGATGCCGACCGGCGTCCGGATGCCGGTGGCGAGCATGTCGATCCGCGCCTTGATCGGCATGGTCCAGGCGTTGGTGACCCCGGGGAGCCGGACCGCCGAATCCATGGCCGCGACCAGCTTCTCGTACGTCAGGCCCGGGCGCCACTGCGCTTCCGGCTTGAGGGCGATGGTGGTCTCGAACATGTCGAGCCCGGCCGGATCGGTGGGAGTGTTGGCGCGACCAGCCTTGCCAAAGACCCGCTCCACTTCGGGAAAGCGCTTGAGGATCCCGTCCTGGATGCGCAGGATCTCCCGTGCGCGGGCGACGCTGATGCCCGGAAGCGTCGTCGGCATGAACAGGATAGTTCCCTCACCCAGCGGCGGCATGAACTCGCCTCCGATCCGGGACCAGGGAATGGCGGTGAGGATCAGCACCACAGCCGCCCCGCCGATGACCGGCCAGCGCCGCCGCAGCACGAAGCGGATGATCGGGCCGTACAGGGCGATCAGCCAGCGATTGATCGGATTGGTCCGCTCCCGGTAGATGCGCCCCCGAATGAACAGCCCCATCGTGACCGGCACCAGTGTTACGGAGAGGAGGCTCGCCGCGGCCATCGCGAAGGTCTTGGTGAACGCGAGCGGCTTGAACAGCCGCCCCTCCTGCCCTTCCAGCGTGAACACCGGCAGGAAGGACACGGTGATGATCAAGAGGGAGAAGAACAGCGCCGGGCCGACCTCCTTCGCCGCGTCCCGAACCACCTGCCAGCGCTCCCGGACGGTGAGGATCCCGGTATCGAGCGAGCGGCCGGCAGCGCTCCGCCCCGCAGCCAGCTCCTTGGCCTCCACGGCGCGCTCCAGATGCTTGTGCATGTTCTCGATCATCACGATCGCGGCGTCGATCATCGCACCGATCGCGATCGCGATGCCGCCGAGGGACATGATGTCGGCCCCGACACCCACTCCCCGCATGGCGATGAAGGCGATGAGAATGCCCATCGGGAGCGTAAGGATCGCGACCAGGGCGGACCGCGCATGGAGCAGGAACACGAGGCAGACCAGGGCGACGATCACACTCTCCTCGAGCAGCTTTCCTCGAAGGTTCTCGATCGCACGGTGAATCAGGTCGCTCCGGTCGTAGACCGGCCGGAGCACCACGCCGGCGGGCAAGCCGGGCTGGATCTCCCGGATCCTGGCCTTGACCCGCTCGATGGTCGCCAGCGCGTTTTGTCCGAAGCGCATCACGACAATGCCACCCACCGCGTCGCCCCGGCCGTCCAGATCGGTGACTCCCCGGCGGACGGCCGGACCGACACTCACCCGTCCCAGCTCCGCGACCCGGATCGGGGTACCGTTGGGGGTCGCGCCGACCACGACGTTCTCGATGTCCGAGAGCGACTTGAGGTAGCCCAGCCCGCGCACCATGTACTCCCGTTCGGAGAGCTCGACGACCATGGCGCCGATGTCGGCGTTGGCGTTCTGGATCGCCGCCATCACCGCGGTGATCGGGATGCCGTACCCGAGCAGCCGGGCCGGGTCGAGATCCACCTGGTACTGCTTCTCGAACCCTCCCACTGCCGCGACCTCCGAGACACCGGGCACCGCCGTGAGCGCGTAGCGCAGGTACCAATCCTGAATGCTCCGGAGCTCGGCCAGGCTCTTCCGGTCGGTCGTGTCCTCCAGCGCGTACTGGTACACCCAGCCGAGGCCGGTTGCATCGGGCCCGAGCGTGGGGGTGACGCTGGCGGGGAGCCTTCCCTTGATCCCGCTCAGATACTCCAGCACCCGGGAGCGGGCCCAGTACAGATCGGTGCCGTCCTCGAAGATCACGTAGACGAACGAAATGCCGAAGAAGGAGTAGCCGCGCACCGTGCGCGAGCCCGGCACCTTGAGCATCTCCGCCGCGATCGGATAGGTGACCTGGTCTTCCACGATCCGCGGCGCCTGCTCGTTGTACTCGGCTTGCACGATCACCTGTACATCGCTCAAGTCGGGGAGCGCCTCCAGGGGCGTGCGCCTGAGCGCCCAGATTCCCCCCGCGACCGCCGCGACCGTGAAGAGAAAGACGATGAGCCGATTGGCCACCGACCACTCGATGATGCGCTTGAGCATGGCTGGTTAGGGCATCTCCATCTTCATCGTGTCCTTGGGCGCCCGCTTCACGCCCGGACTTCCCGGCGCCTTCGCGCCGGGCCCTGGAGCTGGCGGCGCCGAGATGTCCATGCCCGGCATGTTTCCCATCCCACCCAAGAGGGTGCTGAGATTCGATTCCGCGTCCACCAGGAAGGTGGCCGACGCCACCACCGTGTCGGCGGCGGTCAGGCCCGACAGGATCTCGATTCGCTCGTCGGTGGCCAGGCCCAGCGTCACGTCACGCGCGATCAGGGTTCCATCCGGGAGATGCACGAAGACCAGGTCGCGCTTGCCGGTGGAGAGAATGGCCGAGCGGGGGACGCTGAGGACGAGCCCGGTAGCCGCCGCGAACTGGAAGGTGGCGTACATACCCGGCTTGAGGGCGAGCCCCGGGTTGGTGAGCTCGACCCGTACCTTGACGGTCCGCGTCTCCGGATTGAGGGTCGGATAGACATAGCTGATCCGGCCCGTTCTGGGTTTGCCCGGAAGCGCGGGAAACTCGGCTACCACTTGCAGGCCGGGGCGGACCGCCGGGAGGTCCCGCTCGAAGATCTCGCCCTCCAACCAGACGGTGTTGAGGTCGGCGATCCGGAATACCGTCTCGCCCGCCATAATCCGCTGGCCGCCGAGGACCGACTTCTCGATCACGACGCCGTGAACCGGGGACCGGAAGGTGATCGCCTTGCGGATCTCACCGCTTGCTTCGATCTGCGCCACATCCGCCGGCGGCACCTCCCAGTAGAGCAGCCGGCGCCGGGCCGACTCGAGCAGCTCCTCCGCCCCGCGAACGGCGTCCGGGGAGCCGCCGGCCACACTCGCGCGGAGCCGCTTGGCCAGCAGCAGCTCCTGCTGGGCCGAGACGAGCATGGGGGAATAGAGGCTGAGGAGCGGGTCCCCGATCCGCACCGATTGCCCGGTGAAATCGAGGTACAGCCGCTCCACCCACCCGTCCACGCGCGCCGTCACCGACTTGAGCCGGGTCTCATCGTAGCTCACGACCGCGACGGTCCGGACTACGCGTCCCAGCGGCCCCATGCGTACGGGGGCATAGGTGACGCCGATCCGCCGGGCTTGCTCCTCCGAAAGCATGACCGACATGGCGCTGTCTGCGGCTGGGGTCGCGCCGTGGTCGTGCCCGCCCGGGGCCGCCGCAGGCTCCCCCCGCCGGCCGAGGAGACGCACTGCGGCCACGGCGGCGATCAGCACGAAGACAAAGGCCAGGAGCGCGGCAAGCCGGCCGAGCCGGCGCCGCCCGGACGGCTGGAATGGAGAGCCGGCCGATACCGGAGTCACGAGGTCGTCCTGGGTCATGATGCGTCTCCGGGCGGCTGCACCGGCTCGCTGATGCCGGGATCGAAGAGGGGCTGGCCGAGCAGCATTTCCAGCTCGGCGAGTGCGGCGCCCTCCTCGGCGTCGAGCTGGATGAGCTGCTGGCGATAACGGTTCACCGTCATCCGGGCATCGAGGAGCATTGGCAGGTCCACGTCGCCTGCTTGATACGCGGAGAGCGCCGAGCTCACCGTTGCTTCGGCCTGCGGCAGGATGGTGGTCACATAGAGCTCCCGCAGGCTCCGAGTACGCCGTACCGCGGCGGTGATCTCTCCCAGGCGGCCACGCGTGTCGGCCTGCATGGCGCGGAGTTCGGCTTCGGCCGAGAGGCGCATGGCTTCGGTCTCGCGGCGCATCTGGAGCTGGCGCCGCCCCGCCCGGATCGGCACCGAGAAGCCGACCATCAGGCTCACCATTCGGTCGGTTCCCCCCACCATCGGCCGCTGGCCGTACACCGCGCCGAGCTGCAGGTCGGGCCAGATCTCGCGACGGGCTCTCTGCTGGGCGGCCGCCGCCGCTTCGATCTCAAGCGCCCCGGCAGCGAGCATCGGCCGCCCGGCGAGGGCCTGGCGCTCCAGTGAATCAGCGCCCGCCAGCTCGCGCGGGAATCGCGGGAGCGCTGGTGTGGCGATGGGCGTCTCCGCCGGCCGATCGAGCAGCGCGTTGAGCCGGGCCGCGGCCGCCTCACGCATCGCCCGCATGCGAGCGATTTCCTCGCTCATTCGGTCGATCTCCACTTGGGCGCGCAGTACATCGGCCTGGCGTCCCTGGCCCACCGAGTACATGGTGCGCGCCGTCGTGGTAATGTCGCGCAACAGCTCCCGGGTCTCGGCGCTCACCTCGATGGTGCGGTCGAGCTGGTAGATCTCGTAGAAGGACATCGCGGCACGGGCCCGCAGCTCCCAACGGAGGTCCGCGGCGCGCGCCCGCGCAGCCCCCGCTTGTGCCAGTGCCGCGCGTCCCGCGAGCCCAAGCTGGCCCGCGATTGGAATCATTTGCATGACCTGCACCTGATTCATTCCGAGCGGATCTTGAAGCGCAAAGCCGGAAAGGTTCCGGTTCATCAGGCCGAACTGGAGCTGAGGGTCGGCAAGCGTGCTGGCGGGTTTGGTCCTAGCCTCGGCGGCAACGGCCATCTGGCGGGCCGCTTCGAGACGTGGGTTGGCGGCCTCGAGTCTCCGAAACACATCGGCGAGCGCCAACCGCGCTTGCGTCGTGTCGGTCGGTTGGGCCGCGAGGCATGCGGCCGAGAGCCACAGGACCAGCACGTGCGCGGCCACGACGGCCACAGCCCCTCGCCACACGGTTCTCCTCCTTCGGTCTGCTCGGAAGCTAGACCGCGGAGGGGTTGGCGACTCTGAAGCGCAGATGAAGCAGGATTCACGTTCGCAATGAATGTCTCTTCACCGTGCCATCACGGTTTCGAGAAGGTGGATTCATAGCTTTGGGCGCGGGGGGAACGATGAGCTGAACGCGGGATTCTCTGGCTCACTCCACAAGGAGCGTCTTATGAGATTCGATACGAAGCGTTTCGCGATCGCCCTAGCCTCGGCCTGGGCGGCGTGGTACGCCATCTGCGCCTTCCTGGTCGCAGTGGCGCCGGAGCAGACGCAGGCAGTCTTCAGCTTTGCGATGCACTACGATTTGACGGGCAGTCGCCATATAACATGGCCCAGCTTCTTCGGCGGGCTGCTCATCACGACCGCGTGGGTCGCGGTATTCGCGGCCACCGTCGGGGGCTTCTTGAACGCCCGGAGCGGTTCCCGGATGCCCGAACCGTTCCCAGGTCGGATGGCGGAAGTGCCGAAGTAGTATGCTTGTGGGTGATCCGGCGGGCGCGGCGGGCGGGGTCGGTGAATCGACCCCGCTCCGTTTGCCACACCTTGACCCGCACGTACTCGACGTTGAGGAGCGAGAGATGGGCGACGCTGCACATGACACTGGAGATTTAGAGCACTCCGGGCACCCGATGAAGAGGGCCGAGCCTCCCGGCAGGCTGCCGCCGCAGCTCGGATCCGTCCGCCACGATCACGCAGCGATTATGGCTGACCCCGCCCACGCCAAGGCGATGGAAACCGACATGCGCCGTCGCTTTCTGGTGGCGTTCGCCTTCACCGTGCCCGTTGCATTGCTGGCGGGCCACCTGCCCGGCCTCCCGATGCTGGTCGAGCCGCCCCTCAGCGGTTGGGTTGGTCTCGTGCTCTCCACGCCGGTCGTCTGGTGGAGCGGCTGGGTCTTCATCGCCGGCTCCTATCATGCTCTGAAGCGGCGCAAACTGGACATGTCGGTCCTCATCGCGACCGGGGTCCTCGCCGCCTACTTGAGCAGCGTCTATCTCACGGTCATGGGCTCTCCCGCGGCCTTTTACGAAGCTGCGGCGATGCTGGTGACCTTCGTGCTGTTCGGGCACTGGATGGAGATGAAGTCTCGGCGGGGTACTTCCGATGCGCTGCGGGCGCTCTTCGACCTGGTGCCTCCAATGGCACGAGTGCTCCGAGCGGGTCAGGAGATGGTGGTCCCGACCAGCGAGGTCGTTGTCGGCGATCTCCTCCGCCTCCGTCCGGGAGACAAGATCCCGGTGGATGGTGAGCTCACGGAAGGCGAGACCGATGTTGATGAGGCTCTGGTGACCGGAGAGAGCCGGCCGGTGAAGAAGCGCTCGGGGGGCCCCGTCGTCGGTGGGGCGATCAACGTGAGCGGCGCGGTGACGATGCGTGCCACCAAAGTGGGAAGCGACACTGTGCTAGCCCAGATCGCGGCACTCGTTGCCGACGCGCAGAACTCGAAGGCGCCAGGCCAGCGGCTCGCCGACCGGGCTGCGGCAGTCCTCGTCGTCGTGGCTGTCGGCGCTGGTGTGCTGACGTTCCTGGGCTGGAGGGTGGTTGCCGGGGAATCGTTCATCACGGCGCTCACCTTCGCCATATCCACCGTTGTCATCGCCTGTCCCGATGCGCTGGGTCTGGCCACCCCTACAGCTGTCGCTGTCGGCACCGGGCTCGGTGCAAAGCACAACATCCTCATCAAGGACGCCGCTACCCTCGAAGGGGTGAGCCGAATCGAGACCATCGTCCTCGACAAGACCGGTACCCTCACCGAAGGGAAGCCAAGCGTGACGGACATCGTCCCCGTGACCGGCGTGGACGAGCAGACGCTTCTGGCAGCCGCCGGAGCCGTCTCGGCGCACTCGACCCATCCCCTCTCCCTCGCCATCGCGGCGGCGGCGAAGGAGCGGGGCCTTCTCGCCGGCGATCCGGCGTTGAATGTCGAGGGCATTCCCGGTTTTGGACTCAAGGCCCGGATCCGAGCCGAAGTAGTCCTGACCGGCAATGCGAAACTGCTCGAGCAGGGAGGAGTCGACCTGGCGCCGGTCCGCGACGCCGGAGATCGATTGGTGGCGGCTGGTCGTTCGCTCACCTATGTCGCGCTCGGCGGGCGGGCGCTCGGAGTGCTCGGCATCACCGACGCTATTCGGCCGAGCTCAGCCCAGGCCGTCCGGGAGCTCCGGGAAATGGGAATCACCCCGGTTCTCCTGAGCGGGGACCTGCGGCCGATCGCGGAACGGGTCGCGGCAGAGGTGGGGATCGAAAAGGTCTACGCGGAAGTACGGCCGGAGCAGAAGGCGAGCTACGTGAAGCAACAGCAAGTGGCCGGGCAGTTCACCGCGATGGTGGGCGACGGCGTGAACGACGCCCCCGCGCTGGCCCAGGCCGACATCGGCATTGCGATCGGGGCAGGGACGGATGTCGCGATCCAGGCGGCCCATGTCGTGCTGATGCGGTCCGATCCCGGTGACATCGTCCGGGCGGTGCGGCTGAGCAAGGCCACAGTGCGGAAGATGAAGCAGAATCTTGCTTGGGCGAGTGTCTACAACCTGTTGGCGATTCCCGTGGCGGCGGGAGTATTCTATCGGTCGCTCGGTTGGTCGCTCCGGCCTGAAATCTCCGCGCTCCTGATGTCACTCTCCTCCATCATCGTCGCTGTCAACGCCGTGTCGCTCCGGCGAGCGCGGATCTGATCGAGCCCCCAATGCACGAACCGATCAGACGCCTCACGCCGGGCGGCCGCTGACCAGAGTCGTCGCCTACGGCCTGATCCGGACTACTCGCCAGCGACCTTCCTGCTTCCCGCCCCAATCCGTCGTGGTGAGAAAGCCCCCGCTCACCGCGTCCCCGTCGATCGTTCCGGTGAACATGGTGCGAACCCGGCACTCGCAATCCGGCGCGATGTAAGGTTCTAGCTCTCCCCGGACACCCCCTCCGGCAACCCGCACGAACTGAACGCTAAGCAGATCGGCCGAGCCTGCATGGTCGGAATGCCCGGTGACCAGGCTCCTGGGACGCGGAAGGTTCTCCTCCGCGGGAATAGCCATTAGCACCTCCCCGAAGGCCGAGTCCCCGTGGGCCGTGATCGTGAAGGTGATGGTGCCGGTTCGGCGCGAGTCGGGACTCGAGTACTCGCCCGCCCACTTCCCGGCCAGTCGGTCCATGTCGCCGATATCCCCCCAGATGGGAACCAGCTCGGCCCGGTAACGGCACCCGAATGCCGCGATCGCGATCGCCGCGACCCGTGCCCTGCGCATACGTCCCTCCCTGATGGCCGAGCCCGCCCGAACAATCGGCGGGCGAGCCTGAAGAGATCGGGGAGCGGCGATGAAGCGGGCTTTACGATTTCGGGGGGGCGCCGACCCGCCCGGCCGTCGCGCGGAACTGATCCAGCATGGTCTGGTGATCGCGATACTCCGGACGGGCCGCCTTGTGCTCGGCGTCCCAAGCCGCCAGGAAATCTGCCGTGGCACGACCGAGCAAGCGCTCGTCACCGGCAAGGCGCCCGGCCGTGGCGCGGATCAGGAACCCGAACAGGTGCCGGGGATGCTCGGCGAGAATCGCATCGGCCAGGCGGAGCGCCGAGGCGGTATCCCCTTGGACGTGCAGCCGCAGCACGGCGGCATGGTAGCGGGCATCGGCGTCCAGGGTGTCCAGCTGTTCGTAGGCGGAGAACGCCATCGGGGAAAACCTGGTAACCGTCGCCGTGTCCCCCTGCTCGGCCGCGCCCATCACCCGGTTGTAGAGGCGGTCGAACCGTTCCCTGGGGGTCATGGTGCTCAGGTCCGGCGGCGTTCCGGGTTCGGTCGCCGCGGGTTGGGCGTTCGGTACGGCGGCGGCTCCAAGCCCTCGTTCTCGCCGTGCCGTCAGGACGAGCGCCACCGCCACGAGGACGAGGAATCCCCCGGCCGCTAACAGGGGGCCGCGGTTTCGCCCCTTTGCCGCGACCCCTCCCGCCGGCGCGCCACATGCGGCGCAGTAGTTGCCGGAGAGTCGCGCTCCGCAGGCGGAGCAGTACTGGTGAGCCATGTGCCCCCCTCGCTTCGGGAAACCAGACGGGCAAACTCCGAGGACTCTATGAAGAATTCGTGAAATCAGTGTGAAGCAACATTACCAAACGCTTGGGCGATAGTTACTTGCTACTCCGGGCGGCGGAGGATTAGGATATCATCGTCACCGGGTCCGTCGGTTCCGTTGTCGTGCCCAGGACCGAGGAGTGCGCCACTATGCCGAAGCCCCCCGCCATTCGTGTCTTGCTCGCGATCGCTGTCGTCGCGACCGGCTGCACCTCAGAAAAAGTAGTCTTCCGCGACCGCGACCCCTTCAATGAACCCGTGGCGGCGGCGGCAGGTTTCCTGGGGTACTTCTCCAAGGACACGAAGCAAACAACCTGCGGCAACTGTCACGCCGGCCACCAGGCGACGTGGCAGGAAACGGCCCATGCCGGTGCCTACGCCGACCTTCCCGCGGACGCTGCCGAATCCTGCAAGTCCTGTCACTCGGTCAACGGGAAGGGCAACCAGGTCACCGGGCTGGCCGGGTATGACGCGGTCAAGGATTCGATTTATCACGACGTCCAGTGTGAGAGCTGTCACGGGCCCGGGCTGAACCACGTGCGGGGCGTCGGTCAGGGCACGATAACCCGGCCGCTGGCGAGTCTCACCTTGCCCGGCAAGGGCACCTGCGCCGACTGCCACAGCGGTTCCCACACGCCGTTCGCCGAAGAGTGGGCTCAATCGGGACACTCGAGAGTCCGTGCCCCGTCACCGGCCGGAAACGTCACCAGCGGCTGCGCCAGTTGCCATGACGGCCGCAGGGCGCTGGTCGCGTGGGGCGTACAGTCAAATTACGTGGAGCGCGACGGAGCCACGGCCTACCAGCCGACTACCTGCTCGGTCTGCCACGATCCCCACGGCTCGCCGAACTCGAAGCAGCTCCGGTTCGCAATCAATACGCCCGATCCGGAGCAGAATCTCTGCATGAAATGCCACATGCGGCGTGTCGAGCCGGCCACCGGAAGTACCCACGGGACCGAACCGCACGCGCCGCAGGGGGCCGTGCTGCTCGGCATCGCCGGATACCGGCCGGCGGGTTTCGTATATCCAGAGGACCGGATTTTCAGCTCGCACGCGACCGACGCCAATCCACGGCTGTGTGCCGGGTGCCACGTCAACCGCCTTACGGTAAACGACCCGCAAGGCGGCTTCCTTTCCCAGGCCACGGGACATCTATTCCGCCCCATCCCCTGCCTGGACGCACAGGGAATCCCGATCGGCGACAAGAGCTGTGCCTACACCAGCACCGCGCGTTCCTGGGGGAGCTGCGCCAAGAGCGGCTGCCATGCCAGCGCCGGGGTCGCGGCCTCAGCGTTCAACACCATTCGGTCCAGAATGAAGCTGCTGTCCGAACAGCTCTGGCTCGACTCGGACGGGGACGACAACCTCGACGCTGCCCCTACTGATGGCGCGCTCCTACCGACCCTCCGGGCGAGCCAGCCGACTGAGTGGGCGCCCGATAGTCGAATCAGCCCGGCCGAGGGCGCGGAGTTCAACGCCCGGCTCTGCGGGGAATACGGACAAGGGAACACCGACAACTCGAAAGGGATCCACAACCCGTTCCTCTGCGAAGCGCTCCTCATCGCATCGATCAACGAGGTTCGCTCCTTCTATGGGCTGCCGGCTCCTCCGGCCGCAGTCCAGGCCATCCTGGACGGGCCGATCGGTGGGAGTTTCGCCAAGAACATGAAGGTGTCCAATACCCAGATCCCCGGGTACGAGGTCAGGTCGGCCAGCAAGTATAAGTGACCCGGTGGCAGAGGCCGTCACGTGCCGCTGCCCGGATGTCCAATCCGGTGCAGCGGCACATTGCTTTTCCCCTCCGAGTGAGTTTTCCGCCCCGATACACTGGTCACCCGTGATCCGCGTGTATAATTGAGCGGATGAGCGTATCTCTCTCGCCTGGTCTAGTTGCCCTGCTGCAGTCGGCGCAGGACACGGCCTCGTTACACCGATTCAAGGTAGGCGTCCCTCCAAAACCCCCTCCCATTCCGGGAGAGGTCGCGACGGTACTGCGGGCCGTCTTCAACGCTCCCCTGTGGATGTGGGTGATCGCCATCCTGGTTGGCGTGGTGGCGGCCGTCATCATCGTGCGGCTGCTCTGGACCCGCCGCCGATCGATCCGGGACTGGCTGGTCACCCGCGACCGGGGCGTCAAGCTCGCGCTCGGTGCCAGCCTCGCCTTCCTCGTCGGCGTGGCAGCGTGGGGCGGGGCGAAGAGCTGGGACTACATGGAGCACGAGAACGCGTTCTGCGCCGGGTGCCACATCATGGATGGCGCCTGGAACAAATTCGCGCTCGATGCCGGCAAGCACAGCGACCTCAAGTGTCACGACTGCCATAAGCAATCGCTTTACGCCAGCACCCGGCAACTGGTGCTCTGGGTGGCCAACCGTCCTGAGAAGATCCCGCCTCATGCGCCCGTCCCGGACGGGCGATGCGAGGCATGTCATGCCAAGAACGAGTCCGAGAAGTGGACCCGCATCAAGGAAACGGCGGGGCACCGTACCCACCTGGAATCCGATTCGACGGCGCTGGCGGACGTGCAGTGCGCCACCTGTCATGGGATCGCGGTGCACGCCTTCATTCCGGCCAAGGAAACCTGCGGACAGTCGGGCTGCCATGAGCAGCTCGAAATCCGCCTCGGGAAGATGGCGCAGCAAACCACGCTGCACTGCAACCAGTGTCACCAGTTCACCGCCGAGGTCCCGCGACTGGCCACGCGCGACTCGGCAGCCGGCACCCTGCGGCCCGGGAATCAGCAGTGTCTGGCCTGCCATGAGATGCAGAGGATTCTCGCCGGTTTTGACCCGGCCAGGGAGCCGCACAAGGCGGTCTGCGGCACCTGCCATAACCCGCACACCCAGGAAACGCCGCAGGCCGCGGGGAAGACCTGCACCGAAGCGCAGTGTCACGGCAACTGGCGGGATACCCCATTCCATGTCGGCGCGGCTCACCGCCGGGTGGGAGAGCAGTGTCTCACCTGTCATGCCCCGCACGCCGCGAAGCTGGATGCGAGCGACTGCGTGGCGTGCCACAACACGGTCAACCGGCGTCCGGGAACCCGGTTCCGCCCCCCGCTTCCCTTCGATACCGCCCGCGCGCTGCGTCCCCCCGAGCGCCAGGACAGCCGGCTGGAAGAGCCGGTGCGGGGAAAGGGGGATGTCCCGCCGTCGGACCTCCCCCCAGCCGTCCTGCCGGCCGTCCTCCCGCCGGCACCGCCTGACTCTTTTCCCCATGCGCGGCACCGGCGCCTGGCCTGCCTGACCTGTCACGCCACCGGCACCAGGCATGGTCGCCTCACCTTCGAGCAGCCACGAGGGTGCCAGATCTGCCATCATCAGCGGCCGCAGCAATCCGATTGCGCCACCTGCCATCGTCCCGGGGAGCGCCTTCAGCCCGTGCCGATGACGATCGGCATCGCGATCCGAGACAGCGCAGCGCGGAGCCGCCCGGTCAAGTTTGATCATCCGGTGCATGCTGCGCTCCGTTGCGTCCAATGCCACACCGAGCCGGTCACCCTCGCGCCGGCTTCGGCCGCCCGCGGGTGCCGCGACTGCCACAGTGATCACCATGCCGCCGGCCGGACCTGCGCCACCTGCCACACCGGGGAGCAGCTCCGGTTGGCGCACGGCAAGAACCTCGCTGCTTCTCACCGCGCCTGCGACGCCTGCCATACCGCCTCCACCGTTGCCCTGTTGACCCCGGACCGCTCGTTCTGTCTGACCTGCCACCAGCCTCAGCTGGATCATTATGTCCGAGGGCAATGCGCCACCTGTCATTTCCTGAAGCCACCTGCGGAATTCCGCCCCCACCTCCTCGGCAAGCCCCCGGTGTGAGCACCACCAGGCGCGTTCTGTGGGGGAGCACCATCCTGCTCTTTCTGGTGGTGACCTTCGCGCCGGCGCAGGGGTATCGGGTACGACTGGACAGTCGCGTGCAGGGTGTATCGTGGCGGGGGCTCAGCACCGGCACCATTCCCCGCTCCGATGCCATCGCGCAGCCAAACGGCGGTTTCCTGACTCCTGACGGTCACGCAGCGCTCTGCGGGGAGAACCTATGCACCTTCTTCGTTGCCGGACCGGTGTTGCGGGGAGTTCCCTGGGTGACCCAGGCAGACATCTCGATCTGGGGAGTTGGCGTACAGGGTTTGAGCCTGCGAGCGAACGCCCGATGGGCGACCGACCTCGGCGACCGAGCCATCTGGCCGGGAACCGATCCCGAGCTCCAGCTGGTGGAGGGATATCTCGAGTACGCCAGATCCGGACTGACCGCCCGGATCGGCCGGCAATTCCTCACCGGCCGCCTCGGTGCCTACGGCCTGGATGGGGCAAGGGCTGCGGTGCGCGATTCCCACCGTAGCATTGATCTGGTGGGCTACCTCGGTTGGGGCCTGGCCCGTGGCTCCGTCCTTCCGGTCACCGATCCCGCTCTCAATCCACTCAATGACTTTCAGCCGCGGGACCGGCAGATCGTCGCCGGCCTCGAGGCCGCAATCACCAGCGGTCGGCTGGATGCGCGGGTCGAGTACTGGCGCGAAGTTGATCCCTCCGTGGACTATTTCGTCTCGGAACGCGCGTCCGCGTCTCTGGCGCTCCGCCCGTTCCGGCGCCTGACCGTGGCCGCCGGGGGCGAGTACGACCTGGCGTTCGGCGCGGTCGGGAGCGCCGACGCCACGGTAGCCTGGATCGGTCGGGGGTATACCATCAGCGGCGGCGCCCGGCGCTACCGGCCGTTCTTCGATCTCTGGACAATCTGGGGTGCGTTTAGTCCGGTTCCGTACCACGCGCTGCACGCGTCGGCTTCGGTCACTCCACTGGCCAGCCTCACCGTGCGAGCCCGCGGCGAAGGGTACCAGTTCGAGGATGCCGAGGTGTTCACCCCTGGAGTGTCGGTCGAGGATCGCGGCTGGCGGTTCGAGTCAGGAGTGACGTGGACCCCGACCACCCAATGGGTGCTGGACGGTAGCTACCAGGCCGAATTCGGACCCGGGGCATCCTCGCGAGGGTTCACCGGGCGGCTGACCTGGCTACCGAATCCCCAGCTCAGCCTGACCGCCCACGGCGCTCGACTCCAGCGTCCGCTGGAACTCCGCTTCAATGATGCGGAGCTCACCTCGTTGGGACTGGAAGCGGAGTATCGCCCCCACGCCCGTTGGCGCGTGGGGGTGGAGGCCATCCGGTACGATGAGACCCGGGATCGACCCGATGCCACAGCCATCGACTGGGATCAATTTCGCTTGGCGGGCCGGATCAGCCTGCTGTTCGGCTCCAATGCCGACCGGGTGCGCCTGCCGCCGGCGACACGGACCCCGGGGAGCCGATGATGCCACGCCGTCGGATTCGCCTGTTGGGTCTGACGATCCCTTTGATACTTGGCGGCTTCGCGGCTTGGGCGGGCAACCCGGGACAGACCGTCCCGGTATTCGACCACCCCAAGCACACGCCGCTCTTTCCGGGCTCGTGCACCACCTGCCACCTCGGCGCGTCGGAACCCGGAGCCTCCTTCTGGCCCGCTGCGGCAAGCTGCGCCTCGTGCCACGACGGCGTGGTAAAGCCCAGGATCGAGTGGGCCGCCCCGGCGGCCGCGCCGGCGTCCAACCTCCGCTTCACCCACGATCGACACCGGGTCGCGACGGCGGATTCGGTGGGTTGTGCACAGTGCCATTCCCGCGCCGACAGTGGGCGGTCCGTCTTCCGCCGCCTGGTTAACCAGTGCATTGCGTGCCATCAACCGGGAGCCGAACACCTGACGGTGGCAAACGCTCAATGCGCCACCTGTCACTTTCCCCTCGCTGAAGCGAAAGAACTGTCGAGAGAGGATGTCGCCAGTTTCCCGGTGCCTCCTTCGCACCGGACACCGGGCTTCGGCCTGGCGGGCCACGCCCAGCTCGCTCCGGTTCGGGGGCCTGATGGGCGGACAACGGTAGCCGCAACCTGCGCGACCTGCCACGCTCGGAACTTCTGTATCAACTGCCACGTCAATGCTCCCGAAACCCCCGCGATCCAGAGCCTGGCCCTGGACGAGCGGTCTCTGGTACATGGCTTCAAGTTCGCCGCGCCGGCGTCCCATGCGGCGGCGAACTTCGTAGCCGTGCATGGCCGGGATGCCCGCCGCAACCCCGCGACATGCGCCACCTGCCATACTCAGCCGAGCTGCGTCACCTGTCACGTCGGAGCCTCGCTGCCGAAGCCGGTGGCGGCCATGCCCCGGCCGGGACCCGGTCGGGCCAGAGGTGCGCAGCTCGAGCGGCGCCCTCCCCCCTCACACGTTGCCGAGTTTCGGGAGGGGCACGGACGGGAGGCCAGTGCCGCGCCCCGAACGTGCGCCACCTGTCACATGCAGGCGGACTGCTTCTCCTGTCACCGCCCGGATCCGGCACAGCCTGCGGGAGGGGGGGATTACCATCGGGCCGGCTTTCTGGTCCGGCATCCCTCGGCGGCGTACGCGCGCCAGAGTACCTGTGGCGACTGCCACAACGCTCAGCAGTTCTGCGTCAGCTGCCACGCGCAGGCCGGACTGAGCACGCGACGGTCGCTGGGTGCTTCCAGCTTCCACGATGGCAGGGCTGCCTTCATCGTCGGACATGGTCAGGCGGCCAGACAGTCGCTTGAGTCCTGTGTCTCCTGTCATGTTGAGCGGGATTGCACCGCCTGCCACTCGTCGGTGGGCCGCGGATTCCGGTTCAACCCCCACGGGCCCGGGTTCGACGCGAATCGGCTGCGTCGGCGCAATCCTGAGATGTGCATTGCCTGCCACGGGCGGGCCATCCCGGGCATTCCTTGAGGCGCCGCCTCTAATAAAGAAAACTTCATCCTTCGTTCCGCATCGGTTTACTGCCTACCTGCCAGACTGATTCCGTAGCATTCTGTCTCGCGCTCAAGAAGCTCAAGAAGAGAGTCGCCGGCATGACGGAACTGGACCGGAGGGCCTTTCTCAAAGGCGCCGCGGTGGCGTCAGCCACTACCCTGGCGACCGCAGTCGCTCCCGGCGTAGCGCAACAGGCCGCCCAGACCCAGAGCCGCCAGCGCGGACCGCCGTGGTACAAGGCCCCATGTCATCTGTGCGGGGTCGGCTGCGGGTTGCTCGTCGCGGTGCAGAACGCGCGCGCGGTCGCGGTACGAGGCGATCCTGACTCGCCGACGGGACAGGGCCTGGCGTGCGTGAAGGGCTACCACGCCGTCCAGACCCTCTACGGGCGCGATCGCCTAACCCGCGCCATGGTCCGTCGCCAGGGCAGGCTGGTGGCCGTGCCGCTGGCTGAGGCGCTGGACGTGGTAAGCCGCCGGCTTCGCGAGACCATCGCGCAGCATGGCCCCGAGGCCGTGGGGGTGTACGGGTCGGCCCGCTGGACAATCCCGGATGCCTACGTGGCCGCGAAGCTGTTCAAGGGCGCGCTGGGCTCCAACAATGTGGAGACCAGTGCCCGGCTGCATGCCGGGAGCGCCCGGGCTGGTCTCGAGCGCAGCTTCGGCCTGGACGGGGCGATCGGCTGTTACGAGGACATCGACCACGCCGATGTCTTCGTGCTCTGGAATGTCAACCTCGCCGAGACCGATCCGGTCCTTTTTTCCAGGATGCTGGCGCGAAAGCGAAGCAACCCGGCCGTCCGGATCATTGACCTCGCCACGCGCACCACCCGGACCAGCTACCCTGCCGACGAGTCCCTGCTGCACCTGCCTCAATCGGAGCTGGCGATAGCCAACGCCATTTGTCACGAGATCGTGGCCCGGCGCTGGGTCCGGCGCGACTTCGTTGACCGGTACGTGGCGTTCAAGCGTGGAAAGACCGGGATCGGCTCGGCGGTGCCGGACGGCACTCTCGGGGACGAGGCGCCAGAGGCGGTCACTTGG
>JAXIPC010000261.1:0-3383 GCA_045403135.1 Gemmatimonadales bacterium | reverse complement strand
AGCATCCCGTCGCGGCCCGGGAGTCCCTCTGTACTGTAGCGGATCGCCAGCGGCGCCGCGGCACTCGGGAGATCAACGGCCTCGAGCGCCTCCCGGAAGCGCTGAAAATAGAATGCATTCCCTGGCTCGCTGAGCTGGTGCAGTTCCGGCGGCAGCTCGGGAAGCCCGCCCAGGGTGGGATTGAGATTGATCTCCCAGGTTTCGAGAACGCCGTCCTTCAGGCTATAGTCGATCCTGCCGTACTGGACCTCCGCCAGCGCAAAGATGCGCCGCAGCTCGCGCTCATGGGGATTTTCCATCTGGTAGGAGCGTTCCTCCAGGACCATCTCGGCTGTAAACTCCGTCGACCCCTGCTTTATATTCCACTTGTGGCCGGAGCTCAGGTACTGTGGAACGATCTCCGAGCCGATCACCATTGCGGCGAACTTGCGGTAGCATCCCGTCGCATCCGCCGTATCGCAGAACTCGACGATCAGGAGCTGGTTCAGCCGGTACCCCCGCACGATCGCGCGCGCGAGAGCAGACTGTACCTCGGCGGCGGTGCGGAGCAGAGGGGACAGCGAGCCGGTGTGCTGGTGCTCTTCCCGCAGGAACACCGGGAAGCGAAGCCCGCTCAGGTCCCCGGTCGCGCGGACTACACGATGCCGGTTGAGACCGTGCTGCCACAATGCCTCCAGCAGACCGAACCGAAGCAGCGTCCCCCGGGGTGAATTGAGCACCCGGACCGCTGGACCAGCCGACCGAAGCTGGACTTCCAGCTCTCGCGCCAGCCGCAAGCCCGGCGGCGAGAGCTGATCGAGCGCGGTGAAGACGTAGGTACCCGTGGGCAGGCTGGCCAGCGCCGGCAGCTCCTCATAGTGGATCAGGGAAAACCGCTCGGCGAAATCGGGGCCCCACAGGTGCGCAATCCCGAGGATTCCGAATACTTGCGCGCGCGGGACCAGGAAATGGATCACCCGATGTCTCCTGTTCGCCCAGAATCAGCGAATCGGCGCTGAGGCGGAACCGACGCGGCTGGTCGGTTCCGGTGTAGGTGCTGGACACGTCTCCCAGCACCCGATGCACCAAGGTATCGCGGGGGCCGAGAAAGCAGGTGCCGAAGTAGGCGACCTGGGGAACCAGCACCCGCAGGAATAAGGAATAGGAATTCCCTTTCTCCCCCCGAAGGTATGGGAACGCTGCGCCGGGCGTCAACTCGCGTTCCCACGCGGGAGATCGATGTTGCCCGGGGCTGGTGCGGTCCCGCGCATGTCGGCCAGGCCGGCGGGGGACGGCGGGCCGCCATCTCCTGGACACCCGGGCACGCCACCGGCCCCCGAGCCCAGGGGCCGGGGACGACCGGTAGGGGTGACCGGCCGCAGTCGGGGTGGGCGACTGTCGTCGGCTCGGCGGTGGGCTCCGCGACCGGTGGGCGTGGTCCCGTGCTCGGGCCCGCTGCGCGAGGATCCGGGTGATCACGGTGGGATCGGTGATCACGGCCACGAGCCGCATCGGCCCACGGCACGGGGGGCAGGCGAGCGGGTCGACCCAGAAGCTGGGCGGACTCCTGCTGTGGGTTCCGGGGAATCTCTGGATCTGGGGGGCGGGCCCTGACCATCTGGAGTCCAACGTCCCGGCCGGAGCCCGTTCCCCCCTCGATCATCGCGTCGCGGAACGCCTGCTCGTTGACGCCGACCCAGCACCGCAGCGCCCTCGACGGCGGACCTGATGGACGTCTCGGGCTCCGGCGACTTCGACTTGGCCTGGTGCCGGTGGGTGGCGTCGTTTGTGCGCTCGGTGCCCCGGTTGGTCGAGGGGATCTTGCAGAGTCTCGGTCCCGAGGGGGTGGTGCAGGAGTCGAACGGCAAGCAGGCGTGGGCTCAGCCGGTGATGTTGCCCCGATAGCAACCCGCTTGACGAAGATCGTCGCGTCTGGAACTGCGCCCACAGGATTACCCGGATTTACCCGCCGATGCTCCCTGTCTGGATCGGGAGCTGAGCGCGCCGTTCAGCAGGTAGAGCACCAGGAAAAGCAGGCTCGCTCCGCTCACCCCGATCCGCACCGGGACCGGTACCTCGCTGGCGGAGACGAACCCCTCGATCACACCCGCCACGAGGAGCATCACGACTACCGCGCCGATCAGGCGCATGGCCTGGCGACCTGCCAGCACTACCGCATCGCGGCGGGGCAGGTCTCCGGGCGCGATGATCGCCCGGCCCAGGATGAACCCCGCCGCGCCCGACACCCAGATGGCAAAGAGCTCCAGCACCCCGTGGCCGATCACAAAGGTCCAGAGGTAGCCGAGCAGGCCGGCGTTGGCGAAGTGACCGGAGGAGGCGCCGATCGAAAGCCCGTTGTACGCCAGCAGCAGGAGCGAGCCCACGCCGAAGACGATCCCGCCCGCGAAGCAGCTGAAGGCCACCCTGATGTTGTTGCCGATGATGGACGACGCCATGATGGGGCGGTCTCCCGCTTCGGCTTCGACGAAGCCTAACCCGCTCCGCTGGCGCTCCACGCCGGCTTCGGCGCGCTCGAGCATCACATCGGGCAGGAGCTCGGGCGCCAGCTCTGGCCGCTCGCGGAGGAGGGCGTAGCCGCCCACCGCGGGAAGCATGAACGTCAGAAACGCCAGGGTGACGTAGCGGCGGGATTCGACGATCGCGGCGGGGCACTCTCGCGCGATGAAACTCCAGATCCGCGGCCAGGTGCGACGCTCCTGCCGGTAGAGCGCTCCGTGCCCGGCGGCCACCAGCCGTTCCAGCCGGGCCCGGATGGGCGGGTCTGCTCCATAAGTGCGCACCCGGGCCAGATCGGCCGCTACCTCCCGGTAGCGCCGGGCAAAATCGGGGAGCTCGGCGGCGGCCAGGGTGTCGAGTCCCTCGCGGGAGACCCGCTCGGCCATCTCCTGAAACTGATGCCAGCGTTCCGCCTTGCGCGCCACCAGCCGCTCGACAATGCCGCCGCGGCTGGGCCGGCCCGGCCCGGCGCCTCCACGAGCGCCGAACTTTCCGCGGCGCCGGCCCAGCTCGTCCCGATAGAGCGCGGCGAGAAACTCGAGGTCGCCGGCGGGGCGGTCGGGATACCGCTCGGCCAGGCGAAGCACCATGCCGCGGGCGAGCCGGGCGCGGACCTCGGGAGGCAGCTCCGGGGCCCGGCCGACGAATTCGCGGAGCAGGCGGAACTCCGCGTCGGCGAGCTCGGGGGCGCCCTGCGATTCCGCCGCCTCGGCGGCGAGCGGCGCCTCGCGGACCTGGATCGGGTGGTCGCGCACGACGACGGTGCCCGCCACCATGTCGCCGAGCCGCTTGGCACGGGGGTGAATCGCGATCAGAAAAAGGCCCAACATCCCGAAGAGATCGACCGGCAGGAGGAGGTTCCGCGCCGCGGCGTCACCGAACGTCAC
>JAXIPC010000240.1:0-38276 GCA_045403135.1 Gemmatimonadales bacterium | reverse complement strand
CCCTTGTGACCCAGCAGGTCGGGGCGGACCGGCGGCGTGTCGAGCTCGAGGCGGTCGTCGTCCAGCGCCAGGACCTCGAGGAACGGCGTCCCAGGCTCCGCGTCGGTGGTGAGCGTCAGGATCCCCTCGTGGTCGGTGCCCAGGCCAAGCTCCTTGCTGGAGCAGAGCATGCCCTCCGACGACTCGCCGCGGATCTTTCGCTTTTCGATGACCAACCCGCCCGGGAGCGCGGAGCCAACCCGGGCGAACGGGTATTTCGCGCCGGCCGCCACGTTGTTCGCGCCGCACACGACGTTGAGCCGCTCGCTGGTTCCGTCGTTCACGGTACAAACCTGGAGCCGATCCGCATTGGGGTGCGGCCGCACCTCCTCCACCAGCGCCACCACGATGCCCGAAAGCTCCCGGTGCAGCGGCACGACCGCGTCGGCGGGCGCGCCGAGCAGCGCGAGCTTCTCGGCCAATGCCCTCGCCTCGAGCGGCCGGCGCAGAAAGGCCTCCAACCAGCGACGGGAGACGTTCACGCGTCCTCCTGGCCCGCGAGCTGGCGGAGGAAGCGCATGTCGCCACCACTCATCAGCCGGAGGTCCGGCACGTCAAAGCGCTGCATCGCGGTGCGACCCGGGCCCAGGCCGAATGCCCAGCCGGTGTACCGCTCGGCGTCCACCCTGCAGTTGCCGAGCACGGTGGGATGGACCATGCCGCAGCCCAGCAGCTCCATCCAGCCGGTCTGCTTGCAGGCGGGACAGCCTTTCCCGTGACAAATCTGGCACTCCACGTCGAGCTCGGCGGAGGGCTCGGTGAACGGGAAGTAGGAGGGCCGAAACCGCACCTTGGTGGCGGGGCCGAAGAAGCGGCGGGCAAAGTGCGTCAGCGTGGCTTTCAAGTCGACAAAACCGATGCCCTCGTCGACCGCGAGGCCCTCGATCTGGAGAAACGCCGGGGTGTGCGAGGCGTCGGCGGTGTCGTTGCGGTAACACATGCCCGGCACCACGACGCGGTAGGGCGGCGGCCCGGCCTGCATCACCCGCACCTGGACCGGTGACGTGTGGGTGCGCAGTAACACGCGATCGCCCGGTCCCTGGGACAGGTAGAGGGTGTCGTGCATGTCCAGCGCGGGGTGATCGGGCGGAAAATTGAGCGCCCCGAAGTTGAGCCATTCGGTTTCGGCCTCGGGGCCGACCGCGACGGCGAAACCCAGCTCGCGAAAGATCGCGAGGATTTCGTCCACGACGCGGGCGATGGGATGGAGCGCCCCGATCCAGTGGCCCCGACCGGGCATGGTGAGGTCGGGGCCGGCGGGCCGCGCGCTCGGGCCCGTGGCGGCGAGCTCGGCCTCCCGTCCGGTGAAAGCCGCCTCGAAGGCGGCTTTGAGGCCATTGGCCGCGGCACCGAAACGCTTCCGCTCCTCGGCGTCCAGCCCGGCGACCGCCCGCAGCGCGGCCGTCAGGGCGCCCTGCTTCCGGCCAAGCACAGCGATGCGCTCGGCCTCGAGCGCCGGCGCGTCCAAATCCCGCACCGCGCTCAGGCGGGGCAGCAACTCATCGAGTGCCAGGTAGCCGGTGTTGTCCATTCGTCTCGACAGCCGTCGCCGAGAACCCGCCGTCAGGCCGCTTTTTTGGCGATCTCGGCGATTTTGGCGAAGGCCTCGGCGTCGTGGACCGCGAGGTCGGCCAGGACCTTCCGGTTGATCTCGACGCCGGCCTTCTTGAGGCCGGCCATGAGCCGGCTGTAGCTCAGGTCGTGGAGGCGCGCGGCGGCGTTGATCCGGGTGATCCACAGCGTGCGGAAGTCGCCCTTCTTCTTCCGGCGGTCGCGGTAGGCGTACGCCATGCCGCGTTCGACGTTCTCCTTGGCGGCCTTGTAGAGCTTGCTGCGGGCCTGGAAGCCGCCCTTGGCCGCTTCCATGATTTTCTTCTTGCGCGCGTGATGCGCGACGGTGTTCTTGACGCGAGGCATGGGGTCGTTCTCCTAGGCCTGAAGCAGGCGGGACACGCGCGGGAAATCCGCGGAGCTGACCAGCGCGGGCTTGCCAAGCTGGTTCTTCCGTTTGCGCGTCTTCTTGGTCAGGATGTGACGCTTGTTGGCCCGGTGCCGCTTGAGCTTGCCGGTCCCGGTCACGCTGAAGCGCTTCATCGCAGCGCGTTTGGTCTTCATTTTCGGCATGGCAGTCTCCTTGATTCGGCGCCGGCCTACTTGGGCGCGATCACCATCGTCATGTTGCGCCCCTCGAGCCGGGCGTCGAACTCGATCTTGCCGACATCGGCCAGGGCCGCGGCCACGCGGTCGAGCACGGCCTTGCCCAGATCGATCCGGGCCATCTGCCGGCCCCGGAACATCATCGTCACCTTCACCTTGTCGCCTTCGGCCAGGAACTCGCGCATATGGCGCGTCTTGAAGTCGAAATCGTGGTCATCGATCCCGGGGCGAAACTTCACTTCCTTGATGTCGATCACATGCTGCTTTTTCTTGGCCGCGCGAGCCGCCTTGGCCTCCTCGAACTTGTATTTCCCGTAGTCCATGATCTTGACCACAGGGGGCCGGGCCGTCGGTGCGACCTCCACCAGATCGAGACCGCGCTCTTCGGCGGCCGCAAGGGCATCTTCGATCGACAATACACCCAACTGTTCGCCGGAATCCGAAATGACTCGGACCGGGCTGATCCGGATCATCCGGTTGACGCGGGTCCGACGTTCGCGCTCGTTGGTGCTCAGTGGGCAACCTCCCGTCTCAGGAAACAAAAACACCCCGCGTGGCGGGGTGTTCCGAAGCGCTGACGGGCCGGGTTGGGACGGCACCAGGGGAGCGTATCAGGAACCCGTTCGCCGCGTGCTGGCTCAGGGTGGAAGGCGGTCAGGCCTTCGCTTTCAAGTGACGCAAAAGTAAGCGGTTACGGCACCGGGGTCAACAAGCGGCAAGCCGAGTCGGTCACCGGCACGTCGGCAGCGCCGCCAGCGAAGCTTCGGGGCGCATCGGCGACACCTCGAGAAACTGCGCCAAGGCCGGTTCGGTGGGGGCGAGGGTGATCGTCACCCGCAAATCTCCCGAGGCACAGCGCATCCGCCAGCGACCCCGCAGCGCGTTCTCCACCTCGAATGGGCCTTCGTTCCGGCACTGGTCTCCCGCCTCGGTGCGCACCCGCTCGATGGCGAGCCGGCGCCGCTCCTTTGATTCGTCCAGATAGAGATTCATGGCGGCGATGCTGTCGGCGACGGCGTCGTCCCAGCGAGCCACCAGCCGGGAGACCTGTTCCCGCGCGGTCACCAGCACCGGCGCCGGCTGAGCCGCTCGCGGCGCGAGTCCACCGGTCCGGAACAGCAAGCCGAGCGCTTGCTCGACCGGGCGGCCCCAACTGGTGTAGGTGAGGTTGCCAAGGGCCACGATACCCACGCCATATTCCGGCAGCCACCGCATCACCGAGCCAAAGCCGGGCAACCCGCCGGAGTGAGCCACAGAAACGCGGAAGAAGCAATCCTGCCGAACCCCGAGACCATAGCCATAGCCGCCGGCGCTGAGCTGCACCGTCCCGGTTGAAGTGTCCAGGTTCGTGGAGGCGCCGCTGTAGCGCGCCACCTGCTGCATTTCTCGGACGGATGCGCGCCGCACCGGCCCGGTTTCGGCTCCGTCGCGAGGCGGCCAGGCATCGAGCATGAATCCGACGTATCGGCCCAAGTCGCCTACGGAAGTGAGCATGCCGCCCATCGCCCCGAAGGCGCCGTCGGGAAGCTGCTTCTCCTCGAGCCAGAGTGTGTCCTGCCGGCGGTACCCATGGGCCAGGCGTTTCGGATCGACGGTGCCTGCTTCCAACGTGGTCACTCGCATCCCGAGCGGCGCCAGCAGCCGTTTGGCCACGTAACGCGGATACGGCAATCCGGAGACGTTGGCGACGATCCGGCCCAGAATGGCAAATCCGAAATTGGAATACTCATAGGCGGTGCCGGGAGCGGTGGAGAACGGAATGCCGCCCGTCATCATCCGGGCCATGTCCTCGCTGGTGGCCGCGAGCTGTTGGTCGCCCCAGGGGTTGTCTTCGGGGAAGCCGGCGGAATGAGACAGAAGGTGACGTATGGTAATCCGGGGCGAGTCGCCGGTCGGATAGCGAAGCCCCTTCAGCTCGGGGACGTAGCGCTCGGCGGGGTCGTCGAGCGAGAGCTTGCCGGCATCGCGGAGCTGGAGGATCGCGAGGGCGGTGAAGCTCTTGGTCATCGAAGCGATCCGGAAGACGGTGGTCGAATCCACCGGAGCGCCGGAAGACAGCTCGCGGAGCCCTGTCGTGCCGACGTGGATGAGCTTTCCATCCACGACGATGCCCCAGGCAATGCCGGGCACCTGGGTGCGGGTCGCGAAGCTCCGCATGAGCTCGTCCACGGCTGGGAACGCCGAGCGTAGCTTGCCGAGACGGCCGGAATCGGCAAACTGCGCCCGGGGTGCTGTGCTACTCCAGGCGGTTTGAGTCTCCGCCCGCGCCGGGAGGAGCGCGGTGGCCACGAGCAATCCGGAAAGCAAATGATGGATGGCGGGCAAGATTCCCTCCCGACGAGATCGTGCACTCATGAACGGCTCGGCCGTCCGCTTCGGGCCCTGGCCAAAGGTAATCTCCTGATCACATGGACTCCGAAAGCGTCGCGACGGCCTGAAAGAGCTGATCGAATCCGGACACGACGAAAAGCACCGGCTGGAGCTCGTCGATCCGAAACGGCTGGCGGAGAACCTGCTCCAGGTCGAACGGACGGTGCTCACACGCCGGGCTCAGCGCGTTGGCGGCATCGGCGTGAGAGGAGATGAGCCCGCTCCCGTAGGCTCGAACCCCATGCGTCTCCAGGACCAACCCGAACTCTACCGTAAACCAGAACAGCCGGGCCATGCGCTCGGTGTCCTCCGGCCCGGTGCTCCGGGCCGCCACCGCACCGAATCGCTGCAGGAAGTCGGCGAATACCGGATCGGCATGCAGCGGCACGTGTCCGAAGACATCGTGGAAGATGTCCGGCTCCGGCACATAGTCGAGGCGGTCCCCTGGGCGGATCGTGACAGTGGTCGGAAACTCCCGTCGGGCCAGCGATTGGAAGAACTCGCTCGCGGGGAGGAAGCCGCTTACCGGAACGGCCCTCCAGCCGGTTCGTTTGGCGAGCCGGTGGTTGAGAACGGCAAGATCGGGAATGCATTCCGATTCGAGGCCGATCGCGTCCACGCCCTCGAGAAACACGCGGCTTGCTGTGGAGCGAAGCACCGGCATGCGACGCCGGTAGAGGGTGGCCCAGACCCTGTGCTGCTCCTCGGTGTAGGCGGCCCAGTGTTGCGGAACGGGCCCGGATTCGTCAATCTGGTGGATCAGCGCGTCGTGCATGTCGGCTCCTGGGATGGTGAGAAACAAAAAGCGGCCCGTGGAATCACGGGCCGCTCGGAAAATCGGGATTCGATGTCCTACTTCGTCGAATGCCTCCGGCCGCGGCCCGTGGATGGGGTCGCGTAATAGTAGGAGGCGGACAGGATGGTGCGGCTCATGCGGCTAATGGTATCGAGGGGAGGGCGTTCCCGCCAGCTCTGGCTTGCAAGTGGCGTCGTCCTCGCCACCGCATGCGCCACACTCCAGCAGCTGGCCGCACTCCGCCAGGTCACCTTTGCGCTGGCCGGGGTCCGTAACGGTCGGCTCGCCGGTGTCGACCTGGCCCGGATTCGCTCCTACGCCGACCTGACCACGACGGACATCGGCCGCATTTCGCTGGCGCTGGCCCGCAAGGATCTCCCGATAGAGTTCGTGGTCGACGTGCGGGCCGAGAATCCGCCGGATAACACAGTCACCGCCACCATGGTGCGGCTGGCTTGGTCGCTCCTGCTTAACGACAAGGAAACCATTTCGGGAGTGGTCGACACCACGCTCGCCCTTCCGCCAGGTGTGCCGGTCGGCATTCCGATGCAGATGCGGCTCAACCTGCTCCAGTTCTTCGAGGGACCGGCCCAGAGCCTGGTGGACCTCGCGGCCTCGATCGCGGGCCTGAGCAGCGATCCCACCAGGATTGCCATCCGGGCGGTGCCCACCATCGACACGCCGATCGGCCGGATCAGCTACCCATCCCCCATCACCATCGTAAGCCGTACGGTGGGCGGTCGGTAGGTCGGTGGAAAAACTTTGGCTAGCTGAAGAGTTGGGCGATGGGCTTTCTCAGCAAGGTCATTGTGGGAAGGACCGCCCCCAGCACCGCCGTGCCCACCAGAACGCCGGCCAGCACAGCGAACAGCGCCGGATCCCAGGCCGGGATACTTCCCACGAGGTTGGTCAGCGAGACTCGGAGCACTGCGAAGTAAAAAAAGAGACCGGCCAACACTCCCTTTATCCCCGTGCCCATAGTGTGCCAGAGCACCCACGCAACGATGCGCGGACGTGAGGCGCCCACCGCCCGCCGGGCCGCGAGCTCGGCAGCCATCGACCGCACCCACATCCGCATCGTCCCGAAGGTGCCCGCAAGCGCCGCCAGGAGGACGACCAGACCAACCAGAGTGAAGCGTCGCCCGAACCACAAGACCGGCCCGGCCGTGGCCGCGAGGATGTCGGGGGACCTCCCCAGGTAAGCCGGACGAAAGGTGGAGAGTGCCGCGAGGCGGGAGATAGCTGGAGCGGTCGAGTCACTCGCTTGGACGGCCAACTCCACCTCGCGAGGGGGGTGCTGGAGCACGCTCAGATAGATGGTGTCGAGCGGCTGGAGCGCGTCGCCCAGCGCGGGGGACCGGACGTCCTCCACGATGCCGATGACGCGATAGGGCCGCTTGGGCCAGTCATCGGCGAGATAGAGCTCCCGGCCCACCGCCCCCGCGCGTTCGAAAGCGGTCAGCGCCAGGTGCCGGCTCACCAGCGCCACCCGGGGGCCGACCCATGCGTCTTCGGAGGTGAACCCGCGCCCCTCGATCAGACGGATGCCCTGCACCGCAAACGTCTGCTCGCTGACCAGATGATGGCCCGCCGTGACCAGCCAGTACCGCATCGGAATCCCGCCCAGGTAGCATTGGCCGCAGTCGGTGGTGGCCTGGTCGACCCGGCCCAACCCGAGCATCATGCCGGGATCGGCCAGGCTGGCGCCGGTAACGCCCGGCGCCGACTCGAGAGCGCTCAGCAGCGCACCGAATTCCTCGCTGCGCGTTGCAGGTTCGGGCGTAGACGAGCCAAAGCGGAAAACCTGCGCCGACTCGGTGAGGGGAGCGGGGTCATGCCGCCGTGTCTCCCGTCCCCGTCCGAGCAGCATCGCGCTTCCCATCAGCAGTGCAAGGCTCATCGCGAGCTGAAACGCCGGAATGCCAAGCAGTACCTGCCCGTCGGCCCCATCCTTCATGTGCCGGGTTCCGGCGAATCGAAGCGGCGTCAGCGCGCCCACGAAAATGGCGACGGCCATTGCGATGGCGGCGGACCATGGGACCAGCGACGTGCCGGTCACCTCGCCGGGCCAGGCGGTCACGAACACCTTGAGAAGAAGTATGGAGACCGGCAGCCCCAGCGCCAGGATCGCCAGGAAGAGCATCCCTCCCTCGCCCAGGAGCGAGAGGCTCAAATCGCGCCGGGAGGCGCCCGCGGCCCGGCGAACCCCGACCTCGGGCCCCCGCGTGGCCGCCTGCGCGGAGAATCGGGTGAGGATCGATATACCGGCAGTCACGAGGGCGGCCCATCCCAGGATGAGCAACAGCACATACAGCTCCCTCAGGGCGCGGGCCTGCAGCGCGCTGGGCTCGATCGACTCCGGACTGGCGGGAACAGGCGCCTGGGCGGCAGGGATCAGCGGAAGCCGGAGCAGCGGCTCGGCCGCCGTGGCGGGGGACGCGAGCGAGCGGATGGGGACCAGCGTCGCCAGGCCGGCGGCGCCCAGGGTCACGATGATGACAGCGGAACCCCAGTACGACCGCAATGACGAAAGGGCGACACCCGCCAGCAGCTTCATGCCCGCTCTGGCGCCGGATTTCACCACGAAATGCCGTAATCTTCGCCGTGGTTGCTCGAGCCTCCCCACATCGTCCCATGCTTCCGGTCAAACATGATGGCGTTGATCGGGCCGGAGGTCCGCTCCTCGTAGTCGAGTGTGTACCCCATCCGAGCGAGATCCCGCCGGACCCAATCCGGCATCGCATTGGACAGCAGCATCCGGCCCGGGCGGGACTCGTGCGCGCCGAACGACGAGCGCATCTGGTAGGAGTTCATGTTGGGAGCCTCCACCGCCTGCTGCGGCGTCATCCCGAACTCGACCACGTTGAGAAAAAACTGCAGGAGATTCTGATCCTGGCTGTCGCCGCCCTGGACCGCAAAGGCGAGATAGGGCAACCCGCCCTTGAGCGCCATCGTGGGCGTCAGCGTTGCCCGCGGGCGTTTGCCGGGCTCGATCACGTTGAAGGGGCCGTCGAGCGAATCGGTCACGAAGCTCTGGGCCCGCTGGCTCATGCCAACCCCGGTCCGCCCCGCGATCACCGCGGGCACCCACCCGCCGCTCGGCGTGACAGATACCACCCAGCCCGCCGCGTCGGCGGTCTCGATCGAAGTAGTGCCGGCGTTGAACGCAGCCTTGAATGCGTCGAGCGACGCCCGCGCTTCCGGCTGCGGTATCGGGCGGTCCTGCTGTCCGCTCATCGGCGCGGTGGCGGTCGCACCGGTGACCGTCCATTTGGCCAGCATGCCGGTGAGCGGATTAGTTCCGCCCTGATAGGGGTACGGGTCGCCCGGCTTGATGGCGGGGTCGTTGCCGTCCCAGTCGATCGACGCATAGCGCCTCTTGGCGTAGTCCTTGGACAGCAGGCCCTTGATCGGTACGCCGGGCGAGAAGGCCGGGTCTCCGTAGTAGAAATCCCGATCCGCGAAGGCCAGGCTCATTGCCTGATACAGCGTGTGCAGGTAGCGGGTGCTGTTGTATCCCATCGCCTTGAGGTCGGCATTCTCCAGAATGTTGAGCGTCTGGAGCATCGCGGGACCTTGTTGCCAGGGCTGCAGTTTGTACACCTCGATGCCGCGATAGGTGGTCGACACCGGCTCTTCGATCTTCACCTTCCATCCGGCCAGGTCCTGCATGGTGAACAATCCGCCTTCTTCCCGGGCGCCGCGCACCAGCTCGGCGGCGATGTCGCCCTTGTAGAAACGATCGTACGCGGCGTAGATCGCCTCTTTCCGGCTCTTGCCGGCCTTGAGCGCCTCCTGCTCCGCCTCTACCAGCTTGCGCAGCGTCGCGGCGAGATCGGCCTGACGGAAGATCTCTCCCGCGGCCGGCGCCTCGCGCGGCTGGCCCAGATGGGGCAGGAAGACAGGCTTGGAGTACTTCCACTCCTTGATTCGCTCCTTCTCCGCTTCGATCCGATCGGCGGTCTGCGCTTCGATCGGATAGCCGTCCGCCAGCTCGATCGCGGGAGCGAGAATCTCCTCGAGCGAGAAGCTGCCGAACTCGGCCAGCATCGTCAGCAAGCCTCCCGGCGTTCCCGGGGTGACCGCCGCGAGCGGACCGAACTCCGGCGGGTAACGCATGCCCTTGGATTTGTAGAAGGCGGACGTCGCGCCGGTCGGCGCTACGCCGAGGGCGTTGATGCCGATGACCTTTTTGAGGCCGGGATGGTAGATCAGCGCCTGGGTCTCCCCGCCCCAGGAAAGCACGTCCCACATGGTCGCCACGGACGCGAGCATGGCGCAGGCGGCATCCACCGCGTTGCCGCCCCTGGAGAAGATCATGGCGCCCGTGGTGGCGCCAAGCGGCTTGCCGGTGATGGCCATCCAATGGCGGCCATGGAGCGGTGGCTTGGCGGTGCGTTGCGCCGGGAGGACCGATGGGACGGTGAAAAGGCCGATAGAGAGGATGGCGGTCGTCAAACGCATGGTACCTCCAGATTACTCGGGCCTTACGGGTTGATCTTCGGTGCCGGAACTTGTGCGGCCAGCTCGGGGCCCTTCTCGCTCTCGCCGAGCCGACCCATCACCACGTCCGGGTCATGCTCGAAGAACAGCCACCAGCCCTCATCGAGCGCTTCCCGAATAAGTTTGCGTTTCGATTCCAGGGTGCGGAGCGGTTCCACATCGTAGCCCATGATCCAGGGAAGTGGCAGGTGGTGGCGGGTCGGCAGCAGATCGGCGACATACACCAGGGTATCGCCTCTGTCACGCACCAGCACGCATTGAAGATAGGGCACGTGGCCGGGCGTCACCCGCACCGAGATCCCGGGCAGCACGTCGACGTCGCCGTGGAGCAGCTTCCACTTTCCCGCCTCGGCCACCGGCTCGAAGTTGTGCGGCAGGTAGGACGCGCGGGTGCGTTCGTTGGTGTGGCGGGCAAAATCGAGATCACCCCATTGCACGACATAGGTGGCGTTGGGAAAAGTGAGCTGGGGACCGCCGACGGTGACGCCGTTGGCGTCCATCTCTTCCCAGGTATTGCCACCCGCGTGATCGAAGTGAAGGTGCGTGTTGATGACGGTGCGCACATCCTCGGGGGCGTACCCCGCCTCGGCCAGGGCCGCCTCGAGCTGGGTGCGTCCGCCGGGGCCCTGGTTGGAGATCCCGTAGATGTCGCGGAACTTGGCGTCCTCCTTGTTGCCGAGGGCAGTATCCACCAGGACCAGTCCGTCGGGATGCTCGATCAACAAACAGCGCATGGCCAGGGGAATCCGGTTTCGCTGGTCCGGCGTCACACGCTTCTCCCAGAGCGGTTTGGGCACCACGCCGAACATGGCGCCGCCGTCGAGTCGTTGGGTTCCCCCCTCGAGCGCGTGGCAACGGAGGGAACCGAGAGTAAAGGAGTGGACGAGAGGCACGGAAACCGGGGAGTCAGAGGGCCAGGGAGCCGGGGAGCCACGGATTCTCGAAACCGAGCCCGGACCGTTTCGGACGACGACGAACCTGCAGCCCCTCCAGCTCGGCCAGGGTCCGCGCCCCTGCCTGGCGCGCCAGCACCAGCAGCCGCTGGAGCAGCTGGGCGGTGACCAGGGCATCACCCGCGGCACGGTGGCGCGCGGGATTCTCGAAGGCAAAGATGTCGGTGAGCGCGTCGAGGCCACAGGACTGGGCCGCCGGCACCAGCCGCCGCGCCAGCCGCACGGTGCAGAGCCTGGGGCCGTCCAGCCGGAGGTCGCGGGCCCGGCGCAGCTCGGCGGAGACGAACCGCCAGTCGAAGCGCATGTTGTGCGCCACGAAGACCCTCCCGGACAGCGCGCCGACCACCCGCTCACAGACTTCCTCGAACCGGGGAGCGGCACGCACCATGGCGTCGGTGATTCCGGTGATCGCGGTGATCAATGGCGGGATGCTCCGCCCCGGATTCACCAGCGACTCGAAGAGCAGCTCGCGCCGCTCGCCGCAGACCAGCACCACAGCGATCTCGGTGATTCGGTCGTCGAGGCCCGCCCGCATCCCCGTGGTCTCCACGTCCACCACCGCAAAGGCGCACTCGTCGAGCATCGGCTCGCCCCGCGCGGCCGCCACCAGGCTCCAGCGGCCGTCGGCCAGCCGGCGGACCCGCGGGTCGGCCCCAAGCAGCGCCGTGGCCAGCCGCTCGGCCACCAAGTCGGGCGCATTGTTCAAGCCGAAGACGTGGCTGGTCAGCCAGTCGGCCTGCCGGGCGGTTTCCGTCATCGCGAGCAGGGCCCGGTCCAGGAGCGTGGACGCGGAATGCGCCACCATTCCGCCGGTCACGGCTCGCCACGGCGAATCGGCAGGGTCATGCAGCGCGGCCCGCCCCCGCCACGAACCAGCTCGCCTCCCTCGATCGTGATGGCTACCCGGCCCCGCGGCAGCCCCGGTGCCTCCAGCAGCTCGGTGCTGGGCGTGACGCCAAACCCGGCGCGCTCCAATTGGCGGAGTGTCTCCTCATTGCGCGCATAGCTCACGATCACGCCGGGAGCGGTCGCGAGGAAATTACATCCCGACGCCCACTGCTCCCGCTCCTGGGTCAGCCGGCGCTCGCCTCCGGCCAGCACCGGCTCGAGCGGGAGACCGACCTGGGCGAGCGCGGTGAAGACGTCGGGCTGCTCGCGCACGCCGGACTCGCCCTTGCGGCGATGCAGGACGGTGAGCCGCTCCGGCCCGATGAAGGCGGGCGGATACACCACGCAGAGCTCCCGGTCGATCTGGGTGAAGAGCATATCGAGGTGGATCGCGGTCGGATTGGCGGGCATCACGACGACGATCACATCCTTCACGCCGGCGTGCTCGAACACCGAATCCGCGAGCCGGTCGAGCGCCCCGGGGGACGATCGCTCGCTGAAGCCCAGCAGGAGCAGGTCGTCGCGGAGGACGTGCACGTCGCCGCCTTCGATCGTGTAGTTGCCGCGGCGCTCCTCGGAGCCGTCATAGAGAATGCCCGCGTTGGCGAGCGCCGGATGGAAGGCGAAGAGCGTCTTGATCAGCAGCTCTTCGGTCCAGCGGACGCCGTGGCGCATCGAGCCAACCACGGCGTGGCCGCCGATCACCATGCCGATGTCCCGAGGAAAGAACAGATTGGGGAGCGGCGGCAGCACGAATCCGGTCTCGTTGAGCGCGGTGGCGATCGGCCCCGGGACTTCCTCGGTGCCTTCGATGATCATCTTGACGATCGCGGCGGGCGGCAGCTCGGCGAGCTGCTGGCCGAGCGGCTCGGATGGTACCACGTCCATGGTGCGGGTGATCAGGTACTCGCGCGCTTCAGGCCGCGCGAGCACTTCCGTGAGCAGATCGCCGATCTCGTACACCTCCGCGAACCGCCGCAACACCGCTTTGAGGCGCGCGTGCTCCCGGGCCGAGACCTCGAGACCGATCAGGTCATCATAGAGGTAGTCTTCGCGATTCCCCGGCGTCACCGCCTCGAGCTCGAGCCCGGGCGTGTGCACCAGCACGGCCCGGAGCGGGCCGATTTCTGAGGTGACGGATATCGGGGGCATGTGTGGGGAAAGTAGCTGGGGCTATTGGCTACTGGCTATTGGCTATTGGCTAGTGGCAAGTGGCTACCAATCCCCCAATAGCCAAATAGCTAATAGCCAACAGCCTGTCTCACTCCCGACTGGCGATGATATACGACAGCGCCTCCAGCTCCAGCACCAGATTCACCGTCTTTACCGTCACATGCTCCGGAACCTGGAGCTGGGCGGGAGCAAAGTTGAGAATCGCGGTCACGCCGCACTTCACCAACCGGTCGGCCACCGGCTGCGCCGAATCCGCCGGCGTCACCACCGCCGCGATATCGGCCGGCTCTCGTTGTAGGTCTTTTTCCAGGTGGGCCACGTCGCGGACCACTAACGCGTCCCACTGGCGCCCGATCTTTGTCGGATCGTTGTCGTAGATGGCCAGCAGATCGAATCCCCGGTCGCGGAAACCGCGGTACTGGACCAGCGCGCTCCCGATCTTGCCGGCGCCCACCACCACGACCGTATAGCGGCGGGTGAGTCCCAGGATTTCCCGGAGCTGGGTGATGAGCGCAGGGACCTGGTATCCCAGCCCCCGTTTGCCGAAAGACCCGAAGAAGGAGAGATCCTTCCGGACCTGCGCAGCCGTCGTCCCGCCCCGGGAGGCCAGCGCCTCGGAGCTCACGGTCTTCGCGCCCTGCTCCTCGAACTCTTCGAGGAATCGCAGGTAGAGCGAGAGACGACGGACGGTGGATTCTGCGATCTTGCGCACGATATGTGAAAGTTTTCACAAAGCTAGTCCACAGTCCACCCATCGTCAATGAGTGCCACCAACAGCTTCTGAAATCCGCTCGGTGCCACTGTCTCCGCTCGGCTATCGGCTATCAGCTCGGCTTGCCGGAGGGCCGTAACCACCCTCTCGGTGGGCCAACCCGTGAGCTCGCGAAGAGCCCGCAGCAGCTGCTTGCGGCGGAATCCGAAGAGGCCGACGACCAAGCGCCGGAACCGGAGCAGGTCCCGATCGGCCACCAGCGGCTGGGGGAGCGGGGCCAGCCGGATCACCGCCGAGTCCACCTTGGGTGGGGGGTGGAACGCCCCGGCCGGGACGTTGAAGAGTCGTTCCGCATGGGCTACCGCCTGCACCCCCACGCTGAGCGCTCCGTAGGTCTTGCTCCCGGGCTTCGCGACGATTCGCTCGGCCACCTCCTTCTGCACCAGGAACACGATGCGGGTCGGCCGGGGCGGGAGGAGCGCGCGGTCCAGGAGCGGGGTGGTGATGTTGTAGGGGATGTTGCCGGTCACCAGCAGCTGGTCGGCCGGCCCTGCTCCCGCTGTCTCGCGCCAGTCGAGCTCCAGTGCGTCGCCCTCGACCACCGTCACCCCGGGAAGGCGGGCGCGCACCATCGGCGCCAGGTCGCGGTCCTTCTCGATCGCGACCACCCGGGCTCCCCGTGCCACCAGCGCCTCGGTGAGCGACCCCTGCCCCGGGCCGATTTCGAGCACCAGATCGCCGGCGCGTGGACCGAGGGCATCGGCGATGCGCGTAAGGATCGCGCGGTGCTGGAGAAAGTGCTGGCCGAGGCGCTTTCTGGCCTGCACGGCCTAGAGCCGCATCACGAGCAAGGTGCGATCGTCGGTGGGATGCGGCGCGAAGGCGTCCGCTTCCGCCAGAATCTCGGCCACGATGCGCTCGGGGTCGAGCCGCCGGCGGGAGGAGAGCGCGGCGAGGAGTCTGCCCTCGCCGTAGCGCTCGCCGGATTCGTTTTCGGCGTCTACCAGGCCGTCGGTCCAGAGGCAGAGCAGGTCCGCGCCCTGATGCCAGGGCAGCGACCGAAGCCCGATCTCGGGCGAGCGGGCCAGCCCCAGCGGCGGCGCGGTGGCGTCGAGCCGTTCGGGGGCCCCTTCTGCCGGAATGCGGAACGCGTAGGGATGCCCCGCGCTTGCCCAGGTCAGGCGGCTTTGGATCGGATCGAGAATCCCGTAGAAGACGGTGAGGTAGGTGTCGGAGGACGCGAGCTTGGCGGCGAGACTGTCGCCCAGCTCGGCCAGAGTAATGTCGGGCGTGGTCACGGCCGACGCGTGGATGCCGGCCGCCGCCATCACCGCCGCCATCACCAGCGCCGCGGCGAAGCCATGCGAGGCCACGTCGCCCACCATGACACCCACCAGACCCAGCCCCAATCGGTTAAAGGTGTAGAAATCGCCGCCGACCACCTCGGCCGGGAGGCAGCGCACCGCCACCTGGGCATCGCCGGAGAGGACTGACGGGTCGGGCAGCAGAGAGAGCTGAAGGTGGTGGGCGAGCTCCAGCTCGTCATGGAGCCGCTGCTGCTCCCGCTCCTTGACTACCAGCCGGGCCAGCTCGATGGCGGCGCCGATCTGATTGGCGGCGGCCGACACGAGCTTGAGGTCGGTGGCATTGAATCGTCCGCCGTGCACGCGATCGGTGAGGTTGATCACCCCGATACACCGCGAAACGCCGCCGGGCGGCTGATAGGAAATCGGCACACTCATGTAGGCCCCGCCGCGATATCCGCGCGCGTCCGGGGCGGCCGAGCCCCGCTCCGCCACGCCGACGTGGGGGCGCGCCTCGCGCACCACGCGAGCCGCAATGGATCCGGCATCGTCGAGCGGGATATCGCCGGCCTTGCGGGCATCGAAGCCCTGGGCGGCGACGGTGTGGAGCACCCGGGCATCGTCGTCCAGCACCGCGATCGAGGCGCGGCCGGCGCCCACGACGTCGCTCACCGCGCGAACGATCGTGTCGGCCGCCTGGTCGAGCTGCACGGTGTGACCGAGCACTTCACTGATAGTGTAGAGCAGGTCGATCTCTTCGTAGCGGCTGGCCAGCTCGAGCGAGAGGTGAGAGGTTTCGCGGTCGGCGCGGACGTAGAGGTTGATCAGGAGGAGCAGCGCCTCGCTCCCGCGGCCCACGGCCGTCTCCAGCCAGAATTCGGTTTCCGGCTGGACCGGGCCGAACCAGCGGTCCCCTTCATCGGTTCCCACAATGCCGGGGCCGAGCGGCACGTTCAGCGTCCAGCCCGGATCCTCACCGTAGACCACCCGCAGGCGGCCCGAGTGGGCGCGCCAGAGCCGCGGGCGCACCTGAGAGGCGCCCTCGATGGCCTCGAGGACGGGATGGAGCCGCTTCAGGAGCGCGGCAGCGTCATCCAGATCGTATTCCCCTGTTCGTTGAATTCGACCCGGTCGGCGAGATTCCGGATCAGGAAAAGGCCGCGGCCGATAGGCCGTGCGAGCGCGTCGGGAGCCGTGGGATCGGGGACCTCCCGGGGATCGAAGCCCGGCCCGTCGTCGGTGACCTGGAGCCGGATGCTCTGGTCGGTGACTTCGGCCCCGATCCGCACCGACCGCGACGGATTGCCGGCGGACCCGAACAGAATGCTGTTGGTGAGCGCCTCGGCCAGCAGCACCCGCAGGCGAAAGCTGGTCCGCTTGCAGGGCTCGGCTCCGGCAAAGCAATGCCGGGCCATGAGCTCAATGGCCTCTTCGACGAAACGGACATCGGCGGGAACCCGGATCGCGACGGAGATCGTCCGCGCGCTTCCGTCGTCCACCGAGCGGCGGACGCAGAGGCGAAGGGACGCCGCCGAAGTATCGTCCACCTTAGAATCCGGCCAGGGCGTCCTGCGCGGTGGGCGAAATATGGAAGAGGGTGTCGAGCTTGGTCAGCTCGAACAGCGCACGGAGATCCTCGTTGAGCCCCGCCATGCGCAGGTCGCCGTTGACCTCTCGCACCTTCTTGGACAGGGTGACCAGCGCGCCGAGCCCGGAGGAGTCGATGTAGCCGGTGCGGCCGCAGTCAATCAGGAATTTGCGCTCGCCGCGGTCGAGTCCCTCCTGGACCAGCGTTTTGAGCTCCTGACGGTTGCCGACGATGAGCTGGCCGTCGATTTCGATGACGGCCACTCCCGCCGCGTTGGTCTTTTTGGTAATCGCCATGCCGTGCCTCCCCTTTCAGGTCGCTGCCGGGCCGGCTGCGAGCACGGCCAGGGCGGCCGTACCGACCAGCTCATCCATATCCGCATCTGCCGCCACGCCGGCCACCGTGCCGGGCAAGCCCACGAGCATCGGCCCCAGGAGGCGGGCGCCCGACAGCGCGCGCAGGGTGCGAACCGTCAGGTGAGCGGCCGCCCCGCCTGGAAATATGAGAACGTTCGCACCGCGGCGAAACCTCGCGGCCGGATCCGCCTCCGCCATCACACCAGCATCGAGCGCCTTCAGGCGTTCGACCGCCTCTTCCGCACCGCGATCATTAGTGCCTCCCTGCGCCGGGCCGGTGAGGAACGCCACCCGGGCCTCCTGCCCGGTCAGGCGCCCATGGGTATGGGCCACGGCTCGGGCCATTCGCGCGATGGTGGCCGGGGTCTGCTCGCCGGAGAAGGCGCAATCGGCGCACGCAACCAGGCCACCGTCGGCGAGCAGGAGCCATGACGCGGCGTGCACCGGTCCCCCGTCGAGGGGAGGGCCCAAGGTCCACTCCGCCGCCGCGGTGAGCGACTCGTAGGTCACGCCTGGGCCGGTCACGACCGCATCCGCGTCTCCCAAGGCGGCAAGACCGGCCGCGAAACGGACCGGGTCGGCGGCCAGATCGAGGGCGTGGATCCCGTCGCGCACCCGATTGGGCTCCCGGTTCCGGAGCAGCAGCGCCACCGAGCCGATACGGGCGTGTCCCTCGGGTCGCAGCTCGCCGGAGCCGACCACCATCGTGTCCGGCAGGCCCGCATGAGCCAGGCGCGCGGCGGCATCTTCGAGCACCGCCGGGTCTCCTCCGGCCAGGAGCAGCCGAATCGGGCGTTGCGCGGCGCGCTCGACGAGCCCAGCCAGGCTCACGCGCGGAAGTGGCGCGCCAGCGCCTCGGCCACGCCGGGGTGAACCAGCGCCTTGACGTCTCCGCCGTACCGGGCCACCTCGCGAACCAGACTGGAGCTGATGTAGGAGAGTCCCTGCGCCGGCACCAGGAAGACGGTTTCGAGGCCGGCGTTGAGCTGCCGGTTCATCAAGGCCATCTGGAATTCGTACTCGAAGTCGCCTGCGGCGCGGAGCCCGCGCACCAGAATCCCGGCGCCCACGCGCCTCGCGAACTCGGCCACTAGGCCTTCAAACGATTCGAAGGTGATCCTCGGATCGTTCCCGACGGTGAGCCGCAGCAATTCCAGCCGCTCCTGGGGACTGAAGAGCGGTTGCTTGGCGGCGTTCACCGCTACCGCGACGATGACCCGGTCGGCCAGGAGCAGGCTCCGCCGGATGAGGTCCTCGTGGCCGCGGGTAGGCGGGTCGAAGGAGCCGGGATAAACCGCGATACGGGTCATGGGGCGTGACAGAAGGTAAGGGCGATGTCGCCGTAGCGCCGGGTGTGCTCGCCACTCAACACCATCTGTGCAGGGTGCTCGACGGCGAGCAGGCGGGCGAACGGTTTCGCGCGAAATGCCTTGACCAGCCGTTCGGCGAAGGGAACCGTGAAGGGCGGGTCGGCGAGCGCGAGGTCGTAGGTGCCGGGGGCGATGCGCTCGACGAAGCGGATGGCATCGCCGCGGTGGAGGGTGACCCGGTCCGCAACGCCGAGGCTGTCGACGTTGGCCCGGATCGCGTCGAGTGACGCCGCGGCCAGCTCGACGAAGGTGGCGTGCCGGGCCCCGCGGGAGAGCGCCTCGAGGCCGATCGCGCCGCTGCCGGCAAAAAGATCGAGCACGCGGGCGCCCGCGAGTCGCTGGCCCAGGATGCTCATCCAGGCCTCACGAACCCGGTCGGCGGTGGGCCGTACCCGCGAATCGGCGGGACCCGCGAGACGGCGGCCGCCGAATTCTCCGGCAATGATCCGGATCACTCCGCACCGTCACTCCCCGACTCCCGCCGGTGGGGCGCGAGCGAGAGGACGCGTGCCTGCAGCGCCGTCTGGCCGCGGAACTCATTCTGCTCGAGGCGAAATGTCGCGTCCAGCGGGCCGTCGCCCAGGTCGGCGATTCGATCCGCCATCCGGAACGCAATGGCGCCAAGAGAGCCGCCGTCGCCGAGCAAGGTGCCGCGCAGATGGTTGGTGCCGACCCGCTGCCGCCGGGTGAGGCCGACGCCGCGCACGCCGAAGACCGGGGCGGGGTTGCCCATGCCGCACGGCTCCAGGTGGCGGATCAGCCGCTCCAAGTCGTCGGTCGCGTCGCCCAGCGGAATCTCGATGTCTACCCGCTGCTCCGGGCCCAGGTCCGCCGGATCCAGGTGCTCGGCGGCCACCCGCTCGAAGCGCTCGCGGAATGCCTCGAAACGGTCGCGGCGCAGGGTGACACCAGCGGCCATGCGGTGGCCCCCGTATCGCTCCAGCAGATCGCCGCACGGGCCAAGCGCCGCGTGCAGGTCGAAGCGGGAGATGCTCCGTCCCGAGCCCTTGCCGATCGGGCCATCGAACGCGATCAGAAAGGTGGGGCGTCCATAGCGCTCGACCACGCGCGAGGCCACGATGCCGACCACCCCGGGATGCCAGCCTTCCGAGCCCAGCACGATCCCGCAACGGCTATCCGGGCAGCCGGCGGCTTCCACCTGCTCGATGGCCTCCTCGAGGATGCGCTGATCGAGGGCCTGTCGCTCGGTATTGAGGAGCTCGAGCCGCTGGGCGAGCATCGCCGCTTCCTCCGGGTCATCGGTGAGGAGCAGCTTGAGCCCGTCGGCCGATTCGCCGATCCGGCCCGCAGCGTTGAGGCGAGGCGCCAGGATGAAGCCGACCTGGCCGGCGCGCAGCTCGCTGGGTCCGAGTCCACTCGATGCGATCAGCGCGCGGAGACCGACCCAGCGGGTCTGCCGCAGCAAGCGCAGCCCGTGACGAACCAGGATCCGGTTCTCCCCGGTCAACGGCACCACGTCCGCCACCGTGGCGAGGGCGACGTAATCGAGCAGGTGGAACGGGAGTGATTCGGGGAGCCCGAGCGCCGGCACCAGCGCCTGCACCAGCTTGAACGCGATGCCGGTGCCGCACAGGGAGCCGAGCTGCGAGGTGTCGCCGGGACGCTGCGGATCGACGATCGCGGTGGCGGGGGGGAGCATCGGCCCGGGCAGATGGTGATCGGTGACGACCACGCGGATGCCGCTCCGCTCGGCCTCCGCCACGGTTTCCACGGCGGTGATGCCGCAATCGCAGGTGATAATCAGGCCGGCGCCGATCTCGCGCGCGCACGCCAGCCCCGCGGGCCCGAAATCGTAGCCGTCGCGCAACCGGTGGGGGACGAACGCCTCGGCGCGGGCGCCTCCCAGCCGGAGCGCGCGGGTGAGGAGCGCCGACGAGCACTGGCCGTCGACGTCGTAGTCGCCGTGGACGAGGATGGTCTCTCCCCGCCCGACGGCGGCGGCGACGGCGGCAACCGCCTCGGTCATTCCCGCGAGCGCGTAGGGATCTCCCAGGCGATCGAGCGCGGGGCGCAGGAAGGCGCGCGCGTCGTCCACCCGGGCATAGCCCCGCTGCAGCAATAACGCCGCGAGCGGCTCCGGGACGCCGAGCTGCGCGGCGAGCGCGCGGACGGTGCCCACCTCGGGCGGGGGCTCCAGAACCCAGCGCGGGAGCGGGGGTGTCATCCCTCGCCCCTCACCGGGTAAAGGATCACCCCGCAGCCCTCGCAGCCCTCGATGTGGGTTCCGGCGCGAATCTGGCTGCGGCGGTTCCGGGGCACCGAGGTGTGGCACGCGCCGCAGGCATCTCCGCGGAGCGGCACCACCACCGTGGTCGCACGGGAGGTCCACAGCCGATCGTAACGCATGCGCAGGGACTTTTCCACGGTGGCCGCGCTGGCCTCGCGCTCCTGACGTGCCCGCTCCCGCTCCGCTTCCAGCTCCTTCTTGGCGTCCTGGAGACGGGCCCGCTCGCCACCCTGGTCTCCTTCGAGCGCCTGAATCCGCTGCTCGGCTTCCGCAACCGCGGCCTCCTGTTGCTGGGTGAGATCGGAGGCCTTCACCCAATCGCTTTCCTGGCGGGCCAATGTCTGCCGGGCGGAATCCAGCTCGGTCATCAGCGCTTGCACCTCCCGGGCCGTCTTGACCTGCTCGATCCGGGTCCGGCGCTTTTCCTGGAGCGTCCGCTGCGACTCGATGACCCTCTCCAGCTCCTCGCGCTTGAGATTGCCGTCGGCCAGGCGGCGCTGGGCGGCGTCGAGATCGGCGCGGGCCGTGCCCACAGCCGCGTCGAGCGCGGCCGTCTCGTCGGCGAGCGCCTTGAGCCGGAGGTCGGTGGCGAGGAGAATGAGGTCCTTGGCCTGCAGGTCGAGCAGCTTTTCCAAATCCGGATGCATTCTCGCCTCAGGGATGTTGGGAGTGGTCAGGACCGGGGTTACCTGACGAGCCGCGGCGCGCTTTTTCGGCTTGATTTCGGAAGACAATGCGAGTCCTCTCTTCGGGCGGGAATTGCTTCAACTGGGTTTGCCGCTCGGTGACCGCCGAGACCGGCGCGAGGGTGCGGGTCAGGGATCGAGAGGCGAGGCCTCGAAGAGCTCCGACGTATTCGTCATCGAAATTCATGCCCGCGGCGACGGCCTCCGCCGCCTGCTGGAGGAGGCGCTGCAGCGCTTCCTGCGCCCGGGGCGAGACCCGTTCCACCACCATTCCGGCTGCAGTGCCCTCGGGTAAAGCGAGGAGCCCCTCGAAGATTTCGCGATAGGAGGGGACTTCGAAGGTGTCGGGAGAGACCTCCTGCCGGGCACGCTCCAGCCATGAGGGCGCGGCGAGCAGCGCGCGGAGCAGCTTTTCCTCCAAACCGGCTCCCTGAGCGCGGGGACGGGCGGGCGGACGGACGGGGGGACGGGCGGATTGATCGTGGCGCCCGGCGGGCGGGGGCTGCGCCGGAGCGGGCCGGTCATTGAGCTCCTTTTCGAGCACCGCGCGGGTGACGCCGGTCTTTTCCGCGATGCGCGCCAGGTACAGATCGCGGGCGATCGGATCCGCCGCGGCCCTGGCGGTGTCGAGGAGCTTGTCGAGCGCCTCGCGACGGCGCTCGAGGTCCTCGAACCGTCCCGACCGCTCCAGGATCTGGATCTTCCGGTCCAGCACGTCCACCGCGTCCTTGAGAATCGGCGCGAGGCCCGCGGCCCCGCCCTTCCGCACCAGCGTATCGGGATCCTCGCCTTCCGGCATCGTGGCCACTTTGACCCGGAGCTTGTGCCGGAGGAATTCTTCGGCCGCGCGGAACGTGGCGCGGAGTCCCGCCCCATCGCTGTCGTAGAGCAGCGTCACCGCGGGAGCAAACCGCCGGAGCAACGCGGCCTGATCGGGGGTGAGCCCGGTCCCCTGCGGCGCCACGACATGATCGAGGCCGGCCATGACCAGGCGAAGCACGTCGAAGTAGCCCTCGACCAGGATGACCGACTCTTCCCGCCGAATGGCCTGCTTGGCGTGATGGAGGTTGTACAGCATGGAGCCCTTGTGGAAGATCGGGCTCTCCGGGGAGTTGAGATACTTGGGCTCACCAGCTCCGAGGATGCGTCCGCCGAACCCGACTGCCCTGCCCCGCAGATCGTGAATCGGGAAAAGCAGGCGATCGCGGAAGCGGGGATACAGGGTGCCCTCGTCCCGCCGGACCATGAGACCGGCCTCCACCAGGACCCGCTCCTCGATACCGAGCTTTTTCATGGCGTCGGCGAAGGCGGCGCTCCTCGGGGCGTAGCCCAGGCCGTGCTCGCCGGCGACTTCCGGGGGGATCTCGCGGCTGGTGAGATAGTCCCGGGCGGCTTTCGCACCGGGATCCTCGCGCAGCCGCGCCGCGAACCACTCCTGCGCTACCGCGATGGCCGAGAAGAGCGGCTCCCGGGGATCGGGGCCTTCACGCCCGCCGCCGCGTTCCGGGACGACGATGCCCACCCTCCGCGCGATCTCCCGTACGGCGGTGGGATAGTCCATGCCCTGCCGCTTCATCAGGTAGGTGAAGACGTCGCCCGCCGCGTGGCAGACGTAGCAGTAGTACATCCCTTTCTTCGGAATGACGGCGAAGTTCCGGTGGGTGCCGCCGTGGAAGGGGCACGAGCCCCGATAGTCCGAGCCGGTGCGCTTGAGCTGCACCGCTTCGCCGATGATCTCGACCAGGTCGGCACATTCGCGAATCTGCTCAATGAGCTCATCGGGGATCATGCTCATGGGCCGAGCTCCGCGACGGTGACCCCGGTGCCGCCCTGGTTCCGGGGGGCAAATTCGAACTTCCGGACCCGCCGGTCGGAGGCGAGGACGCGGCGCACCGTTTCGCGCACCACGCCGGTGCCCATGCCGTGAATGAGGCGGAGATAAGGATGATCGGCGCGGATGGCGGCGTCGAGCGCAGCACGCGTGACGGCTTCGGCTTCGTCGCCGCGTAATCCGCGCAGATCGATCTCGGAAGGAGAGTCGGTAGGTCGGTAGGTCGGTAGGGCGGTAGGGCGTCTAGCTCCCTGACTCCCCAGCTCCCTAGCTCCCGTTGCACCGGGACTCAACGTGTCCACCCCCACCACGAGCCGCACCGCTCCCGCCACCACCACGGCCTTGCCATCGCCGCGCAGCTCCACCAGCTCGCCGGTGCCGCCGGTCGAAAGCCTGACCCGCTGGCCCACCCGAAGCACCGCGCCGATGCCGACCGCCGCCGCCTCTCCCTCCGTTTGGAGGGCGGCGTCCAGCGCTTCGGCTTCGGCGCGGATAGCATCCTCGATCGTGCGGCGGGCGTCGCGGGCCGCCTGTTCATCGATCGCCGCCCCCGCGGCGCGCAGGGCCTCCTCCACCGTTTCCCGGGCATCGAGCAGGAACCGACGCGCCTCACCACGGGCCTTGCGTTCCGCGTCTTTCTCGCGGGATCGGAGCTCCGCCTCTCGGGCGCGCTGCCCGCTTGCCTCCGCGGCGAGCCGCGCCTGCTCGCGCTCGGCGTCGGCCAGGAGGTCGGTGAGTGCGACCTGATCCGCCGCGAGCCGCCGCTCACGCGCCTCCGCCGCCTCGAGCAATGCGTCGAGCGATCGCTCGGCATCCGAGACGCGGCTCTCCGCGTCGGCCAGGACGGGCGCCGGAATGCCCAGCCGCCGCGCGATCGCCAGGCCGTAGGAGCGGCCGGGGGTGCCCTTCTGGAATCGGTAGGTGGGTTCGAGCCGCTCGGCATCGAATTGGAGCGACCCGTTGACGATGCCGGGCGTTTGCGCGGCGAGGGCTTTGAGGGCGCCCAGGTGCGTCGTGGCGATAGTGCGCGCGCCGCGGCGGGTGAGCTCCCGGAGCGCGGCCGCTGCGAGCGCCGCGCCTTCCGCGGGATCGGTGCCGCTGCCGATCTCGTCGATTAGGATCAGGGTGGCGCCATCGGCCTGCTCCAGGACGCCGCGAAGCGTCGCGAGGTGGGCGCTGAAGGTGGAGAGATCCGCCGCGATCGACTGATGATCGCCGATATCGGCCGCCAGGCGTCCGAACGCCGGAAGCGTGCTCCCTTCGCCCAGCGGCGGCGCGATGCCGCTCTGCACCAGCGCCGCGACCAGGCCCACCGTCTTGAGCAGCACGGTCTTCCCGCCGGTGTTGGGGCCGCTGATGAGCAGCGTGCGCTCCGGCTCGGGCAGCGCGAGATCGAAGGGCACCACCGGGCCGCCGCGGCCGAGCAGCAGCGGGTGGCGGGCGCCCCGGAGCACGATCGCGCCATTGGCGGGCCCCACTTTGGGCACCACGGCCTGCACCGAGCGCGCGTAACGGGCCCGCGCGAGCAGATCGTCGAGCGCGACGCACATCTCGTGGGAATCATGCAGCAGCTCCGCATGCGGGCGGAGCCGCTCGGTGAGATCGCGCATGACCCGGAGCGCCTCGCGATCGGCTTCGGCTACGGCAGAACGCAGGGCGTTGCCGAGCTCGATCGCGGCGGTGGGCTCGACGAAAAGCGTCCCCGCGCTGGCCGACTCGTCGTGGACGATGCCCTCCGGCCGGCTGCGCGAGTCGCGGCGTACCGGGATGACGTAGCGCCCGTTGCGCACAGTCACGGTGGCGCTCTGGGCTCCCGCGCCGTCCAGGTGGCGCAGCACGGTCTCGAGCTTCTTGACCAGGCGCTCGCGCGCCGCATGCACTTCGCGGCGCGCTCGGGCGAGCTCGGGGCTCGCGGTGTCGAGCAGTTCCCCCGCGTCGTCTACGGACAGATCCAGCCGCCGCTCCAGGCCCGGCTCGGGAACAGTCGCTCGGAGCCCGGCTGCGCGCGGCGCCGCCTCGGCGATGCGTCGGAGCTCGGCCGCCGCCTGCCGAGCCGCGCCCAGCGTCTTCCGCACCGCGGCGAGCTCGGTGCCTTCGAGCACGCTTCCCTCAAGCCGCAGCCGCGCGATGACCCGGGCGAGTGGAGGGACTGGCGCCACGTCGACGCCGTCGCCCTGGGCAAAGAGCCCGAGCAGCTCGGTGATCGGCGCCAGCTCCCCCTCGACCCACATCGGGTCAGCGGAGGGGCGCCGACCCCGTACCCGGTCCGCGCCAAGCGGGCCGGCGGCGTGGCCGGCCACCAACTCCACGGCAGCGGTGAATTCCAGGACCGAGAGTGCCGCTGCGACCGCCTCGGGTGGTAATTGGAACGGGGTGTCGGCGCTCCGGTGCGCCGACACCCCGTTGGGTTCTGCTACCGCGTCAGGCGCCATCATCCCGGCTGATGGCCCTGGCACGAGTACTTATTCACCGCATCCCCCCCAACGGACCACCGATCGCGCCTCCTGGGCAGACTCGCGGCCTAAGTACTTGGAGGGATGCAACATAGCCGAGGCTATCTCCAGTGGCAAGTCCGCTCAACCAGGAGGCCATTTCATGGCGCGGCCACCGAGGAGGTGCACGTGCAGGTGGCCGACCGATTGGCCGCCGTCCGATCCGGTATTCAGCACCAGCCGGTAGCCGGTTTGGCTGAGACCCAGCTGGCGAGCCACCTGGACCGCGAGCCTGACGGTCCGACCCATAACCCGCTCGCCCTCGTCGGTATCGGTGGCTGCCGCATTGTCGAGGTGCGTGGTCGGCACCACCAGCACGTGGACGGGGGCCTGCGGATTGAGGTCGTGAAAGGCGATGGCGCCGGCCGAGCGGGCCACCTCCTTCGCGGGAATCTCGCCGGCCACGATACGGCAGAAGATACAATCGCTCATTGCGGTCTCCGGGGTCGCTGGCTGGCCACCACCGCCGCCGCGGCGAGCGCGGCGGTTTCGAAACGAAGCAGGTCAGGCGCCAGACGCACGCGCCGGAACCCCGCGGTCAGCAGTATTTCGCGCTCGGGCGGGATGAGGCCCCCTTCGGGGCCTACCACGACGACGAGCGGTACGTCCTGGGGAAGCTGGGGCGGCGGCTCGCCGGTGGCGTCGGCCAGCCAGCGATACTCGGCCAGCCCCCGGGTCGCGGCGAACTTCACGTCGACCGGCACCGTAACCCGCGGCGCCCAAGCCGAGCCCGACTGCTTGATGGCCTGACGGGCACGGCGCTGGAGCGCCGCCACGTGGCCTTCGCGGATGCCGGCGGCCACGCTCCGGGTGCGATCGGTCTTCAGAGGGGACAGGTCGGTCACTCCCAGCTCGGCGGATTTTTCGGCGAGCCAGCCGAATCGCTCCTTGTCCCCCGCCCCGACGATGAGCATGAATGCCGGAGGCTCCGCCACCTCGCGAATCCGCTCGATCTGGACACCCAGCTCCGCGCCGACCTGGACTAACCGTCCCTCTCCGACCGCGCCGGCCCCGTCCAGCAACCGCACCTTCTCGCCGGCGACTGCACGGCGAACCCGGAGGTGGTGCCGCTCCTCCTCATCGAGGACCGTCGCGGACCCGACCGCCAGTGAGCCGGGCGCCACCAGAACGGAATGCACTTCACCCGGCGCGGGCGGCCACGCTCCACCACGCCTCGTCGACCGCCTCGTCGACTACGAGGAACCCGGCCGCAGCGAGCGCGTCGAGGAATATCGGGCGCTCGGACAGCTCCATGCCGGCAAAGATGGCGATCCCGCCGGGCGCGAGCGACGCCTTGATCCGCGCGAGCAAACTCTGGTTCACCGAGCGGAGAATATTGGAGACGATCAGCTCGGCGGGCGCGAGCAAGCCGGCGAGGGTCGCGGCGTCTCCCGTCAGGAAGGCGACCCGGCCGAGCACGCTATTGCGCCGGGCATTGTTCGTGGCGACCGGCTCCGTCTCCGGATCGATGTCGATCCCGGTGGCGCGAGAGGCACCGAGCTTGACGGCGGCGATGGCGAGGATGCCGCTGCCACTGCCGAGATCGAGCACCCGATCGCCGGGACGCAAGAGGCGGTCGAGGAGTATCAGCGCGCCGCGAGTAGAACCGTGTTCGCCGGTGCCGAAAGCGGTTTCGGGATCGATGACGACGGTGTGCTCAAGCCGCTCTTCGGGCGCCGTCCAGCTCGGGGTGACGGTGAGCCGGCCGATGAGCCTGGGCTCGAGGCCCTGGCGCCAGCGCCGGCTCCAATCCACGTCCGGAAGCGGTCTCGCGGCGGCCGCGATGCCCGAACCGAAGGCCGATTGGAGCTCGGAGAGGAGCGAGCCCGCTTCGGATTCGCTCGCCGCGAAGCTGGTGAGCATGCCATCATCGCGCTCTTCGACCGCCTGGCCGGTGCGACCGACCAGCCAGGTGGCGACCGCGTCGCGCGTTTCCGGCGGGCTCCGCACGTCGAGCGCGCACCAGCTCATGCCCCGAGCGCTTCCTTGAGGCGCGACCAGAAGCTGCTCCCCTCCTTGGGCGGCGCGCCTTCGACCTTGGACAGCGCTTCCAGCAGCTGGCACTGCTCGGCGGTCATGTTCTGCGGCGTCCAGACATGGACTCGCACGTTCAGATCCCCGGCGCCATGCTGTCCCAGCCGCGGGAGTCCCTTGCCCTTTACCCGGAGCACGGTGCCGGACTGGATCCCCGCCGGCACGGGGAGGCGCTCGTCTCCATAGGGCGTCGGCACGGTGACGCTGGTGCCGAGCGCAGCCTGACTGAAGGAGACCGGGAGGTCCAGGCTCAGGTCGTCGCCGTGGCGTTCGAAGCGCTCGTCGTCCTTGACCTCGATGGTGATAAGGAGGTCGCCAGTGGCGCCGTTGCGGGGGCCGGCGGCGCCCTGCCCGCGCAGCGTGATGTAGTTGTTGCTCGAAACGCCCGCGGGGATGTCCACCGGCACGGTGCGCTCGCCCCGTACCCGTCCCTCGCCGCGACACGCATCGCAGGGATCGGTGATGATGACGCCTTCGCCGCCGCAGGCGGGACACGGCGAAACGGACACGAACTGTCCGAACACGCTGCGCGTGGCGCGGCGAACCTCGCCGCTCCCGCCGCAGGTGGAGCACCCGCTCGGCCGCTTGCCTTTGGCGCTGCCGGCCCCGGCGCAGGCCTCGCATTTGAGCATGGTCTTGAGCTTGACCGAGCGCTTGGCTCCGGTGGCCACTTCCTGCAGGGTGAGCTTGACGGACACCCGGATGTCCTGCCCGCGGCGGGGTTCGGTCTGAGACCGGCCCCCGCCGAAGAGGGATTCGAAGCCGCCCATCGCGCCGAAGTCGCGCATGAAAATATTGAGCGCTTCCGCCAGGTCGACGTGATGAAATCCGCCGGCTCCGCCCCGGAGTCCCGCCTCGCCGTAGCGGTCGTAGGCCGCGCGTTTCTGCGAATCGATCAGGCACTCGTATGCCTCGGCGATTTCCTTGAACTTGGCCTCGGCGCCAGGCGCGGAGTTCCGGTCGGGATGAAATTCCATCGCCAGCCGGCGGTAGGACCGCTTGATCTCGTCGTCGGTCGCGTCACGATGCACGCCCAGCAGCTGATAAAAATCGCTCACTCCATCAATCCTTCCACCATGCGGCTGGTGTGCTCCACCAGTCCGATGATCTTCTCGTAGGGCATTCGGGTGGGGCCGAGCACTCCGATCACGCCGGAGAGTCCGCCGCTGCGGTAGGAGGAGGTGACCAGGGTGAACTCGGTGAGCTGCGGATCGGTGTTCTCGCTGCCGATGGTGATCGTGAGACCGCGCCGGTGATGGTCCTCGAACGCCTGCCGGAGCAGGTCGCGTCGCTCGGTCAGATCCAGGAGGTGGCGCATCCGCCCGTTCGAGGCGAACTCCGGCTGGTCGGCGAGCGGCTGTGCGCTTCCGAGCATCACCGCACTCTCGCCGGCCGAGAGATCGAAGAGATCCTCCCCCTGCGCGACGAAGATGTTGAGGAGCTCGCCGCCGCCGCCGGCGCCTCCCACGTCGCGGACCCGCTCCGGCAGCGTGCTGCGGATTTCTCCAAGGGACAGGCCGGCCAGTCGCTCATTCAGGATCCGGGAGACGTGCTCCACCGCATCGGGCGCGACCGCGGCGGGCACCTCGACGAAGATGGTGCGCACCAGCCCGCTCTGCAGGGTCAACACCGCAAGCAGGCGCTCGCTCGAGACCCGGACCAGCTCCAGGCGCTCCAGCACCAGACCGTCGAGTGTGGGGACGATGGCCACACCCAGCTCCTGGGTAAGCACCCCGAGCACCTGGGCGGCGCGCCGCAGGATTTCGTCGATGGCGTTCCGGGAGCCGGGCGCGATCTCGCTTTCGATCTTGGCCCGCGCGCTGTCCGATACGACGGCCGGCCGCATGAGCTGATTGACGTAGAGCCGGTAGCCGCGATCGGTGGGGATTCGCCCGCCCGACGTGTGCGCGTGAAAGAGATATCCTCTGGCCTCGAGCTCGCCCATGGCGGTGCGCACCGACGCCGGCGAGATGCCCAGCCGGGACCGGCGGGCAGCCGCCTGGCTTCCCGCGGGCTGCGCGGTTTCGACGTAGATCTGGATCACCGCCTCGAGAATCCGAAACTGCCGTTCGGTGAGGCCCTCGCCGCTCTGCATAAAAGGAAATTTAGCAATGACTTAGGCTTGCCACCAGCGCGTCGAGCCGCAGCCACCCCTCCGGGGTAAGGGCGAGCCGGCCAGAGCGCTCGACCGCCCACCCCGCCGCGACCCAACGCGCGCCCGTCGAGGAGGGCACCAGGGCGGATCGCAAGCCGGCCGACGTGCGCAGTCCCAGGTAGAGCTCCTCCAGATCAACCTGCTCGGTGGTGAGCACTTCCGACGCCGCGCGCACCGGGCGGCCCGACGCGCTCCGGCGTCGGTAGTCCTCCCAGTCGCGGACATTCCAGGCGCGTTCGGCGCCGAACCCGCTATGCGCCGAGGGACCGAGGCCGAGGAACGGGGCCCGGCGCCAGTACGCCGAGTTGTGGCGGGCCTGGAAGCCGGGACGGCCGGCGCTGGACACCTCGTAGTGCTCGAACCCGGCGGCAACGAGCTCGCGGTGGGCCATCAGGTATTCGTCCGCGGCACGGTCGTCCGGCGCGGGCAGGGATTCACCGCGGGCCGTCCACTTCCCGAGTGGGGTCTGCGATTCCACGGTGAGGCCGTACAAGGACAGGTGCTCGGGCGCGAGCGCGATCGCGCGGCCCAGGTCCGCTGACCAGTCGCGCCCCAGCACCTCCGGGACGGCATAGATGAGGTCGAGGGAAATGTTGCCGAAGCCGGCGGCGCGCAGCGTCGCGACCGCTTCCTCGATCTGGAGGGCGCTGTGGGTGCGATGCATCCACTCGAGCACTGGCGGTTGGAAGGATTGGGCGCCGAGCGAAATCCGATTGACCCCCGCGGCGCGCCACGCCGCGGCCCGCGGGCCGTCAACGTCGTCCGGATTGGCCTCGAGGGTTACTTCCGCGCCGGGGGCGATGGCGCGATCGCGGCGGAACGCGGACAGCAGTCGCGCGATGGCCTCGGGCGGGAGCCGCGAGGGTGTGCCCCCGCCGAAATAGACCGTGTCCAGCTCCGGTGCGAGGTGCCAGGCTGAATGTGATTGCCAGCCGGCCCACTCGCGCTCGATGGCGTCCACGAAGGCCGCCGAAGGCGTTTCCCGCCGCACCGCGATGGCAAAGTCGCAGTAGCTGCAGCGCCGGGCGCAGAAGGGGACGTGGACGTAGAGGTGCACGGGTGGGAATATGGCAGGTGAGCGGTGAGCCGTGAGCGGTGAGCGGGAAAGGCGGTTACCTCTCACGGCTCACCGCTCACCGCTCACCGAAACAGGGCCGGCGTCACCAGCCGGTACAGCCCCCCCGCCTCCTGCCTCACCCTTCCCCCCAGCTCCAGGGCCGACAGCGCATCGAGCGCGGCCCACACCGGCGCGCCGCAGGCCTCGACCAGCTCCTCCACCCTCCGGGGCCCGGCCCAGAGGGCGTTGACGATGCGCCCTTCCACCGGTGCGAGCGCGCCCGGCTCCGCGGCGGCATTCGGGGTGCCGGGACGCCCGGCTTCGGGAAAGTGGGCGAGCAGATCATCGAGCTCGAGCAGTGGCGCGGCGCCGTCCCGGATCAGCCGGTTGGTGCCCGCCGACACCGGACTGGTGATGGGCCCGGGCACCGCCATCACCTCCCGGCCCTGCTGCAGGGCGCACTCCGCCGTCTGCAGTGCTCCCGAGCTGATGGCGGCTTCGACGATCACCGTCACCCGCGCGAGCCCGCTGATCAGTCGGTTGCGGCGCGGAAAGCTCCCGACGGTGGGGCGCTCGCCGGGAGGGAATTCACTCAGCAGCAACCCCTGCTCCTCCACCTGGGTGTACAACCTCCGGTTTGCGGCGGGATAGATCACGCCGAGGCCACTGCCCAGAACGCCGATGGTAAGTCCGGGCGCCTCCAGCGCGCCCGCGTGCGCCACGGCGTCGAGGCCGCGCGCCATCCCGCTCACCACCGCGATGCCCGATTGCGCGGCGGCCCGGGCGACTCCGCGACACACCTCGGCGCCGTAGGCCGAGTGGTCTCGGCTGCCCACCACGGCCACGGCCGGCCGCTCCAGCGCCTCGAGTTTGCCGAGGGCAAAGAGAGAGGTGGGTGGGTCCGGGATTTGAAGCAGCGACACCGGGAATGCCGAGTCCGGCGGGAGCAACAGATGGCCACCCGCTTCTTCGAGCGCCGCAAGTGCCCGCCGCGTCGCCGCGCGGCTCGCGGAGCGAATGCCGGTGGCTGCGGCATCGGAAATCCCGCGAACGGTGCGCAATAACTCGAACGGCGCCGAGAGGGCGCCGTCTGGAGTTTCGAACCTGTCGAGGAGGGTGAGGAGCCGCGCCGCGCCGATGCCGGGGACCAGCGCGAGGGTGAGGTAGGCCTCGCGCTCCGAATCACTCCAGTCAGCCATCGGCGTCGTCCGCAAACTCGTCCACCACTTCGGCCTCCGCCCGGGCCTCGGCCACCAACTCCCAGAGGGTGGACTTGAGAGGGTCGAGGCCGATCCGCGCCGCGCTCGAGACGGCCATCGTGGCTCGGGCATCGGGAACCTCGAGCCTGGGCAGCGGATCGGCCGGGGGAATCAGATCCCGTTTGGAAAGCACCACGATGTGCGGCTTCTCGTACAGGAGCTCGCTGTAGCAGCGAACTTCCTTGCGGAGCCGGCGGTAGGCGGCGGCGGGATCGTCGCTATCGAGCGGCACCAGGTAGGCGAGAACGCGGGTCCGCTCGACGTGCTGGAGGAATTTGAGGCCGAGCCCCTTGCCCTGGTGGGCGCCTTCGATGATGCCCGGAATGTCCGCGACGACGAAGCTCCGGGACTCGCTCATGCCCACCACGCCGAGGTTGGGCTCGAGCGTGGTAAAGGGATAGGCGGCGACCTTGGGCCTGGCGGCGGAAATCGTGGCGAGCAGACTGCTCTTGCCCGCGTTGGGCTCACCCAGCAGTCCTACGTCCGCTATCAGCTTCAGCACGAGCTCGATCTGGCGGTCCACCCCCTCCTCTCCGGGCTCCCACTCCCGGGGCGCCTGGTGGGTGGGTGTGGCAAACCGGGCGTTGCCCCGGCCGCCCCGGCCGCCCTTGGCCACCAGGAACTCGTCTCCGGCCCGGAGCACTTCTCCCAGCAACTGCCCGGAAGCGGTGTCGAGGACCTCGGTGCCCGGGGGGACCGGAAGGTAGAGGTCGTTACCAGAGGGGCCGGTCATCGTTTTGCCCTTGCCGTGCTGGCCCCGTTCCGCCTTCCACTCCGAGCGGTACCGGTAGTCGAGGAGCGTGGCCAGGTTCGGATCTCCGCGGAGATAGATCGAGCCGCCACGCCCACCGTCTCCTCCGTCGGGGCCGCCCTTGGGAATGTATTTGAACCGCGCGAAGGAGCTGGCGCCGGAGCCGCCGGTACCCGCCACTACTCTGACCACGGCCCGATCGATGAAGCTCATGCGTTGATCCGATTCCAGAGAGACCACGCCAGCTCGGCTTCGGGCGCGCCCAGCATCGGGCGCACCGCGTCGAGTGCCTCGGTGATTGCCCGCGGCGCTGCACCGGCATTGCGGGCGCCTTTCAAGTGAGAGTGGAGCTGCCGCTCGGCGCCCTGCACCGCCACCTGGACTACCACGCACAGCTCCCGCCGTGCCAGGTCGAGCCCGGAACGCCCGAGGGTGCGCCCGTACCCTTCGGTGACCATCCACGCATCGAGCGCTGGATGCAGTGCCCGCAGGTTCTCGCGAAGCCGCTCGTAGCTGCCGCCGTACACCGTGCGGCACACCGACTCACCCCGGGCCCGCCACTCCGGACTGTGCGCGTGGTCGGTGCCGTCCTCTCCCGGTGCCGGCTCCGCGGGGCCGACTCGGCGCCATACGGCCGCGGCGGTGAGGGCGCGGGGCCACCCGACCATCAGCAGCGATTGGAGCAGCAGCTCGTCCACCCAGAGCGCGGGCACCGCCGCCTCGAGGCACGACCGGCAGCGCTCCTCCATCAGCGGCTCACGGCCCGTGGCGATGGCGGCAGAGAGAGCCACCAGGGCGAGCGTGGGCCCATCGAGATGCTCCAAACTCTCGGATCGGGCGCTCATGCCGGTAACCACCCTGGCGCCTCACCCATCGAAGAACCGCAACTCCCCCGCGGCGCGCAGCTCGCCGGTGACCATGTTTCTGGTATTGCGGATTTGCTGCGGGCCGTACGGAGCGAGCGCGGCGGCTCCGAGCACCGCCGTGCGTCCTGGCGCTACTCGCGACAGCAGCTGTCGGAGAACTTCGAGCAGCGCCCGGCCCGACGACGCCATATCGCCGTCTTCCACCTTGAGCGCCACGCCCAGCTCGAGCTCGGGAATAGCCGCCCCGTACACGCCCTCCGCACCGATTTTGGCGACGATGCCTCCAGGCCAGGCGGTCATCAGATCGGTGCAGAGCCGTCCGGTGCCGGCCACCATCAGTGGGTGCGCCATCATCGCGGCAACCACCCGCCGGGCGGCCGGCTCTTCCGACGCGCCAAGCCGCGCATAGGCCAGCGCCATCGCCTGCACCGGCAGTCCGAAGCAGACGGCGGTACACCCGTCGACCGCGAGCTCGAGATCGGCCGGGGCTACCCCGCTCCAGCGCGCGATATCTCGAAGGATTCGCTCCTGCACCGGATGGCCGGCGGCATGGTAGCCCTCGAGCGGCCAGCCGTGATGCCGGGCGAGTGCCAGCATGCCCGCGTGCTTGCCGGAGCAGTTGCTCCAGGCGGGCGTCGGTGTGGCGGAGCCGCAGGTCACCGCGCGAGCGACGGCGGGCGAGAGCGGGGTGTGGGTCCCGCAGGACAGCTGGGCCTCGGTGACACCCGCTTTTTCCATGAAGCGCCGCACCACCGCGAGATGGGCGGCCTCGCTGGAGTGCGATCCGCACGCGAGCGCCAGCTCCTCCTCGTCGAGTCCGAACCGCTCGGCCACGCCGTCGGCGAGAAGCGGGAGAGCCTGGAACGGCTTGGCGGCGGAGCGCCACCAGGCAGGGACGGCAGGATTTCCCGACGCCGCGATGAGCCGGCCCCTCGCATCGACGACCGCCACGCTGACGTGGTGCACCGATTCGACCAGCTGGCCTCGGGTGGCCTCGACACGAAGTTCTTTCGATTGCATCGGTCTCAAAGATAGCGGCGCGGCCCTAGGGCGCGGATTACCTTTCGTGTGCGCAGGTATCACCCCAGGACCGGCGTCGAGGGCCGCGTCAGGGCTACCGATGAGTTCACATTGCTGAAGGCGGATCGATGAGACCCACCCCGCAACCGCCGCCGATCGCGCGCGACCGCCTGGTCCAGCTGCTCGACCGGATGAAAAGCCGGCGCATCGCGGTCATCGGCGACGTGATGCTCGACCGGTACCTGGTCGGGGACACCGAACGGCTCTCCCCCGAGGCCCCGGTGCCGGTGGTGGCCATCCGGGAAACCCGAAGCGCGCTCGGCGGTGCGGCCAACGTCGCCGCCAATGTTGCCGCCATCGGCGCTTCCTGCCGGCTCGTGGGCGCGGTGGGCGACGACAGTCACGCCGGCGCCATCCGGGCCGAGCTGGCCGCATCGCGATTGGAAGACCGCTACCTCGTGCCGATTCCGGGTCGTCCCACCACCACCAAGACTCGGGTGCTGGCGCGGAGCCAGCAGGTGGTCCGCATCGACGAGGAGGTCGACACGCCGGTCGAAGGGCAGGATCAGGAACGGCTGATTTCCACCGCGCTCGCCGCGCTGGTGGACGCCGACGCGCTGGTGTTTGAGGACTACAACAAGGGCGCCCTGACCGCGGCGTTGATCGGAGCCGCCATGGGTGCCGCGAAGCGGCGCGGCATCCCGGTCGTGGTGGACCCGAAATTCAGGAATTTCTTCAGCTTCGCGGGCGCCACGGTGTTCAAGCCCAATCGGCGCGAGCTCGAGGCAGCGCTCGGCGCGACGCTCGACCTTTCGGGGCAGAATGCGCTGCAGGAGGCCTTGACGAAGCTCCAGGTGGACAACCTGCTGCTCACGCTCGGGGCCGACGGGATGGTGCTGGTCACCAAGGACCAGGCCGTCAGCCACATCGCGAGCCTCGCGCGCGAGGTATTCGATGTGTCGGGAGCCGGAGACACGGTGACCGCCTGGGTGGCCACGGCGCTCGCGGCGGGCGCAACCATGCGCGAGGCGGCGAATCTGGCCAACTATGCCGCGGGTCTGGAAGTGGCCAAATCGGGGGTTGCGACCGTCGCGCCGGCTGAGGTGCTGGCGGCCCACGAGGAAACCCACGATGCGCTGGGCCGGCTCCGGCGCGGAGGCGTCATCTAGGCAGTATACTTTCGGGGTCCTACCCTCCCCTGGAGCACCCCCCATGGCCGACGCACGCGCGCCGTCCGGCGATCTTCATCGGCGCCGCCTGTTCCTCGGAATCTGCCTGGCCCTCATCCCGACGGGCGCGTCGTTCGCGTTGGTGAGCAACATCCTGGTGCAGCTCAAGCAGCAGTTCATCCTGACCAACTACCAGGTCGGGCTGATCGGCGGCGCGGCGCTCTGGGGCATGGCCATCTCGCTCCTGGTGATGGGACCGCTGCTCGAAGCATTCGGCCTCAAGACCGGCGCCCGCCTGGCCTTCCTGGGCCATGTCGCCGGCATCACTCTCATGATCTCCGCCGCGGCCCGGGCCGGTGATCCGTCGGCCTTCTGGCTCTTGATGGCCGGTGCGGCGACCCTCGCCGCCGGCAACGGCATGATCGAGGTGACCGGCAATCCGCTGGTTGCGGCCCTCTTCCCGGATCAGAAAACCAAACACCTGAACTGGTTCCACGCGTTCTTCCCGATCGGCATCGTGCTGGGCGGACTGACCGGGTTCGTGCTGGCGACGTGGGGCGGAAGGTTCGCCGCGTGGCCCTACCAGCTCGCGGTTATCTATGTGCCGATTCTCGCCTACGGTCTGATCCTGCTGCCGCAGCGCTTCCCCCAAACCGAGAACGCGGAGCACGGCCTTCCGGTAAAGGAGATGTTCCGCTACACCCTGACGAACCCGCTCTTCCTGCTCATGCTGCTGATGATGGCGTTGACCACGTCGCTCGAGCTCGGGCCAATGCGCTGGGTTCCCGCGGTGCTGCAGTCGGCTGGACTGCACGGCATCCTGGTACTGGTCTGGATCAGCGGGTGGATGGTGGTGCTGCGGTCACTGGCCGGTCACTTCGTGGAACGACTCGCGCCGACGGGCATGCTGCTGACCGCCGCCATCCTCACCGGCTCGGGCCTCTTCCTCCTCAGCTTCGCGTCCGGTACGCTGAGCGCGCTGGCTGCCGCCACGGTCTTTGCGTGGGGTGTGGCCTTCTTTTTCCCGACCATGGTCGGTGTGGTGAGCGAGAAGATGCCCAAGACAGGCTCCCTCGGAATCGTGCTGACCGCGGGCATTGGCCTGGGCATGGCCGGCGCCGTCGGCGTCCCCCTCATGGGCAAGCTCGCCGACCGGTACCTGGCCGAGGCGCTGCCGCCGGCAACAGTGACGCTGCTGCAGCAGGTCGAGCAGAAATATCAGACGTACATCACCCGCGCACAGGGCGTCACCGACGTCGCGACGCTCGGCTATCAGCCCCGCGACGCTCAGGAGGCCATCGACGCCGCCCGGGCGGCCCTCGCGACGATGCAGCAGACCGGGAACATCCATAACGACGCGGCGGCCAACGCCTTGCGCGCGATCGTGGCGAGCGCTATCCCGAACGAGCCGCTGGTAGCTGAGGCCAATGCGATTCTGCAGCCGGTGGAGGCATCAGGGGGACAGCATTCGTTCCGGTACGTGGCGCCGGCCGCGCTGCTGCTGGTGCTGGTCTTCGGGGTGATCTACCTCTCGGACCGACGCCGCGGCGGCTACCGCGCGGTGAAGCTCAAGGTTGCCGCCGTGGTGATCGCGGCGCTCCTGTTCCCGGCCGCGGCGGAGGCACAGGCGCCGCGGGTGGAACGGCTCCGGGTGCTCTTCCTTGGCGACAATGGGCACCACCAGCCGACCCTTCGGGCCAAGGAGCTCCTCCCGATCCTGTCGAAGGATGGAGTCGACCTCTTCTACACCGACAATCGCGACGACCTCAACCCCGCCGAGCTCGCCCGCTATCATGCCATGATGCTGTACAACAACCATCTCGCGGTCTCGGATCCCCAGATTGGCGCGCTGCTGGCGTTCGTGCGAGACGGAGGCGGGCTGGTCGTGTTGCACTGCGCCTCGGCGTCGTTCCAGAACTCTGAAGAATTCATCCGCCTGGTCGGCGCCGCCTTCAAGAGTCACGGGACCGGAACCTTCAGCACCGTGCGGGTAGCGGCCGATCATCCGGCCATCGCCGGGGTGCCGGTCTTCGAGTCGTGGGACGAGACCTATATCCACACCAAGCACAATCTGGTGAACCGGACGGTGCTGGAAGTTCGCCGGGAAAACGGGCACGATGAGCCGTGGACCTGGGTGCGAACCTACGGCAAGGGACGGGTGTTCTATACCGCGTGGGGCCACGACCAACGTACCTGGAGCCGGCCGGGCTTTCAGCAATTGGTCGAGCGAGGATTGCGCTGGACCGTGGGCGGCACGGCGCTCACCCGCATCGCCACCGACCCGGCGACGACGGACATTGAGCTCGAGGTGCCGCTCCCGACCTACAAACGGCCACCCGCACCGTGGAACACGCTGGATACCGCCGTCACCCGGGCGCAAGCCGCGCTGCCGACCCGGCAATCGCTCCAGATGATGACGCTCCGGCCGCGGTTCGTCGTGACGCCCTACGCGGTGGAGCCGCTGATCGGGAACATCATCGACTTTGCGTGGGACGCGCG
>JAXIPC010000187.1:0-12010 GCA_045403135.1 Gemmatimonadales bacterium | reverse complement strand
AAGGGAATGTCGGTCGAGATGAAGGAACGCTCGCCGCTCCCAACATTGAGGTTCCACCCGGGCGTTGCTGAATAACCGAGCCCTACCAAGCCTGTCTGGATCATAGTGCCTCGCTTTGTTCCGAGCAGCTTGCGCTCAAGGACGACTCCATCCCCGGGAGACGCCGGCGCCCAGGAGAACCCCGCTTCACGTGCGGAAGACCGTGTCGAGATGCTCGAGCCCTTTGGGCCATGCCTCGTCGTGCCTGTTCCTCGACTCCTCATCCTGGAAACCTGCATGGGTCAGTCGCAATTGCGTTCCGCTTCGACTCGGACTGAGCTCAACGGTGACGACCGTCTCAGCGTCCTTGGTTCCGGCAGCATCGAGCCCCTGCCCCAGCTAGCGGAATTCATCGGCCTGCGGGTCCCAAAATGGCCCATTCAGCCCGATGCTCGTGAAGATGCTCACCATTTCGCTCGGGGCCGGCCGGCGGGCGTCGGCTGTTAGTCGGTTCGCGTACCATGCCACGCTCAGCCGCCAAAGCTGCGTTAAGGAGACCAGCGGTCTCCTCGGCAGTCCCTTTGCCTGACACCACTCATTCACGCGCTCTTCCGACCGGAAGAAAAGCATCGTGCTTCAGGTAAAGACGATGTCCCGCCACCAGAGGGCGGCGGGAACGGCAAAGTGGACTGTGCACAGAATGGATTCAGGCCCGGTGGTATGCACCGGGATGTCCAACGGCTCACGAGTTTGCTCGCAGCGAGACCGGATCAGCCCGTCTTGCTGAAGCGCGGCGAGCACACCGAACGCGTCCCAGGCACAGTTCGCGAAGTACTCCCGCCCGCCGGTCAGAACGTGATGCTGCGTAGATATGCCCGAGAAAGGGGGCGCCATGAGGATCTGTTCCCCGTCAGGGCTCAGGACGAGGACTCGACGCTCGAACAGTCGCTGCAATGCAGCCGCCATATCGCGGGTGGTGAGACCTAGGGAGCTGGCGAGAGAAGCAACGGTCGGAGCGGCGCCGGTGCTGACAAAGTGCCCGTAGACGGCCTGGCGCACTGCAACGTCGGTTTCCATGGTCAATCCGATCGTGTTCTGGACCAGGCCGGCGGATTACTGCCCACCGAAGGTAGCGGGTCGATCAGGAGATGGCGGATACGACTGATCGCTGGCCCGTTGCGCTGGTCTGCGCTGTCCCGGCCGGTCCGCCACCGTCCGAGGCATCGTGGAGCTCCCGTCCCCATGAGTGCATCGCCTCAAGAATCGGCGCGAGCCGCGTGCCTAACTCGGAGAGCGAGTACTCGACCTTCGGTGGTACCTGCTTGTAAACCTCGCGGTGCACTAAGCCGTCCCGTTCCAGCTCGCGCAGCTGCTGTGTCAGCATCTTGTGCGTGACCCCTCCGATCGTGCGATGCAAGTAGCCGTACCGCTTGGTCCCGGTGAGAAGTTCCCGGATGATGATCACCTTCCAAATGCCTCCGATCGCTCCCAAGGTTCGCTCAATCGGGCACCAGCTTTCGTGGCAAGCAGCCTTTGCCGTTCGTCGTATGGCCATACTCTCCTCAGCGATAGTATATCACTTGAAGGTGCATTCTACCCTAAAAAATCCTGTAGCGCTAGGTTCGGCCGTGTGAGCGGGCCGCAGTTCCGGAATTTCAGCGCCACCGCCGAGGTTGGCCCGAACGGCCAGCTCCGGCGGGTGGAAGCCACGATCGACACCAGCAGCATCGATACTGGCGTCGACCAGCGTGATGAACACCTCCGTTCCCCCGACTTCTTCGACGTGGCGAAGCACCCCGAGATCCGGTTCGTTTCCACCGACATCAGGCAAACCGGCGCGGGCGAAACGGCCATCACCGGCGATCTCACGCTGCGCGGCGTTGCTCGCCCGGTGACCTTCACCCTGGAGCAGGGGAGCGCCATCAACGACCCGTGGGGCAACCAGCGGATCGCCTCCACGGCCACCGGCAAGCCTCAGCCGCAAGGAATGGGGGCTTACCTGGAACCAGCTCCTGGAGTTGGGTGGAGTGGCGGTAAGCGACGAGGTGAAGTTCACGCTGGGCCTTCTTTCAGCAGGTGCTCGGCTTGGCCGACCAGCACCAGCTGCTCTCTCACGAGCACTTCACGGTCGACGGCACCCTGCTCGAGGCGTGGGCCAGTCACAAGAGCTTTCGACCGATCGACGAGCCGCGGGCGCCGTCGGACGACGATCCCAGCAATCCGAGTGTGAATTGTCGCGGGGAGAAGCGCTCCAACACGACCCATCGCTCGGTGACTGATCCCGAGGCGCGGCTCGTGCGCAAGACGCACCATGGGGCCGCTTTCCTCGGCTATCAAGCGAGCCTGCCACGGAGAATCGGCACGGCTTGATCGTGCAGACGGACGTGCGCGCCCCCGACTACCACGCGGAGCGGGACGCCGCCCTGGAAATGCTTACGCTCCTGGCGCCAACGCATCGCCGCCGGACGCTCGGGGCCGACAAGGGCTACGATACGCTGGAGTTTATCGCCGACGTCCGCACCCTGGGCTTTACCCCGCATGTGAGCCCCAACCTCCATCGCTTTCGCCGCCAGAGTCGGTCGATGGCCGGACCACGCGCCACGCGGGCTATACGCTCAGCCAGCGGACGCGCAAATGGGTGGAGAAGAGTTTGGGGTGGCAGAAATGCATCGGGCTGCTCCGCAAGCTGCATCACCGCGGGCGGGAGCGCGTGAGCTGGATCTTTGCCTTCGCCAGTGCCGTCTACAATCTGGTGCGCCTCCGCAGCCTCCTCGCGGTGGCCCCGACGTGACCCCGACTGTCGCCGGGGCGCCCAAGGCACTCCGCAGGGGGGCTGCGGGGCGCAGGACGGAGTCAGCGTCGGCATCCGTCTCCATGATTGCGCACCGAAGACCAGATATCCCTTCCTTCGATGCTACTTTTTCCGCGACCTGTTAGACAGCAGCGGCTCTTTGAGCAAGGCGCCCAAACATGCCTTCTAGGGCCGCGCCGCGTGGATGACGCGTTGCCCCCGCGTGGGTTGGCCGCGTGCGACGCGTACACCCTCCGCCATGAAGTTGCTGAACGGCGCGGGAACTGGTCGCCCGGGCCGCGGGTCGAGCTGCAACTGATAATGCAAGTGCGGAAGCACACTCTCCCCGTTGTTCCCACACTCCCCGACGGTTTCGCCCGTCTCAATCTTCTGTCCGGTGGCCACGCGCACCGAGCCGCGCCGAAGGTGCGCGAGCACCGAAAACTCGCCCCCACCGTGATCGATGGCGACGAAGTTCCCCGGTCCCCGATATCCCGCCCGTGCCTCACCAGGGACGTTCTCGGCGAACGAGTCGAGCGCCATTACCACGCGCCCAGCCGCCGGGGCTAGGACCGGGCGCCCCCAGCAGTAGAAGTCCGCGTTGCTCCTGCCGTCTGTGCGGTGGAGCGATCCACCCGAGTCCACCACGAAGTCATAGGCGAAGCGCAGGGGCGGGACTGCCACGTGGTAGTTCTCGTGCGGCTTCGTGCCGCCCCACAACACTACCCACTCCCCGTCAAAGGGGAGCCGCAGCGTCGTTCTCGGCTCGTAGGTCTCGAGCGCCGAAGGCATCGCGCGGCGCGACGGGATGAGCCAGCCGCCGACGAGCGAGTCGTTTGTCCACAGCCACGCCACGGTGACGGTGTGGTCCCCGTGTCTCGAGAACCGCGCGATGCGGTTGTACTCAAATGAGTTGGGCAGCTCGCACAGGGGGTAGTAGCAACGATAGACGCCCTCGTCCACCATCTCGAGGTCGCGGCCGTACGTAGCTCCGAGGCGCGCGAGAAAAGTCGGTCCGGCTTGCGGTCCTTCGAGCGTGAGCAAGGGATCCGTCGGCCATTCGCGCCCCAGCGAGTCGCGCCGACGGTCGACGAACCACCGGACCAAAACAGTATCCCCGGGTCCTCCGAGATCCAGGAGTGCGCTTCCCGGAAGCGGATCGAGCACGCCACCATACAGGTGTCGCGTTAATTCTCGACTGCGCTGCCGCACATCGACGCCCGGCTGGGGGTTGGAACGGCATGACACAGCCGCGACAAGGATCGCGCCAGCGATCGCGAGGATGCGCCGAGATGGGAACCGCTGGCTGGCAGCCATTGAGGACCGCCTGGGGCGGAGGAGGATCGGCATCAAGGACCGGTACGTGCTGCTGCCTAACGGATCGCGCTTCTGCTGCGGGGCGCGGCGGCCCGATCAGGTCAGCTATTCATTGAGGCCGGCCGCCGCGGACCGGCAGCAGCAAGCGCGATCCGTTAGGCTTCGACGGCCACTCAAAGCGAGTCGGGCACCACCGCAAGCGTGAGGAGGTGCAACCCTTGGTCCGTGAGCTCGAGTTGAAACTCGACGCGGCGCGACGGGCAGCAGTTCGGGTCTTTCGGATCATAGAATGCGGCACGCCCCCGTAGCGTACTGGTGTCAATGTGCGGCGCTCCCAATCTGGCGTCTGCTGAGCCTGTGAGAACGCCCGCGCGTTGAAGCTCTGTCATCAGCAGCCTTCGGGGGTCGGCCAGTTCTCGCCATTCCGCGCCCACGCGCTGCAGGAACTCTTGCCAACACCCTGCTGTGCCGTTGATGCAGAATTCGACGCCAAGAAGCACGCCGGCGGGGTGATTGGCCAGCGTTGTGGAGATGTCGGCGATGCCCGTGAAATCTTGGCGGGTATGGGCGATGGCGACCAGGCGATCCGAGCCTTGGAGCGGCGCCGTAAGAAGAACGAGCTCAAGCTCAGACACGGTATCGGGCTCGCTACTGCCCGGAAAGCGGACTGAGGTGTGGCGATAGAGGGCGTAGGACCAGGCAGCGTCAGCGGCGCGGCCGAGCGAAACGTACCGGAGTACTTGACATGTGGTGCTACGGGGCGGTTCGACGTAGATCTCGTGATGCGGGAGGGCGGCACAGGCACGCTCCACGCTTGAGGCCAAGACCTCCACCGGCTTCGGAAGCCACGCCAAACTACTGAACTCGCGAGCCTTCTGCGCAGCAGCGAAACTGACCGGGCCAACAAGAAAGACGAGCAAGAGGCTCGAAGTCTGCATTTCTACCCCCGTTGAAGCCTAACGCATATTGAAAGCACGCCCCTTGCTGCTACCATGGAATCGGCCAAGACCCATGGACCCCAGCAGCAAGGAGCGGCTCTCATGAAACGGACCACGAAGTATGTCGCGTTCGATGTGCATCAGGCAAGCACCGTGGCCTCAGTGCGGGAAGAGACGGGACGAGTGATCGCGCGGGGCATTGTGCCGACGGAGAAGCACGCCATCACGGAGTTTGTTCAGGGGATGCGCGGGGCGGTGCACGTGGTCTTCGAGGAAGGCACCCAGGCGCAGTGGCTGCACGATCTGTTGGCTCCTCTGGTGGAGCGGGTAGTGGTGTGTGATCGGCGGGGAGAGGCGCGGCAGGGAAACAAGGGCGATCAAGTCGACGCCGACCAGCTCGCCGAGCTCCTCCGGCGCGGCGGAGTACGCGCCGTGTATCACGGCAATACTTCCCGCGCGGCGCTGAAAGAGCTGGCCCGCACCTATCGCACCGTGGTGGAGGACGCGACGCGCGTGATGCTTCGGCTGAAGGCCCTGTTCCGGGCCCGAGCGATTCCGGCCCTCGGCAAGCGCGTCTATCACCCCACGAGTCGGGGGGACTGGCTGACCAAGCTGACGGAGCGCGGGGCGCGGTGGCGCGCCGAGGCGCTCTATGCCCAGCTCGATGTGCTGCGGGTACTCCGACCCAAGACCAAAGCCGCGCTGCTCGCGGAGGCTCGACGCGATCCGGCCTGGACCATGTTGCAGACCATCCCATTCTTTGGGCCCGTGCGGGTCGCCCTGCTGCTCGCGACTATGCAAACGCCGTGGCGGTTTCGGACCAAACGAAACCGCTGGGCGTACGCGGGGCTGGCGGTGGTCACCCGGTCCAGCGCGGACTACACCCTCGTGGCGGGCCAACCGGTGCGCCGGCGTCGGCCGCCCATGACCCGCGGGCTCAATCGGAATCACAATCGGGTGGTCAAGGACGCCTTCAAGGGCGCGGCGACCGCCGCCACGGCCCGCCCGGGGCCGCTGCGCGACTTCTACCAGGCGATGATCGCCCGGGGGATGCGCGCGGAACTCGCCCGCGTAACGCTCACACGCAAGCTCGCGGCCCTCACGCTGCGGCTGTGGAAAAAAGGAGAGCCCTACGATCCAACGAAGCTGACGATCGCAGCGCGCTAGTCGGCACTCAAGACGGCGGTGGGGGCGTGCCCTCGCTGATGGCGCCCGGTGCCGGGACGAAGGTGCGGAGGGCAGTCTCGGCAATACTAGTCCGTCCAGCCTGCAGTCCGGCTGAGGCACTCGCCTAACTCTAGGCCCCTCCGCAGAACCTGACAATGCGTCAGGCCGGCTCGATGCCGAGTCTCAGATAGAACCATGGTTTGCGCGCGCGCGCGACCCCAGCGCTGACGATTCGTCCAGTAGGATCGGAGCCACTCGAGGTGCACGATGCGGAAGACGACTGCCTCCCAGCCCCGGAAGGACCGCCACAGCTTGAACCCCAAGCAACCGGGGCTGATTGGCCAGGGCACAATCGCTCAACCATCAGCGACGGTGGAGTCCGCCCTTGCCACTCGCTTTCATAGAACTAACATTGGACCCGCCTCAATCGCGAACCACAAGCAACCCAATCCCCAATAGAAATACGTCGACGCGGCCTAAATCGCTAACCCTCCGGCAAGCCCTTCAATCCCGCCTGGTCCAACGGGCTCCGAACGCCCGGTCGCCCCCGATTCAGCACATGGGTGTACAGCATCGTCGTCGATACGTCCCGGTGCCCCAGCAGCTCCTGCACCGTCCGAATATCGGCGCCGGCCTCGAGCAAATGGGTCGCGAAAGAATGCCGGAAAGTATGGCACGTCGCCCGTTTGTTGATCCCGCTCCGGATGGCCGCCGCCGCGACCGCCCTCTGAACCGCCGATTCGTGCAGATGATGACGCCGGCGCTGGCCGCCGATTCGGTCGACGTACTGCCGCCTCGCCGGAAAGACCCACTGCCACGGCCAGGTCCGGCCCGCGTTGGGGTACTTGTTGCCCAAGCCACCAGGGATTTCGACCCAGCCACCGTCCGACGACGCCAGGTCTCGATCGTAGACCGTCCGGACCCGGGCCAGGTGGGCCCGCAGCGGCTCCCGCAGCGCCTCCGCCAGCACGGTCACTCGATCCTTCGCCCCCTTGCCCCGTCGCAATCGGATCTCGCCCCGATCCAGGTCGACGTCCTTGACCCGAAGTGTGAGACACTCGAGCAGCCGAAGGCCGCTTCCATACAGGAGCATCCCGATCAACCGCTGAGTTCCGCTCAGCTCGGCCAGGACCCGACGCGCCTCGTCGGGCGTGAGCACCACCGGAAGTCGGACCGGCGCCTGGGGACGAGGGATGACGCTGCCGATCGCCAGCGGTCGCCCCACGATTTCGCGGTAAAGGAACTGTAGGGCGGCCAGCGCCTGCGTCAGTGTTGACGGCGCCACCCGGCGATCGACCGCCAGATGGCTCAGGAACGCCGTGACCTCGACGTCGCCCATACGGTCCGGGTGTTCCAGGCGGTGAAACCTGACGAAGCGTTTGACCCAGGCGGTATAGGCCTCCTCGGTTCTCGGGCTGAAATGCCGGAGTCGGAGATTCACCCGCATTCTATGCAAGAGTCTCTGCTTAGGCTGCGGAGGAGGCAACTGAGGCTCGGCCATGTTGAGGTTCCCTACCGACGTCCTTGCTGTCTATGGGCGTCGGCCCGGAACACCGGTACCGAAAAAACCTCGGCCGGTGCAAATCAACGCCTGCGCACCCAACGGACCCACCGTGGACCCGCGGCCCCGACCCGGCGCCGGCCCGCGCTAAATTCCTGACACCACCCTCCCCCGAGGCACCCTGTCCATCGAGGTGCGCTGCTCCTGCGGCCAGGTCTACCACGCCGACCCCGCCCACGCCGGCCGGTCGCTGCGGTGCAGCTGCGGCCGCGCCGTTTCCATCCCCGCCGTGGCCCCGCACCCCCAGGCAGAGTGGACCCGCACCCGCCGCCCGCCGTCCCCGCACCGCGCTCGCCCCCGCGCCCCCGCTTGGCTCATCCGCTGGCTCCGCCCCGCCGCCTGGGGCTACCTCGCCCTCGCCACGATCGCCACCGCATTCATCTGGACCCTGGGCGACATCTGGTGGCCGGCTACCGTCCTTCTCTATGGTCCTCGCTGGCTGCTCCTGCTCCCCGCCTTTCCGCTCGCCACAGCCGCGATGCTCATTCGGCCGCGCCTCCTCATTCCCATCGCCGCCGCCCTGCTCATCATCCTCGGGCCGGTGATGGGGTTCCGCACCGGCTGGCGCCGCTGGCTCGGCGGCGGCCCGCCGCCGGCGCTCCGGGTCATCAGCTTCAACGTCGAAGGCAGCATCAATCCGATGCTTCTCCAGGTGCCCCGCTCCCTCGAGCGCTATGGCGCCGACGTAGTGGTCCTCCAGGAGTGCCCGCCCCGCCTGGCCGAGCCCGCTCTCTGGCCGGCCGGCTGGACCGTGAAGTCCATCGACGGCGGGCTGTGCCTTGGCAGCCGCTTTCCCGTCGTCGAAACCAAGGTCCTCCAGCGCCTGGAGGCCGGCATCCAGGGCGGCACCGGCAATGCCGCCCTCTTCCGGCTCCGAACCGACAGGGGCATCATCGATGTCGTGGCCCTGCACCTGGAAACGCCCCGCAAGGGACTGGCGCCGCTCCGCCGCGAGGGCACCTCGACCCGGCTGCGCGTCAACATCGAGATCCGCAACGTCGGCGGGCGCCGGATAAGCGGCTGGATCCAGAGCGAAACCCTGAACCCCATCATCGCAGGCGACTTCAACCTGCCGGTCGAGAGCCGGATCTACCGCGACTGGTTCGGCCGCTGCGCCAATGCCTTTTCCACTGCGGGCCGGGGCTTCGGCTGGACCCGCGTCCTCAATCGTTTCTCCGTCCGCATCGACCACATCCTTGCCTGCGGCTCCTGGCGGCCGCTCTCCGCCGAGGTAGGGCCCGAACTCGGTTCCGACCATCTTCCCGTGATCGCCGACCTGGGCATCGCCCGCTAAACGATGAGGCACCCGGCCATGAAACCACCGTCCGTCCTTGCGCCCCTGCGCCCTTGCATCCTCGCGACCTTGCTCATCTCAGCCACGGCACATGCGCAGCGCGCCCGGGAGCTCGGCATCCCGCAAAGCGGCACGCCCGGGCCGCTCAACGCGATCACCGACGTCGCCGGCGTCGAGGTGGGTATGACGACGCTGATTTCCGGCAACGGCAAACTGGTGCGCGGCAACGGTCCGGTGCGTACCGGGGTGACGGCAATCCTTCCCCGCGGCAAATCCGATCCGCACGCCGTCGCAGCCGGCTGGTTTACGCTCAACGGCAATGGCGAGATGACCGGCACCACCTGGGTCGAGGAATCCGGGTTGCTCGGCGGGCCGATCATGATCACCAATACCCATAGTGTGGGGATCGTGCATGATGCGGTGATCGAATGGGTGGTGCGCCGCGGCAAGGCCTTCGACTGGTCGCTGCCGGTGGTGGCGGAAACCTGGGACGGCGGCCTCAACGACATCAACGGCTTTCACGTCACCCGGGAACACGCGCTTGCGGCGCTCGATGCAGCGCAGGGAGGAGCGGTGGCGGAGGGCAACGTCGGGGGCGGCACCGGGATGGTCTGCAATCAGTTCAAGGGCGGTACCGGTACCTCATCCCGGCGCGTCACGACGCTCCGGCATGATTACACGGTGGGCGTGCTGGTGCAGTGCAACTACGGAGGACGGGTAAGATTCTCGGTGGCGGGGGTACCCGTGGGTCAGGAAATCCCCGACCTGCTGCCCTGTTTCTCGGCGCTCCCCGACGGGACCTACGCGGGAGGGCGGCACTGCGGGCAAGGTCCTGGCGAGGACCTCGGTGACACCGGCTCCATCATCGTGATAGTGGCCACCGATGCGCCGCTGCTGCCCCATCAGCTCAAGCGGATCGTCAAACGCGCCGCGCTGGGGATCGGCCGCATGGGCGGGATCGGCGGGAATTCCTCCGGCGACATCTTCATGGCGTTCTCCACCGCCAACCCGGGGGCCGATCGCCCCGATAGCCTGGTAGCCTGGCAGGCGATCCCCAACGACCAGATCGATCGGCTTTTCGAGGCGACGGTGGACGCAACCTCCGAGGCGATCCTCAACGCCATGCTGGCCGCAGAAACCATGACCGGCGCGAACGGGTATCGGGTGTACGCGTTGCCCCATGACCGGCTGATAGCGGCGCTGCGAAAGTATGGGAGGGTGAAGTGATGGTGCGCAGGACCCACCTCGCCCTTGCGATACTCGCCGCCTGCGCCCCGAGCTCCCCGCAAATCGCCCCCCCGCCCCGGGACGACGGCGCTGTCCACGTCACCCTGCTTCACATCAACGACGTCTACGAGATTTCCCCGGTCGAGGGCGGCAAGTCCGGCGGCTTGGCCCGGGTCGCCACCCTGCTCGATCAGCTCAAACGCGACAACCCCGCCACCCGCATGCTGCTGGGCGGCGACTTCGTCTCCCCCTCCGCGCTCGGCACCGCGCGGGTGAATGGCGAGCGGCTCGCCGGCCGCCAGATGATCGCGGTGCTCAACGCCGCCGGCCTGGACCTGGCCACCCTCGGCAACCACGAATTCGATATCTCCGAGACGGCGCTCGCGGCGCGCATCGGAGAATCCCGCTTTGCCTACGTCTCTACCAACGTCACCGACTCGCTGGGCCGGCCGCTGCTCGGGATCCCTTCCCACCTGATTCTCCGCCTGACCGACTCGCGCGGGCGCACCGCGCGCATCGCGGTCGTCGGCGCCACGGTGGACCAGGTGCACCGGCCCAACCTGCGCTACCTGCCCGCCGCCGACGCCCTTCGCCGTGAACTGGCGCTCTTGAAGGACAGCGCCGACGCCATCGTGGCCCTGACGCATCTGCGCCTGCAGGACGACGTGAATCTGGCCGACTCCCTCCCCGAGCTCGATTTGATTCTGGGCGGCCACGAGCACGAGAACTGGATCCTCCGCCGGGGACCGCGCTTCACCCCGATCATCAAGGCCGACGCCAACGCCCGCTCGGCGGCCATCGTCACCCTCACGATCAGGCCGCGCTCGAGGCCGGAGGTGGAGTGGCGGCTCCTGGCCATCACCGACTCCATCGCGGAGCAGCCGGGGGTCGCGGCCGAGGTGAAGCAGTGGACCGGGATTGCCTACGAGGCGTTCCGCCGGGACGGCCTCGCGCCCGAGCGGGTTATCGCCACACTGCCGGTGCCGCTCGATGCCCGCGAGGTGATCGTCCGCAACCAGGAGAACGACTTCACCCGGATCGTCACCCGGGCGCTCCGGGCCGAGGCGCCCGAGGCGGAGGTCGCGCTGCTCAACGCGGGATCGATCCGGTTGGACGACGTGCTGCCGCCCGGATCGGTCACCGAGTACGATGTGATCCGGCTGCTGCCGTTCGGCGGCAAGGTGGTGGAAGTGGAGATGACCGGCGCGCTGCTGCGGCAGGTCATGGAGCAGGGAGACAGGAACCGCGGGATCGGCGGGTTCCTCCTCCGGGCCGGCGCCGAAGCCCCGCTCGATACCCTCCGTCGCTATCGGGTGGTCACCACCGATTTCCTGATCTCCGGGGGAGAACAGAACCTCGGCTACCTGAGCGAACAGAATCCCGGCCTCAAGCTGATCCGCACCTTCCGCGACGTGCGGCTGGTGCTGATCGACGAGCTCAAGCGGCGCTTCGGGCGGTGAAGAACCCGGCCCTGCTGGGCAGCATTCTGCTGGCGCACATCCTGGTGGTGCTGCCCCTGCTGGTCTGGCGCTCGACCCGGCAGCTCCGGGCGGCGCGCGCGGCGGCTCCGGGGCCCGAGGCGGTCCTGCCGGTCCCGCGAGCACAGGTCTACCTCAGCACCCTCTTCATGCTGGGCATTCTGTTTCTCCTCACCTGGCTGGCCGCGCGGGATTTCTCCTACGACATCTTCCGGACCGAGTCGATCGGCGCTCGGGAGATCCTGGCCGGCGTCGCGG
>JAXIPC010000158.1:0-19395 GCA_045403135.1 Gemmatimonadales bacterium | reverse complement strand
ATCGATGGGGATCCGGATATTCGATTCCAGCGCAGGCGGTATCGGCGGGTGTCCCTACGCGCCGGGTGCGCCCGGGAACGTGTCGACCCAAGCGCTGGTCGAAGCCTTCCCGGGGAGAACCGGCGTGGATCTCGGGAAGCTGGGGGCCGCGAGTGCGATCGTGCGGCCGTATCTTTCCACCCAACGATGACCGACGGAGCCGTCCCCGGTGAACAACAAAGTCTTTCCTGACGCGCGATCCGCCTGCGCCGATATCCCCGATGGCGCTCGCCTCTTCGTCGGCGGCTTCGGACTGGCCGGCGTGCCGGAGGAATGCATCTTCGCAGTACGAGACCTGGGGCCGCGCAATCTGACGATCGTGTCCAACAATGCCGGCACCTCCGAGCACGGCCTCGTGCATCTGCTCAAGACCCGCCAGATCAAGAAAATGATCTCCAGCTACGTCGGTGAGAATCAGACCTTCGAGCAGCAGCTCCTGGCCGGAGAGATCGAGGTGGAGCTGACGCCCCAGGGGACCATGTCGGAGCGGATCCGCGCCGGCGGGGCCGGCATTCCCGCCTTCTTCACCCCGACCGGCGTCGGCACCAAAGTGGCCGAGGGCAAGGAGGTCCGCGAGTTCGACGGCCGGCGCTACGTGCTGGAGCGCGGGCTCACCGGAGATTTTGCCCTGGTCAAGGCATGGAAGGGCGACCGGCTCGGCAATCTGGTGTACCGGAAGACGGCCCGGAATTTCAATCCGATGATGGCCATGGCCGGGCGGGTGACGATCGCGGAGGTCGAACACCTGGTGGAGCCCGGAGAGCTGGAGCCGGATCTGGTCCACACGCCGGCCATCTTCGTGCAGCGGATCTTCCAGGCCAGGGCGCCGTCCCATCTCATCGAGCGGCGAACCGTGAGGAAACGGTCATGAGCGGTGATATCAGGGACGTGATCGTCCAGCGGGCGGCGCGCGAGCTGCTCACCCTCAATGAACAAACCGGTTTCTACGTCAACCTCGGCATCGGCATGCCGACCATGATCGCCGATTGCATTCCCGAGGGCGTCGAGGTCGTGCTCCAATCGGAAAACGGAATGCTGGGGGTGGGGCCCTATCCCTACGAGGGCGAGGAAGACCACGATCTGATCAACGCCGGCAAGGAAACCGTCACCGAGCTGCCCGGCACCAGCTACTTCGACAGCGCCACCTCATTTGCGATGATCCGGGGCGGCCATGTTCCTCTCACCATCCTGGGGGGAATGCAGGTCTCGGAACGGGGCGATCTGGCCAACTGGATGATCCCCGGCAAGATGGTGAAAGGCATGGGCGGCGCCATGGACCTCGTTGCCGGCGCGCGCCGGGTGATCGTGATCATGGAGCATTGCTCCAAGGACGGGAAGCCCAAAATCCTGAGACAGTGTTCCCTCCCCCTCACCGGTGAACGGTGCGTGCACCGCATCATCACCGAGCGCTGCGTGCTCGACGTAACGCCCGACGGACTGCGCGTGGTGGAGCTGCTGCCGGGGTGGAGCAAGGAGCAGGTCGTCGCATCCACCGAGCCTTCGCTCTCATGGTGAGCGGTAACGCCCCGCAGCCTGTGCCACATCCGTCACCCCAAGAATTCCAGACACCACGGCCACTCCGGCGCCGCCCGCCTCCAGCACCGCAGCCCCATCCTCCGGCCGGATTCCACCGATCGCGACACAGGGAATTCCTTTCGAAAGCGCCTGTATCGCTCTGAAGCCCTCGGGGCCGAGCGCCGGCCCGGCCTCCGTCTTCGTGGTCGTCTCCCGCCAGGGTCCGACGCCCCAGTAGTCCGCGCCCCGCCCCAGCTCCGCCTCGCCCTCGTTTCCGACCGAAGCACCGATCCAGAAGCCCGCCGGCACCAGTCGCCGCGCCAGCGGCACCGGGAGATCGTCGGGACCCAGATGGACTCCTGCCGCTCCCCCGGCCAGCGCCACGTCGAGCCGGTCATTGACCAGCACCGGTACCCGAAGGGCGCCGACGAGCGCACGCGCAATCGTCACCAGCTCGCGCGGTGACGCCAGCTTGAGACGAAGCTGAACGCAGGTGACGCCTCCCTGCACGGCCTCGCGGCACACGGCCACGAGGTCGCGGCCGGCGAGCAGCCGGTCATCGGTAACCAGCATCAGCCGGAGGTGGGCCGCTACATTCCCGGTCATGGATCGAATCTTAGCAAGGGCATGAGCGGCCCGGACGACCGCGCCATCGTGACGCGGCGCGGCGCCGACCGCTGGGTTCGCGGCCATCCGTGGATCTACGCGAGCGACGTGTCCCGCTCGCCCGCCGAGCCGGGACTGGTCCCGGTGGAGGACCCGCGCGGCAAGTTCATCGGGCAGGCGCTCTGCTCACCCCGCTCCGAGATCCGCCTCCGGCTGCTGGAGCGCACCGACCGGCCGGTGGATACCGGCTGGTGGGCCGAGCGGCTCGCCGGCGCGGCGGCGCGGCGTTCGGGGATCGACGCGACCGCCTATCGCGTCGTGCACGGGGAGGGCGACGGCCTGCCCTCGCTGGTGGTGGACCGCTACGGCCGCTGGGCCGTGGTACAGGTCCTCTCCGCCGGGCTCGAGACCATGCGCGGAGCCATCATCGAGGCGCTGGCCCGCGTGCTCGCACCCGACGGCATTCTGCTCCGCAACGACGTCTCGGTGCGACGGCACGAAGGCCTGTCGGAAGGGGTCGAGCTGGTGCACGGTTCGGTGCCGGAGGAGATCGAGGTCCACGAAGGGAGCGTGCGCTACCTTGCCGCGCCCTGGACCGGACAAAAGACCGGCGCATTCCTCGACCAGCGTCCCAACCGGCTCAGGGCGGGAGAGCTGGCCCTTCCGGGCGGGCATGCCCTCGACTGCTTCACCTATCACGGTTCCTTTGCGCTGCACCTGGCCCGCCGCTCCGCGTCGGTCCTCGCGATCGATACCAGCGAAGACGCACTCCGGCGCGGCGCGCGCAACGCCGAGCTCAACCGCCTCTCCAATATCAAATGGGACGAGGGTGACGCGTTCGAAGTGCTGCGCGCCCTGGAGCGGGCCCAGAATCGTTTCGACACCATCGTGGTCGATCCCCCCGCCTTCGCCAAATCGAAGTCGGCGGTCTCCCAGGCGCTACGGGGCTATCGCGAGATCAATCTTCGCGCGATGAAGCTCCTGACACCCGGTGGTGTCCTGATCTCCGCCTCCTGCTCCTTCCACGTGCGCCGTCCGGAATTCCTGGAAATGATCGCCGATGCCGCGCGCGACAGCGGCCGCATCCTCACCGTGCTGGAGCACCTGGGCCAGGGGGTGGACCACCCCGAAGTGGTGACGGTCCCCGAAACCGGGTACCTGAAAGGCGTGATCCTCCGCGCCGAGGCCGGTTAGCGGGAGAGCAGCACGATAACGGGGGTGACTAAACCGTGCTCCGGTCTTAGCTTAGGAGGGATGCTCACGGCCGCCCAGCTCGACTCCAAACCCGAGTCCGCCCGGACCCGGCGGGCGCGTCCCGTTCTCTCCCCCCAACAGCGCTACCACGAGTATCTGCTCCAGCGGATCGAGGATTACAAGAACTCCCTGGCCCGGGAGGAGCTGCTCCGCCTGGGAAACGACGCCGCCACGGAGCTGTCCGATGCCACCGGGGGCCAGTACTTCCTGACCGAAGTCGTGATGCAGGAAACCGTGGACCGCATCATCGTGAAGCGGCTGCGGCTTCCCTCGTTCACCCGGTGGCGCCAGAAGTTCGCCAAGCTGCGCCAGGCGCAGCAGACGCCGAACCACTGGGGGCTCGAGCGCCACAACGCGGTGTCCGCGGTGTTGCCGCGCCTAGAAACCGGCGACCATGCCCTCGTGGTGGGTGGCGGCGCCGAGGCGGCGCTCTACCTGCTCGCCGCGCACGACGTGCGGGTGACCTGCCTGGTGGGTGACAATGCGACCTGTACCCGGATCGAAACCCGGATGGCGGCCGAGTCGCTCACCGGGAACTTCGAAGCCTATGTGGCGATGCTGGGGACCTGGTTCCCGCCGCTCTCGCCCATTCACCTCGTCGTCGTCGATTCCGGCACGCTCGGCGCGCTTCCCTCCCCCCGCCGGATGGCGCTGATGGCGCTGCTGCAGGACATCACCGTGCCCGGCGGGATCCACGCCGTCCTGTCGGGCAACAGCGGCGGTCCTGCCGAAGCATGGCTCTCGCTCTATCCCGACTGGGAGCGGCTTCCGCTGCCGGCCCGCAGCCAGCGGAAGGGCACCAAGCGGGAGAATGCTCCAGGCGTCCTGGTCTCCCGTCCCCTGCCCAAGGCTGCATCCCAGGCTTCCTCCGCCTGAAACGTCGGTAACGTGGGTGTCCGTGCGCCCTGGTACGGGTCATTCGTCTCCTGTGCTCAACGGGAGGATCGACCATGGCCGCACCACTGCTGGCGCTCGACAAATGGGAACCCCGAGGCATCATCATCCGCGCCGGAACTCCGCGCCAGATCGGTGTCCCGTTTCGAGCCTATCTGTGGAGTGAGGAAGTAGCCCCGGGAGCTTGCGCCGGGGCTCGGAGGGGCCGTATCCTCGAATCGGCACCTCCTCTCCCCGGCGGACCGGACCCGGCATGCAGAGCTTCACCCTGAATGGAGTAGAAGTTCCCTTTGAGCCCGGCGCGACGATTCTCGACGCCGCACGGGCCCACGGCGTCGACATCCCCACCCTCTGCTGGTATCCGAAGCTCCCCAACGTAGCCAACTGCCGAATCTGCCTGGTCTCCGTCCAGGGGATGCCCAAGCTGATGCCGTCGTGCGGCACGCCGGCCGCTCCGGGCATGGTGGTGGAAACCGAATCGCGTGAGGCCGTGGAGAATCGGAAGGGCGTGTTGCGCTTCCTGCTCGAGCGCTACCCCGGCGATCATCTGCAGAACGGCGGCCGCGATCACCCCCGCAACGAGTTCGAGCGCTACGTCACCCGCTACGGGGTGACCGGCGCCGCCTCCCGCGAGCTGGAGCTCCGGGGCGGCGATACCCGCCCGGGCGACGTGATGATCAGCCACGACATGTCGCTCTGCGTGCTGTGCACCCGCTGCGTCCGCGCCTGCGAGGACATCCAGGAGGTCGGCGTGCTCGACGTGGCCCAGCGGGGAGCGTACACCGAGATCATCGTGGGTGGCGACGGGGACCCCGACCACGCCGGCTGTACCTGGTGCGGCGAGTGCGTTCGGGTGTGCCCGACCGGCGCGATTTTCGAGGTGATGCCCCGGAAGCGCTTCAACCAGACCCAGATCGAAAACCCCGACCGGATCGTACGCTCGGTGTGCCCCTATTGCGGCGTCGGATGTCAGATCGACATTCACACCCGCGGGAACGAGGTCGTGCGGGTGACCTCGCCGTGGATCGAGGAGCGCACGCCGAATCAGGGCTCCACCTGCGTCAAGGGCCGCTTCGGCTACGACTTCCCCCAGCACCGTGACCGCCTCACCGTGCCGCTGATCCGGAAGGGCTGGGAACAGCGGGGCGGCGGGTGGGTCTGGACCGGAGAGTCGCCGCGGTACCGGAGCGGGGACTGGCCCACGGTGGCGGAGGAAGGCCGCGGGCGAAAGCCCAGGCCCCCCAAGCGGCAGCTGGGCAAGGCGCCGCAGACCGGCCAGATGCTCACCGATGACGGCGACGTGCGCGACCGCAACGCCACGCCCCCGGAGTGGTATGAGCAGTTCCGGCATGCGACCTGGGAAGAGGCGATGAGCCTCACCGCGCAGGAGCTGCTCCGAATCCGGAACACCGTGGGTTCCCCCGCGCTGGCCGCGTTCTCCTCAGCCAAGTGCAGCAACGAGGAGAACTACGTCCTGATGCGGATGGTGCGGGCCGGGTTCGGCACCAACAACGTCGACCACTGCACCCGGCTCTGCCACTCGACCTCGGTCGCGGCGATGAACCGGTCGCTCGCCACGGCGGCGGCGTCCGGGTCGATGCGGGAAATCGAGGAGGCCTGCGACGTCATTTTCATTGCCGGCGCGAATACCACCGAGAGCCACCCGGTGTTCGGCGCCCTCATCAAGCGGGCCAAGGCCAAGGGAGCCACGATGATTGTGGCCGACGTCCGCAGAACCGAGCTCGCCGGCCTGGCCGACATTCACCTCCAGATGTTGCCGGGCACCGACGTCGCCCTGTACAATGGCATGCTGGCCCACATCATCGCGGCCGGCCTGGTCAACGAGGATTTCATCCGCGCCCGTACCCGGGAATTCGACGCGGTGGCAAAGGCGGTGGCGCCGTACACCCTGGAGCTGGCGGCGAAGATCACCGGGATCCCGTGCGAGCTCATCCGCCGGGCCGCCGAGCTCTACGCCCGGGGGCCCAACACCTCGACCCTGTGGGCCATGGGCCTGACCCAGCACGCCACCGGCACCGACATCGTGACCAGCCTGCTCAATCTGCTGCTGGCTTGCGGGATGATCGGCCGCTGGGGCGCGGCGATGATCCCGATCCGGGGCCAGAACAACGTGCAGGGCGCCAGCGACATGGGCGCGATCCCGTTCGCGTACACCGACTATCGCCCGGTCACCGACCCGGCCAACCGCGCCGAGTACGCCGCCGCGTGGGGTGTGCCCGAGGCCGCGCTGTCCCTCGAGAACGGCCTCATGGTCACCGAGATCGTGAAGGAAGGCAGCCCGGTCCGCGGCATGTTCGTGATGGGCGAGAATCCGGTGCTGTCCGATCCCAACGTGGCCAAGGCGGAGGAGTGGGTTCGAAAGCTGGAATTCCTCGCGGTCCAGGATCTCTTCCTGACCGAGACCGCCCGGTGGGCCGACGTGGTGTTGCCCGGCTCATCGTTCGCGGAGAAGGAAGGGACCTTCGCCAACACCGATCGCCACATTCAGCTCGCCAGTGCCGCGGTGCCGACCCCGGGCCAGGCGCGCCAGGATCTCGACATCCTGGTGGACCTCTCCCGCCGGCTCGGGCTCGCCACACCGTTCAGCTCGCCGGGCGAGGTGATGGACGAGATCGCGCGGGTGACCCCCACCTGGCGCGGCGTGTCCTACGACAAGCTCCGGCGGGACGGGTCGCTCCAGTACCCGGTGCTCACCCCCGACTCCAAGGGCACCGCGTTCCTCTTTGACGACACCTTTCCCACCGCCGACGGCAGGGCGTTACTGGTGCCGGTGGAGTTCCTGCCGCCGGGCGAGCTGCCCAGTCCCGAGTATCCTTTCTTCCTCAACACCGGCCGCCAGATGTACCACTGGCACACCGGCACCATGACCCGTCGGGCCGAAGGGCTCGACTCCCGCGAGCCGGTGCCGGTGGTGGAGATCTGCGCGGCGGACGGGCTGGCCCTGGGGGTCTCGGAGGGGGATACCGTGCGGGTCACCTCCCGCCGCGGCACTGTGCTGATCGGAGTGCGGATCTCGAACCGCCAGGCGCCCGGCCAGGTTTTCATCCCGATGCACTACCGCGAGGCTGCCGCCAATCTCCTCACCAATCCGGCGCTCGACCCGTACGCCAAGATCGCGGAATTCAAGATCAGCGCGGTCCGGATCGAGCCGGTTCGGGAGGCCGTTCCCGCTTTGTCCTGAGCAGTAGCCGCCCCATATTTACGCCGCTCCGCGACCAACCATCCGAGGTCAATCTGCGCGCGATCGTCAAAACCGCCCCCGGCCCCGGTATGCAGGTTCGAGATGTCCCCACGCCGGTGTGCGGGCCCAGCGACGTGCTGATCCGGGTCCATGCGGCCGGCGTCTGCGGAACCGATCTGCACATCTGGGAGTGGGACGCCTGGGCCAGCGGCCGGCTCAAGCCACCGGTGGTGATCGGCCATGAGTTTGCGGGCGAGATCGCCGCATTGGGAAACGAAGCCGCCGCCGAGGGACTGCTCGCTGTGGGAGACCTGGTCACGGCGGAAGGCCACATCGTCTGCGGTCATTGCCTGCAGTGCCGCAACGGCCACGGGCACCTCTGCAGCCGCACCCGCATCATCGGCGTGGACCGCGACGGCGCCTTTGCCGACTATATCGCCATGCCGGCCTCCAACATCATCAAGCTGGGCGGCATCCCGGTCGACGTCGGCGCCATCATGGATCCGATCGGCAATGCCGTCCACACCGTGCTGGAGGGAGGCGAGCTTCCCGGCAGCACCGTCTTCGTCCTGGGCTGCGGCCCGATCGGATGCTTCGCCTGCGGCGTCGCGAAGGCCGCCGGGGCATCGCTGGTCATCGCGAGCGACCTCAACGACATGCGGTTGTCGCTCGCGAAGCGAATGGGCGCCGAGGTGACCTTGAACCCGGGGCGCGATGACGTCCTGGCGCGTATCAAGGAGCTGACCGGCGGCGACGGCGTAGATCTCGTCTGTGAAATGAGCGGCCACCCGGCCGGCCACGGCCAGGCGTTCGCGGCCGCGCGGCTGGGCGGGCGCGTCAATCTGCTGGGCACCCCCAGCCGAACGACCGAGGTGGATTTTGCCCGGGACGTGATTTTCAAGGGCCTCACCCTCTACGGCGTGACCGGGCGAAAGATGTACACCACCTGGCAGCAGATGGCCCGCTTTTTACGGAACGGGCAGCTGGATCCGATGCCGGTCGTGACCCATCGCTTTCCGCTCGAGCGCATCGCGGACGCCATCGGAGTCATCAAGGACGGCAAGGCCGGCAAGGTCATCCTGGAGATCGCATCGTGAGCGGCCCACTCGAAGTCCGCCTCGCCGCCAGCATCGAGCAATTCAAGCGGGAGGGCATCTATAAGCGCCTGAACCACCTCGAGGGCCACCAGGGTCCCCGGGTCAGGATGGAGGGGCGGGGTGAGGTGATCATCCTGTCCTCCAACAACTACCTGGGCCTGTCCGGCCAGCCCGAAGTCATCGCGGCCGGCAAGGAGGCGTTGGACCGGTACGGCGCCGGCACCGCATCCGTGCGCTTCATCTGCGGCACCTTCACGATCCACCGCGAGCTCGAGGCCGTCCTCGCCGCCTTTGTCGGAACCCCGGCGTCGCTCTCTTTCGGGAGCTGCTGGAACGCCAACGAGGCGCTGCCGACCACCGTCCTCACCGAGCGGGACCTCGTTCTCAGCGACCGGCTGAATCACGCGTCGATCATCGACGGGATCCGCCTGGCCAAGGCCATCACCAAGTGCCAGACCGGCGTCTACGAGCACGCCGACCTGGGCGCCCTCGAGGCCACGCTCGCGGCCGCGAAGGACCGCGACGTGACGATGGTGATGACCGCCGGGGTGGTCTCGATGGAAGGCGCCATCGCGAACCTGCCCGGGCTGCTCGAGGTGTGCCGCAAGCACGGGGCGCTCCTCGTCGTGGACGACAGCCACGCCACCGGCGTGCTCGGTGCAACCGGCCGGGGAACCGCCGAGCATTTCGGCATGCTCGGCCAGATCGAGGTGATCACCAGCACGCTGGGGAAGGCGCTGGGCGGAGCGGCGGGCGGCTTCGTGGCCGGCTCCGAGGCGCTCTGCGACTACCTGACCCAGCGGGGCCGGCCCCAGCTCTTCAGCAACGCCCTGCCCACCACGGTGGCGGGGAGCACCATAGCGGCCGTGAAGTACATCGAAGCCCACCCGGAGCGCGTCGCCGCGCTGCGTGAGAACGTCCGCTATTTCCGGGAGCGCCTCACGGCGATCGGGTACCAGCCGCTCGCCGGCCAAACGCCGATCATCCCGGTGATCATCGGCGAAACCAAAGACGCCATCCAGGTGAGTGAGCTGCTGCTGGCCGAAGGGGTGTTCGTCACCGGATTCGGCTACCCGGTGGTGCCCCAGGGCACCGCGCGGGTCCGCTGCCAGCTTTCGGCGGTCCACAGCCGCGGCGATCTTGACCAGGCGCTCGATGCCTTCCAGCGGGTCGGAAGGAGGCTCAAGCTGATCTAGACCGCATGGGCCGGGCCCATCTGGTCTTTTGCCGAAAGGATGCGTTTCGGGGGGTGGGCCTCCCCGAGGCGGCCGGGAACCACAGAATCGCCTCGATCCCGCTTAGTCGGAGCCTACGCTGTAAGTGACTATAATACAATCAGTTACCGATCTGGTGCCGGCAAACAGCTCCCAGATTCAGCCTCCCGCTGGCGCGCCGGGCGCCTGAAAGCCATCCGAGCACGGGGTTTGCCGTGTTCCGGCTGGACCGGGGGGCCTATGCCCCCCGGTCAACCATCGAAGAACCGACCCACATCAGCACCGACTTCTCGTTCGGAGGCAGACCCATGCGCATCCTCTCCCGAGTTCTTCCGCTCGCCACCCTGGTTTTGGCGGCCGCGGCACACTCGGTCCAGGCCCAAGCAACACAGTCGGAGGCGGGATCGGTCGCGGCGATCCGCGACAACCGCTTCAAGTGGTTCTTCGGAGCCCAGGCCGGTGCGATCATGTTTACCACGCCCATGCAGACCCAGACCGGCCTTCCGGCCTTCGGCGCGCACATTGCCGTGGTCTCCCGCCGGGGCGGCCTGATGCTGGGAGTGGACGAAGCGTTCGGGAACGGGGAGTCTTCGGCCTTCCTGGATCAGCAGGACACCATCGGCGTCGGCGTCGTGCGACCAGTCACCTTCGATCGGCTGCGGCGCTATGCGTTCAATCTGACCGGGTATCCGGTGCGCGGGTCACTGCAGCCCTATCTGGGCATAGGGTTCGGCCTGATTCAGGTCATCAATCCACAGGTGGGCGGTGTGTTCGGTTCGCCCGACGAAGCCGCGATCTCGGCCGCGGATGCGGATGAGCGCTCGTCGACCGGATTCCTGTCGTTCCTCGCCGGCGTGCAGTTCCGAGTCGGGCGGATGGCGGCCTTCGGACAGTACCAGATCAACACGTCGCCCAGCCCGGGCAACCTGCTCAAGGGCCCCGGCCACTCGCTGATGGGCGGTCTCAGATTCTCGCTGGGCAGCTCACGCGAAGGCGTGAAGGGCGGCGGGTACTAGTCGCCGGAAGGACTCATCGGAGCAGGAACCGGAGCGGCCAGTCCCGGGCCTTCGTGATCCCGATTCTCGGTGTCACGAGGATCGCCCCGACTGGCCGCTCTGACGTTTTCCCTTTCCCTACCACCACCTCCGACTCCCGCATCAGCACGCCGTCGAGCGCGCGCGAAATGCCGAGGGCCTGACACAACTTCCCGGGCCCATTGGCCAGCCGGCGATCCTCGCAGCCCCCGCGCCGGACCTGCATCACCGCCACTCCCTGCGACGGGAGCACCGCGCGCATGAGTACGGCCGAGCCGCTCGACCCCGCCACCCGGGCCACCAGATTCGCGCACCAGTGAATTCCGTATGACCGGTACACGTACCATGAACCGGGGGGGCCATAGATGCTCGCGTTACCACGGTGGCGGCGGCCCTGGAAGGCGTGGGAGGCGGGGTCGTCGTGCCCGAGGTACGCCTCGGTTTCAACGATGATGCCCGAACAGCGCCGGCCGCCGATGGTGGAAAGGAGCGTCGCCCCGAGCAGGTCTCGAGCAACAACCTCCGCGGGGCGACGGAAAAACGTGGAGGGGAGCGGCTTCACCCGCTCTTCTTGGCCCTGGTCCGGCGGCGCTTCTTCGGCTCCGTTGGCGCCGCCTCCCCTGCTTCGGGGGAAGGCGCCTTCTTGGCATCCGCGCCCCGGCGGCTCGGGCGACCGGGTTTGACGGCAGCCGCCTCGGCGGGAGCGGAGGGCACCGGCTCGGGATGCACCGGCTTCGGCTCCTCATCCACCTGCACCACGCCGACCAGCGGCAACGCGAGGGGACGGATCGGCACGCGGGAGCCGCGCCGGAAGCGGAGCGCCGCGGTGTGGATCCCGGTGTCGGCAATAGCGGGCGCGGGAGCGGACCCGTTGCCATCGCTCGGGGGCGCGATGGCGTCCACGGGCCCGGACAGGTTCCGGGCAAGACCGAGGTTCGTCTTATGCGCCGACACTTCGTAGCTGTCATCCGCCAGCTTGCGGACGTCAGCCATCTCGGCGTCGTTGGCCTGCCGAAGGAACCGGCTGAACCGTTCGGCGTCGAGGAGCGGGTCTTCCTTTCCGTGCAGGGCGGCCATCCGCGCGCGGAGCGCCTCACCGCCGACGGGCGAAGGCAGTTCGGCGAGCGCCCGGGTCAGGAGCTGGAAGGCTGCAGCCAGCGTCAGGGCTCCGCCCCGCGCCGGTGGTGCGGCCGCGGGAGCCGAGTCGGCCGTCCGCTCCGCCGGTGTCTCGCCTCGACCGCGCCCGCGGCCCCGGCCGCGCCGCCCGCGTCCCTCCGGGCGCTCGGGGCGCTCGGCACGCTCCGGCGCGCCGGCGCGGGGAGTGCCATCGCGCCCCCGCGCCGGTGGCTTGGCAGCTCGCCCCGCCGGGACCGATCCGGCGACGGCCGGCGCCACTTCGAACTGTCCGTTGTCGAGCTTCGACACCTTGAGCAGGCCCTTGGTGCCGGCTTCCGATACAAACTTGCTGAACCGGTTGAAGCCGGCGTTGCGCTCGTCGAAGTTGGGGTCGATCTGCTGCATGACCTGCTTGAGACGGTCGGAACGCATGACGTCTCCGTTCCGGGCCATCTGCTGGACCGCCTCGCCGACCAGCTCCCACGGGTCGCGCTGCGCCGACGGGAGATCGGCCTCCTTGGTGAGCCCCGCGAGATCGCTGTAGGAGTAGTACTCATCGCAATTCTGGATCAGGAGGTCGCTGGCCGACTCCCGGATCCCGACGCCGATCACGTACTTGCCGTACTCCTTGAGCTTGAGCACCAGCGAGGAAAAGTCGCTGTCTCCGGAGAGGAGGATGAAGGTGCCGATCTCCGGCCGGGTGAACACCAGCTCCGTCGCATCCACGGCAAGACGAATGTCGGTGGCGTTCTTCTTGTTGGTGCCGAACGCGGGGGCGAAGATGAGATCGATCGACGATTCGGACAACGGCACGATGTACTGCGGATACCGCCGCCAGTCGGCGTAGGCCCGCTGCACCGCCACTTTTCCCCTGATGATGTCCGAGTTGAGCAGGGTGCGGAGCTCCTTGGTGAGGTCGCTCCGGATACCGAGTGTGACGTTGTCGAAGTCGATCAGGAGGGCGGCGTGCGGGGCGTGGTGCACGTGCACGGGTGTTGGCGCAGGAACGACATGCGCCTGGGCGGCCGGTCGGCTGCCCCGATGGGACGGGTGACTCACGGTTTTCTTGTTCTCCGCGACCCCCTCCTGCCGAGCTCCCGCCGCTTCCCGGACCGCACGGCGGTCAAGGAATTCGGCAGGGAACCCGGGTTAAGGGGATCGCCGGGTGATGGTCTGGACTGCAGTGGGCGACCCCATTGGCCGCCGGACTGTCCAGAAATGAAAACTACTTACGCTGCTGCCCCCACGGTAGGCCAAGCCCACATCGTCAAGCCTCCCAGCCCGGAGGGGTTGCTGGTAACATACTGTGTAACAATGCCTTATACACTGAGCAGCGCCTCGATGGCCCGCTCTCCCGCCCGCCCGTCCCAGCATTCGGGGCGTCCCGGCCGGAAGCTCCCGCTGCTTCGCATGGCCAGCACCCGCTCCACCGCCTCGCCGATCGCGGCGCTGGTCGACGCCACCAGGCGATTGGTGCCTTCGGTGATGGTCACGGGACGCTCGGTGTTGGCTCGGGCGGTGAGGCACGGAATCCCGAGCACCGTCGTTTCCTCCTGTAGTCCGCCGGAGTCCGTCAGCACCAGGGCCGAGCGTTCCACCAGGCTCACCGTCTCCAAATAGCCTAACGGATCCACCAGCCGTACCGCGCCGTTGCCGACCGTAAGGCCGAACTCGCCGATGCGCTGCCGGGTGCGCGGGTGCACCGCGAACACCACCGGCATCCGGCGACCCAGCTCCTCCAGCGCTTGCAAGAGCTCGGACAGGACCTCGGGGTGGTCGACGTTGGACGGTCGATGCAGCGTCACGAAGGCGTAGTCGCCACCGGCAACCCCCAGGGCCTCGGGAACCAGGCGGGCCCGCGCCCGCGCCCGCAGCCGAAGCAGGGTGTCCACCATGACATTTCCGACCAGGCGGATCCGGCCCGCGGGGATGCCCTCGGCCAACAGGTTGCGATCGCCGTCGCGGCTCGGGGTGAGGCAGAGGTCGGCAAGCTGATCGGTCACGATGCGGTTGATCTCTTCGGGCATGGTGCGATCGCCGCTGCGGAGCCCGGCCTCCACGTGGGCGATCCGCACTCCCCGCTTGGCCGCGACCAGCGCGCATGCCATCGTGGAGTTGACGTCGCCATACACCACGATCCAGTCGGGGCGGTGCAGGTCCAGCACTGGCTCGAACGCCAGCATGATCCGCGCGGTCTGCTCCCCGTGGCTGCCGGAGCCGACGCCGAGGTTTTCGTCCGGGCGGGGGAGCTCCAGGTCTTCGAAGAAGGCGTCGCTCATCGCGGCGTCGTAGTGCTGTCCGGTGTGGACCAGCAACTGCCGTACGCCCGCCCGGGCGCCCGCCGCCAGGACCGGACCGACCTTCATGAAGTTGGGTCTGGCTCCGACGACATGGAGCAGCGTGGTCACGGGCGTGCCTGGTTCTCCGACTCGACCGCCGGCAGGTTCAGCACGAAAGAGAACCGGGTCCCCGCGCCCACCCCGGTATCCACCTTGAGTTCCGAGCGCATGGCCTCCACCAGCTTGCGGCAGATCGACAACCCGAGCCCGGATCCGGAGAAGGCATACTCCCGGTCGCGCTGGCGGCGCCGGAAGGGTTCGAAGAGCATGCTCATGGACGACGCGGGAATCCCGCGACCGGTGTCGCGCACGGCAAACTCCATCTCGCTCGCCCCGAGCGCTTCCGCTTTCACTTCGACGTGGCCTTCATCGGTAAACTTGAGCGCGTTGGTGGTGAGGTTGAGCAGGACACGAGAGAGCGCCACGGGGTACCCCACGCGAAGCCGTTCCTGCGGCACCACCAGGCGGACCGCCAGCCCCTTCTCCTCGGCAATCGGCTGGACGATGTCGCGCACCGATTCGAGAATGTCGGCCACCGAAAACGGCATCGGGTCGAGCTCGAGCTGGCGGTCTCCGCCCCGGGCCAGCTCGATGACGTCGCTGGCCACGGACGTCAGCCCGAAGGCGGCGGCGTAGATCAGGCCGAGCTGGCGGTCCTGGAGGGCGGTAAGCGGGCCGCTCCGTCCCCGGCGAAGTGTCTCGGCCAGGAAAAGAATCGACGTGAGGGGCGAGCGGAGGTCGTGCGCCACCTCCACGACCAGCTCGGGGCCATCGGGTCCCGACAGCCGGTCGCTGAACCGTTGCTGCCAATCGGTCTCGATCGCCAGGGCCACCGTTTCGACCGCATTCAGGAATTTGAGGACGGTTTTTCCGTCCGGCGCGGGCGTGAGCCCGGCCAGGCCGTCGAGCAGGGCGGCTCGGACCCGCTGGAGGACGCGGCGCGCCAGATGGGTCTTGGGGAGCTCGGGCAGCGGAGCCCCACGCAGCGCGGCGAGGATCGCCGCCTCCATGGTGGCGGCGTGGACACCGATTTCGTTGCCCGACGCGTCCACCTTCAACACCCCGTCGGGATCTTCCTTCACCTGCCAGCAGGCCGCCTGCAGGACCTCCGGCAGTCGTCCGTCAGCCGCCCCCGGCGCCGTCACACACCTGCGTCCTCGCCGTCGGGACGCTCTCCGCGCAGCAGTTGGTGCTTGTCGATGAGGCGGTAGAGAGTAGTGCGGTCGACGCCGGCCAGACGAGCCGCCTTGGACATGTTGCCGCCCGCACGGGCAACCAATGAGGTGAGGTACTCCTTCTCGAAGTCGGCAACGACTCGGTCCTTGGCTACGTGATACGGCTCACTGGAGACCGCGACCGAGCGCGGGCGCGCCTCGGCCGGGGAATCACCCTGGGGCTCGTCATAGAGCGGAATGTCGCTGGGCTGGATGACCTGGTCCGGCTCGACCAGCACGGCCGCGTGTTCGATCACGTTCTGCAGCTCGCGCACGTTGCCGCGCCAAGGGCGCGACTTCAGGAACGCGATGCTCTCGTCGGACAACCGCGGACAGCGGTCCGGCACCTGGCGGTGCCGGTGCCAGTAGTAGGTCAAAAAGTGGTTCGCGAGCAGGGGAATGTCTTCCTGGCGCTTGCGGAGCGGCGGGAGCGTGATCGGTACCACCCGGAGCCGGTAGAAGAGATCACCGCGCAACAAGCCGGCGTCGACCGCCTGTTGCGGATCCCGGTTGGTGGCGGAGATGAAGCGCACATCAACCTGGGCGTCGGTGGATTCGGAGCCGACCCGCCGGACCACGCCGTCCTGGATCACCCGGAGCAGCTTGGCCTGCAGCGGGAGCGGCATCTCGGTGAGCTCATCGAGGAACAGGGTCCCGCCGTTGGCGGTCTCGAGCAACCCCGGCTTGTCCCGGTCCGCCCCGGTAAACGCGCCCTTACGATGGCCGAACATTTCGGATTCGAGCAGCGGCTCGGGAAGCGCGGCGCAATTGATGGCCACGATCGGCTTCCGGGACCGCCGGCTGTGCTGGTGGATGAACTGCGCGATCACTTCCTTGCCGGTGCCGCTCTCGCCGCTGATGAACACCGAGGCGTCGGTCAGCGACACCTTGCGGGCCAGATCGACCGCCTTCCGGAAGAGCGGCGAGATCCCGATGAGGGAGAGCGTCTCGCTATGGCTGTGCTGCTGGAGGATCTGCTGCCGCAGGTCGTTCGCTTCCCGATTCACCAGGACCGCGTGGGAGGCCCGCCCGATCAGCACCTGAAGGTGCGTGGCCGAGAAGGGTTTCGGGAGGTAGTCCCACGCCCCGGCTCGCAGTGCCTCGATGCTGGTCGTGACGCTGGGGTTGCCGGTCATCACGACCACAATGATGTCCCGGTTGGCCTCGAGGCCCGCGCGCAGCAGCTCGAGTCCGGAAACCTGCGACATATACAGGTCGACCAGCACAATGTCGAACTTGCGGTGCTTGAGGAGCTCGAGCGCTTCTTCGCCGCGGCCCGCGAGCGTCACGGCAAACCCGTCCATCTGGAGAACGCTCGCGCAGCTCTCCCGCAGCGTGCGCTCGTCGTCCACCAGCAGGATGCGGATGCTCGCCTTCACATCGGGCGGGATCGAGAGCGGATCCCGTGACGAGGGCGGCTCGCGATCAGGCACCTGAGGGCGATCAGATTCGGCGATCACCGAGCTTACCATGAGGCGATCCATTTCGTCGTACTGGGTAGTGCCCTGTGCGAAGCGAAATCTGTGCCGCATCCATAACACAGATGTCGAACTGATCTGCCTGGCCTATGCCTCACCGGCTAACACCACGTAGACCGGACAACACACATCTATATGCACGATGCATCATCGCCATAGAAGTGTTGCAACAGTACCACATGCCTGTCTCGCTCGCCACCACAAGACCTTCGCGCTCCTAGAGGGAAGCATGGCGGCCGGCAAGATCGGCGCGGTACCGCACTTGCATTAGCCCGATCATATTGTCGGATGCCCACGACGCGGCGGCTTTCCGGGTAGGTGTCCCTTGCCGGTACAGCTGACCTCCAGGGCCAGTCAATTCAGAACGAGGTTGCAATGTCAGGTTCGCTGCTCCCCGGCCAGACGGCCTCCACGGTCCACACCGACGTCACGGCCCTGACTGCCGCCAGCACGGTCGGGACTGGACTGGGGCCGGCCGGTCTGCCTGCGACTTCGGAACCCGCAGGCAGTCCGATTGCCCGGATGCTCTCGGCGTGCCGGCGCTTCGCCTGGCTCATCATCCTGATCACCGCAGTCGGGAGCGCAGCCGGCATCATCGCCACCCGCTTCATTACTCCGGTATACACGGTGAACGCGATGCTCTGGATCGAGCAGAGCGGCGGCAGGGCGCAGGGACCGATTCAGGCTCCCGGGCTTCTCAACACTTTCAGCTACGACGAGCTGCTGCGGACGTACACCGTACTCGACCCGGTGGTCGAGCAGATGAAACTGTACCTGCGGCCCGGCAGGGGCGCCACGCAGGCCATGATGGGTGGCTTCGAGCTGGCCGAGCGGTACGCCCCCGGCACCTACACCCTTACCGTGGACGACGGCGGGGGCGAGTTCAGAGTCAAGAACGCTTCGGGGACGATCGTTTCGACCGGACGGGTCACCGATTCGGTAGGTCGGGAGCTGGGCTTCAAGTGGCAGCCCGGACCCGCTCACCTGAAAGCAGCGACCAAGGCGACCTTCGCCGTGGTCACGCCGCGCGACGCCTCCCTGGAGCTGAACGATCAGCTCGGCACCAAGACGAGCATGGAAGGAACCTTCCTCACGCTCACCCTCACGGGATCTGACCCAGACCTCATCGCAGCCACGATGAACGCGCTCCAGAAGCAGTTCGTGGCCGTCGCTGCCGATCTCAAGAAGCGCAAGCTCCGGGAGCTGACACTCTTGCTGGCCGAGCAGGAACAGCAGCAGGAAGCCAAGCTGAAAGCCGCCGAGGCCTCGCTTGAGTCATTCCGGATCGCGACGATCACGCTGCCCCGGGAGGATGGGCCGGTAGTGCCCGGGCTGACGATGACAACGTCTTCCGCGTACGGGAAGTATTTCCAGGAGCGGGTCAACCTCGAAGGAATCAGGCAGGATCGGAAGACCATCGAAGACGTGCTGGACCGGCTGGAGGGAGGCGGCGCCACCGTCGACGCGTTCATGCTCATCCCCGCGCTGAAGGCCGCTCCGGATCTGTCCAAGGTGTTGGGCGAGCTTTCCGCCGCCGACGCGACCCTCCGGGCGCTGCGGTCCAAGTACACCGACGAATACGGCCCGGTGAAGGATCTCCAGGCGTCCATCCTGACGATGCGCACGGTCACGGTTCCGGCCTACGCCAAGGCGCTGGTGAGCCAGCTGAAGATCGAGGAGGCCAAGCTCGAGGCCCGCATTGCCACCTCCGGCGGCGAGCTCAAAGGCATTCCCATGCGCGCGATCACGGAGGGCCGCCTGCAGCGGGACAAGCTCGCCGCGGAGAGACTCTTCGGCAATCTCCAGAGTCGATATGAGGAGGCGAAGCTCGCGGAGATCAGCGCGATCCCCGACGTGAGCATTCTCAACGACGCGAAGCCGCCGACCCGCCCGCGGAAGAGCCAGAAGGCACGCATCATCCTGATGGGCATCGCAGGGAGCCTGGCCCTGGGCGTGGGCCTGGCCTTCCTGCTCGATCGCCTGGACCGCCGGTTCCGCTATCCCGAGCAGGCCTCCCACGAACTGGGCCTCTCCATCCTGGGCGCCATTCCCATCGTCCCGAACGGCCGCAACGGCCGGCCGGTGCAGGCGGACAAACTGGCCCAGGTGGTGGAGGCGTTCCGCTCGGTGCGCCTCAACCTGGCGCACACCTTCGAGGCGCCCACCACGATTTGCTTCACCATCTCGAGCCCAAGCCCCGGCGATGGCAAGTCGTTGATCGCGGCGAACCTCGCGCTCTCGTTTGCGGAGGCGGGCTACCGCACGCTCCTGATAGACGGAGACATCCGGCGGGGTGAGCTGCACCGGACCTTCGGCACCGATCGGCGGCCCGGACTGCTCGATTATCTCATCGCCGGGGGCAACATCGACGGCTTCCTCCGGCCCACGACGCA
>JAXIPC010000217.1:0-10151 GCA_045403135.1 Gemmatimonadales bacterium | reverse complement strand
GGACGCCTTGAATCTGTTGTCGCATGGTGAGAATGGCGGTACCATGTTTATCTGGGGGCGAGAGCTATATTGCAGGATCCGCTTTCCTGACGCTCGAGCTTCGGGCTCCAGCCCTCACCAAAGCATCGCTTGGAGGGCTTACGCCGCTGTTCCGATGCGCCATCCTTTCCACCACCAGTCTCGCCGCGCTGCTCATTCTCGCCGTTGACGCCAGCGCGCAGGCCCCCTGGAAAGTCACCATCCGGCCCGCCGCGGCTTCCCTGGTGACGGGCCAGTGTACACCCGTCTACCTCGAGCTGCTGGACCCTTCGGGAAAGGCGCCGCCCCGAAACTGGGCCGGCACGCTGGTGTCGATTTCCGACTTCGACATGAGCGTGAGCGGCGGCGGAGTCGTCGGCCGTTACAGCGGTGCGAGCGCCTGGTCTGCCTGTGCCTGCCCCGCCTCGGCCGGGGTCTCGGCCACGATCACGGCGACCTATCCGGCGCAATCGCTCGCCCAGAAGGCTCGGGTGACGGGCCAGGCACACCGGACGACCCTCACCATTCCGGTGGCTGCCAGGACCGGGAGCGGCGTCCCCATCGGCTGCGAAAAACTCAAGACCACGACGGCACCGACGGGAGCTGCGGCGCCCTGGACGGTTACTCTGACCACGAGCCTCCCCGCCCTCCCGATCGGCACCTGTGCGGCGATCGGAATCGATCTCCGTGACGCCACCGGCAAGGAGAATCCCAGGAACCCGACCGGCAACATGGTCTCGCTTGCCGACTTCGACATGACGGTGAGGGGAAGCGGCGTGGCCGGCGTCTACAACGGTGCCTCGCACTGGTCAGCGTGCGGCTGCCGGGCAGGGACGCCCGGCTCGCTCGCGACGATCATTGCGACCTATCCGGCCAGTGGGTTGGCGCCAGCGGCCCGGGCCCAGGGCGTGGCGTTTCAGGCGTCGCTGACCATCCCGCTGGCGGCCGGCGGACCGGGCCTGTACGATCCGCCGGCGTGCAGCGCCGTCACGACGACGACGGTTGCGACGACGCCCGTTACGGTGGCCTCCGGGACTCAGCCGGTTGCAGTGGCGCCGACGTCGACCAAGACTGCGGCCCCGACCTCTCCGATTGTGGTGCTGCGCGCACCGGCCCCGACCTTTGTGACGGTCAAGGGCACTCCAACTTCCGCCACCCTGGCGTGGCAGCCGATACCGAGCGCGGCATCGTACATAGTGACCCGGCAACAGCCCAACCTGCCATCGGTCGATCAGACTCTGGCGGGAAGCAATGCCGGGATGTACGACAGCCCGCTTCAGCCCGCCACGGCCTACAGCTGGACGATCCGGGCAATCCAGGCCGATGGGCGGGAGGGCGTGACCGTCGTGTCGTTCACCACTCCAGCTCAGGCGATCTTGCCGCCGCCCGCGCCTGCGCCTGCTCCCCCGGCGTCGACCACCGCCAGGTGGACCACGTTCAAGCCGGCGATCCACGGATTCCAGTTCATCAACGACTTCAAGAACAACGCCATCGGCCCTCCGATCAACTTCCTGACCCGTGGGCTGTGTGGAGGCATGTCATACGCCGTGCTCGATTACTACAATGCCAGCCTGACAGTCCCCACTCAGGATTACCGGCCGGCCAATGGCACGGCGTTCCAGCAGCACCTGTATGCGAGGCAGGTCAGCTCCCTGTCGCCGAACCTGGACAAGTGGGCAGAGCTCACCGTGAATCCGTTCGGGTCGCGAACCCTCGAGTTTTTCAATTGGGGCCTCACCCAACAGCTCGTGGACCTCAAGGCGTCGATCGACCGAGGCGTTCCGGTGAACCTCGGGCTCAAGTCGCTCATTCCTGATTGGAGTGGTCACCAGGTGCTGGCCATCGGGTACGACGCCGGCCCGTACCAGGGCAACCTCGGCGCCTACAAGGACTCCCTCAAGATCCATATCTTCGATCCGAATCATCCGAGGGAGATGGTGACGTTGGTTCCGGATCCAGCGACAAACGAGTATCACTACCTCGAGTATCCCGGCGACCGTTGGCGGACCTACTTCGTGGACGGGAAATACTCCCCCATGACGCCGCCGAACCTCATCTCCACGAATTATCCCGCGGACGGGCTGGTGCACGAGCTCCAGTTCAGGTTCCTCACCGGTGTGGATGACATGCGGGGCGGCGCCGATCATGTCGATGTAACGATCACCATGGCGGACAATACGAAGGTGGTGGTTACGAACCTCAGCCAGGACGGGCGCTGGCTGCCGGATTACGCCGAGACCGCCCCGGTCGTCCTCAGCCAGCCGGTCCTGCAATCGGCGATACGGACCATCACCGTCTCTACCAACGCCACGGGCGGCCTGAACGGAGACAACTGGGATATGGAGACGCTCATAGTGTATGCGGTCGGCAATGGTTTCTCGCGCGACCTGCTCAGTACGCCGGCGGGACCTTATCGATTCACCGGAGCTCAGATACCGCTGGTCATCCAGGTCAAGTAGGAGCCGCCTATGCACTGCGCATACAGACCAATCGCAACCACGATCGCAGCGCTCGGCGCGCTCCTGTCTGGATCAATGCCGGTGTCGGCTCAGGCGACCATCGATCTCGAGAACAGATATCCCAGCGTCGGGACGATCATGATATGGCGGGTCGATGAGACGGGAAAGCCGCTGGTGCTGCTGGGATTCGCGAGTGGCACACTGATTCGCGATCGGGTGATGGTGACCGCCGGCCATGTCACCGGTCCGGAGAAGGCCCTGGGTGGCTTGCCGCCATCCCTTCGAGCGTTCGTGAGCTTCAGTCCGACCGATGCCAAGGACCCAACGACCTGGATTCCCGTCGTCCGACAGGCCACGCATCCATCGATGCCCCATTGTCCGCCGCCGCCCCAGTGCGACCCGACCGACGACATTCTGGTGACGCCGCTTCAGCCGGGGATCGCGGACGTCGGACTGCTATTCCTCGAGCACGCACCGCAGGGCATCGCACCAGCTCGTCTCGCGGGCCAAGGCAGGCTCGAGAGATCCGAGGGAGCGCTCACAACTATCGTGGGATACGGGACCACGACCCCGAGAGACCGGACTGCACCGACAGACGGTTCGAAGTGGGACGGAAAGCGACGCATCAGGACTTCGGCGTTACGCCGAGTCGTCGACGAGACCTGGGCGCTTTGGTCTATACCCAGCTATGTCTGCTCCGGCGATTCCGGCGGTGCCATCTTCCTGAATACCGATCCAGGCGGGAAAGCCGGTGGGGAGGAGCTCGTTGCCAATGTGAGTGACGGCGGACGCGACTGCCGCCGTCAGAACAACAACAACCGGCTGGACACGCCCAGTATCCAGAAGTGGATCAACGACACTATACGGCAGCAACTGCGCTAGAACTGACGGTTCCATCCGACCCGCATCTCCTGCCAGCACACCAGCCCGGACTTGACGACGTCTCGGAGCTGGCGCTCCCGCTTCGACAGGCCGGACCCGCCAGGGGTAGTAGATCTACCAGGTTGTCGGGTTGGGGGATTGGGGGTAGGCTCAGGGTCGGGTGCTGAGGTGCTCGATCGAGCCAACGAGCTTCGCAGCATATTCTTAGGTTAGCCCGACCGACATTGGTTTCAGTCACTGCCGGCCACTATGTTTGATGTAGGAGACGCCACATGACTCTGTCAATTCAACTCCCTGACGATGCCGAGCGCCGCCTGCGAGAGGCTGCGAATCGGTTGCAAGTTCCCGTCGCCGATCTCGCAGCTGCTGCCGTCCGCGACTTCGTGACCGCCCCGGCAGATGACTTCGATCGTGCCGCGCGGAGGGTGCTTGAGAAGAACAGCGAGCTTTATCGCCGACGAGTTAGACTAGTCCTCATGCTTGTCGCTTTCCCAGCAGGCGCCGCCGCACAGGCTCCCTCTGCGGTGGGTACGGAGTCCCCGACTCTCGAGGAGACGGTGCTAGCGGGGGCGTTCGATGCTATCCGCTCCCTGGGAAGCCCCCTGCCAGGCACGTCTGCCCCATTCTGCATCAGGTTCATTGGTTGGAAGCCAAGTGATGTCCCCGACCTTCGACGACTTCCTGTTACGAAAGGGCCGCTTCTCGGTCGAAGTGAGTGTCCGCGAACGTACGCTTCCTGGGTACGCGTCGTTGATTCTGTGGGGCGCGACATCACCCCCACTCCTCCACCTGGTCACGTTGACCCTTATGAAGCGGAGGTCTGGCGGCCCGTGCTAATCGCCCCCGACGTCATGGTCGTGCGGATGCAGGTCAGCCGCAAGCTGGAAACTCGAGTGATTCACTGCGAGGTTTCTGTGACAAACGCCCGCAATGCCCAGTGCGGAACAATTCTGCACCTGGTGCATTAGACTCCGCAGCCTAACCCGATCTTATGAAAGAGCAGAGCCCCCGAGGGAGACGCCGAAGGTTGGCGGGCCCCCGTTAGGATTCAAACCATCCGCAATAGCGATCGGCGATGTTACACGAGGAGGCAACGTGCGAAGATCAATTCGTTCGGCCAGCATGACCATTACTGCCACCCTGATGATGTCCTCGTCCTGGTTCCTCCTGGCAGCCGCCAGGGCGCCGGCTCCGAGCGACGCCTGCTCGCTGCTGACCAAGGAGGACGCCGCCACGGCCCTGGGCGAAGCCGCCACGGGGCCCAAGGCGACTGGTCCCATGTCGGATGGGGCAGGTTCTACCGTGTCCGGGTGCGGGTACACTGGGTCCGGCATTCACTCGATCCAGTTGAACTTGACGCGTCTGCCGGCGAGCTCCCTGGCGATGTACAAGGGGATCATCTGCGACAAGAAGGGCAAGGACGGCCTCGCCGGCCTGGGCGACCTCGCGTGCTGGTACAACGACAAGCACGCGGAGCTCCATGTCATCAAGGGAACCGCGTTCATCTCCATCGAGCTGCGGCGGAGCGGAAACCCGACCGAGCCGATCATAGGGGTGATGAAGCGGGCGCTCGCGAAGCTCAAATGACGGCCCTGCCGTTCAGCCTGGGCAAACCGGGGGTTCGCGCGGTTGGCGGGCCCCGCGGCTCGTCACGACACTGGCCTGGCGCAGCCTGAGTGGTGGTGGTGTTGCCTGAGTCACGATCGACTGCGAAGTCCTAATCGCATCTCCTGCCAGCTCACCATGCCGGACTTGACGACGTCCCTGAGCTGGCGCTCCCGCTTCGACAGGCCCGACCCGCCGGTCTTCACCTCGATAAAGACAATTCGCTGAAGCTGCCCGCAGTCCAGCCCGTCGAAGACCACAAGGTCCACCGGTGATCCCAGGAAGCGCACATCCTTGGGGTTGAATGGAAAATCGGGCAGGATGGGCAGAAGCTGCTCGTGTACCAAGCCGGTGATGGTTGCCTGACTCTGGGCGATCGCATCCTGGCGGATTGATCGGCTGTACATTGCCTTCCAGAGCAGGGCACCGAGCGTTGCAAGCACCAGCCCGATCGCCAGGCCAGTGAACAGCAGCAGCAAGGGTGAAACCAGGGCCAGATCAGGCATGTCTGCCGGAGGCTTGAGATGACCGCAATGTACCAGCCCGCCCTCCGCTCTCTCTCCCGGCGGCCCCTCAATGCTGCCCTGACCCTCGTGACCCTGGCCCTCGGCATCGGCACCTCCGTCGCCATGTTCGCGGTAGTGCACGCAGTCCTGTTACGGCCCCTGCCGGTGCAGAACCAGGACCGCCTCGTCTTCGTCACTAAGCACCCCCGTAACGACCGCCAGGTCCTTCCGTTCTCCTATGCAGAACAAACGGCGCTGAGCGGACTCCCCGGCATCGTCGAGGGATCGGGCGGCTCCCAATATGACGCCCCCCTGCCCTACGGGTTCCGCGTCGGCAGCCAGGCATTCAACGTCAACGTCACCTCGGTCACCGCGGGTTTCTTCGACGTGTTGGGGTCCCGCGCCGCGCTGGGGCGGCTGACCGTCGCCGCCGATCAGAAGGAGCCCGCCGTCATCATCAGCCGTCGACTCTGGCTAACGCGCTTCGGCGGGGATTCCGCCGCGGTGGGCAAATCGGTGCGGTTGGGCGAGTCGTTCGACGCCACCATCATCGGCGTCGCCCCGGCCCGCTTCGACTTCCCCCATGGCAGCGACGCCTGGTACCTGATCCGGCCGCCGGCCGGGCAGGAGGCGGAGTGGGCCTTCTTCAGCGGCGTCGCCCGGCTCACGCCCGGCACTTCACTCGAACGCCTTCGCGCCGCTGTCCAGGTGATCGTCTCCCGCGACAGCTCGCAGGGTGTGATGGTGGCCGAGGTGCGACCCTTCCTCGACGCGGCCATCGGGAATCTCCGCGGTCCCGTCACCGTACTCTCCGTCGCCGCAGGGCTGGTGTTCCTGGTGTCCGTCGGCAACGCCGCCAGTCTCCTGCTGGTGCAGGGCTCCTCCCGCGCCCGCGAGCTGGGGATCCGCTGCGCGGTGGGCGCCACGCGCGCGCGAGTGGTCCGGCTTCTGACGGCCGAGGCCGGAGTCCTCGCCGCTGGCGCCGCAGTCCTGGGTGGCGGGTTAACCCTTTTGATTCTGAAAGCCCTCGTGGCACTTACCCCCGCGGAGGTGGCGCGGGTGGGAGACGTGGAAGCCAGCCCCGCACTCTTTGCCGCGGCAGCCATCGCGGCCACCCTGGCAGCGCTCCTCTTCGGAGCGCTCCCCGCCGTCTGGCTGAGTGGCCGGTCACCCTTCGGCGCACTCCGCTCCGCCCACGCCGGCACCGACGCCCTGAGCCGGAGCGGCCGAATCCGGGAGACGCTGGTGGCCCTCCAGGTGGCGCTGGGCGTGATCGTCGCCGCCGGCGCCGGACTCCTGATTCGCACCCTCGACAACCTGAACCGACTGGACCTGGGGGTCGATCGCGGGCAGGTGACCCTGGTCCGGGTGACGCCCGGCGCCGCGACCGCCATTCCAGCGGTCCAGCGCTTCTACGAGCAGCTCACGGAACGCGTGTCCGCAGCCCCGGGAGTCGAGAGTGCATCGGCAATCACATCGCAACCGTTCGAGGGCTGGCGGGGCTGGACCAGTCAATTCTCCTTACCCCAACAGGACGCGAAAGAAGCCGCGCGTAACCCCTGGGTCGATCTCGAGGTGGTCGGTCCGGACTTCTTCCACACGATGGGTGTCCGCCTGCTCCGCGGCCGCCCGTTCAGCCCCACCGATCGCGTCGGCCACCCTCGCCGGGTCATCGTGAATGAGGCGCTGGTCCGGGTGGCGTGGCCCGGTCAGGACCCCATCGGCCGGCGCCTCACCGTTGCCAGCCAGCCGGTAGAAGTAGTGGGCCTGGCCCGCGACACCAGGTTCCGCGCGCTGCTCACCTCGGCTCCCATGGTGTACTTCGCCCTCGCCCAAGCCGACTCCGCTTGGTCCCTGCTTCCCAGATACCTCGCGGTCCGGTCCGCGCTGCCCCCCGACCGGGTCTCGGCGCTGGTGGGAAGCGCGGCGCGAGAGCTGGCGCCGGACGCGATTGTCTACCAGACCACCTCGATGGACCAGGCGATGCAGGGAGAGCTCGCCCGGCCCAGGTTCAGCGCCAGCCTGCTGATCGCCTTTGCCGGGGTGACGCTGTTCCTGGTCGGAGCCGGCCTCTTCGCCACAGTATCGGCATTGGTACAGCAGCGGACCCGGGAGATCGGCGTCCGGATGGCATTGGGCGCCCGGCCGGTCCAGCTCGGGCGCTACGTTCTGAAGCGGGGGCTCCGCATCGCGGGGATCGGACTGATCGTGGGCCTGGCCGGTTCGCTGCTGGCCACGCGCCTCATCGAGCGCCTGCTATTCGGGGTGCGGCCCGCGGATCCGCTGGTGCTCGTGCTTACGGCCTTGCTCATCACCGTCATTGCGGCCGCCGCGAGTCTCGCGCCGACCGTGAGGGCAATGCGGGTGGATCCGATGCTGAGCTTGCGGGGGGAGTAAACAGAACGACCGTTCCAACCACTGTGACGGTCGCCGCCGCCTTGGCTCGTCGCGTAAGGCGTGATGGTGTTCATCAACGCTCGGGCCGGCCTGTGGCGACGTCAGGGTAACGTGCCGGAGACCCCGAGAGCGAGCCCAAGGGCTTCCAGGTGATCCGGCCGGAAAACGTAGCGCACTTCCAAAACACCCGGGTTTGAGCGGACTTCTGAGCTTTGCCGGTCCCATACCCGCGGCGCCACCAGGACCAGCTCATTGCGCCGCCGGCCCCGCAATACGGAGACCGGGGACTTGGTCGTGACGCTGATCTGCGGACTTCCCGGCAACGGAGCGCTGAGATCCGCGGCCATCTGACGGCCGGTCGTGGCGTCCTGCTCACAAAGGATGAGGTGACGTACCTTGTTGGCGGAAAGCGATGCCGCGATGGTTGAGATGACACCGGGATCTATCTGAAGCGCGGCAAAATGCATTCTGGCGATACGATCAGGCCAGAGCGCGCGGACTTCGTTCAGGTGGAAATAGGAGCTGACGATCGGGAGGTCGGGCGGCTCATCGGTTCGGGCCAGCTCCCAGGGCATCGCAGCAACCCGCCAACGATCCGATAGCTGCTGCGCGAGATCGGTGCACTGGTGGGTGTTGCACTCCACCAGCAGCACCCGCGAATCGGGGTCGCTCGGTCGAGTCGGCCGGCTGAGTAGAGCCGCCAGCTCCGCGCGACTGAGGCCGAATCGCTGCACGGCCTCGACGCAGAACGCCTCCATGAAGCCGCGCAGCTCGCCTGGCGCCGTGCCCGCGGACACCACCCGGGTCCCTGACCCGACCTGCGATTCCACCAGGCCATGGCGAGCCAGTTCCCCATAGGCCTGCCGTACGGTATGGAAGTTCACTCCCCACTCCTCCGCCGCCCGCCGCGCCGAGGGCAGCGACTCCCCCACCGACAGTACACCGGTCCCGATGCGCCAGCGGATCGCTTGGACGATCTGGTGATAGAGCGGGGTCGGACTGCCCGAATCCAGTTGCAGCGGGATTGCGGTAAGCGATGTCATGAGGTAATACTATAGTTAACTAGATCACTTGGGAAGCTCCTCACATCTCGCCATCCACCCGGGTTCCGCCGCCATGAGGTTCCGTTCCAGAGTTCTCGCCCCGCTGCTCGCATACGCGATGCCTACCGTTGCGGCCCAGACGCCGGCCCGCCCTGCCCCGGATGCTGCCGCGCTCGCCGCCCTGCTCGATTCGATCGTCCCCGCAGCGATGGCCGCCCAGCGCATTCCCGGTGTGGTGGTGTCGGTCGTGAGCGGCGGGCGCACCGTCTTCGCCCGCGGGTACGGCGTCGCCGATCTCGAGAGCCGCCGCCCCATGTCCGCCGATTCCACCATCGTGCGCATCGGGTCCATCAGCAAGGTCATGACGGCCACCGCGGTGGCGCAGCTCGCCGACCGGCAACGCATCCGGCTCGACGCCGACGTGAACGGCTATCTCAAGGTCGTGCAGGTGCCGGCCACTTACCGCGCGCCCATCACCCCCTTCCATCTGCTGACCCATACCGCGGCCCTCGACGAGATCCGGCCGGGAACCCAGGCGGAGACCAGGGAGGGGCTGCAACCGTTGGGGAAGTTTCTCGCGCCGAGACTGGTGCGCTACGCGCCTCCGGGTATCGCGACGGCGTACTCGACCTATGGGATGACGCTGGCAGGAGCCCTGGTCGAGGACGTCTCGGGAATGCCATTCGAGGAGTACTTGCGCCGCAATGTCTGGCTACCCCTCGGCATGACGCTGACGTCGATCGACGTGCCGCCAGCGCAGAAGCGCCTCGTCGCCACCCCCTACGACGTCGCGGACGACAAGCCCGTGAAGGCGCCCTGGGAATGGTACCACACCACCCCGGCGGCGTCGGTGAACAGCACGGCCGCGGACATGGCACGGTACATGGTCGCCCAGCTTGGCGGCGCGAGCCCGATTCTGAGCGAGCGCATGACGCGCGAGATGCAGCGGCAACAGGTCACCATGCACCCGCTGCTGCCGGGCTGGGGACTGGGCTGGCAGCAGCTCCGGGTCGGCGCCGAGCCCGGCGTGCAGCACGGCGGCGACGTGGCGGGATTCTCGTCGCTCCTGACGCTGCTGCCGGCGCGCGGCTTCGGCGTCTTCGTGGCTGGCCATCGCGAGGGGAGTGACCTGCGATTCACCGTCACCCGAGCAGTGCTCGAGCGTTTCTTTCCCGACCGCGAGCCGCGGACCAAACCCGGGTCGATGCACCCGACGGTCGCGGCAGCCGCGGCCGCCGCGG
>JAXIPC010000156.1:0-11510 GCA_045403135.1 Gemmatimonadales bacterium | reverse complement strand
TCGCGTAGGCCGCGGCCTTCCGGGCATTCCCGGCATTGGGGCTCCACACGCCGAGCACATCGGCGTCGCGCACGCCCTGCCAGGAGAGCATGTGGAAACGGGCGTTGAAGCCGCTGCCGATAAAGCCGACGCCGAGCCGGGCCTTGGGCGTCATTGGGGCAGCACCGGGAGCACCAGATGCGAAGCCTGCCGCACGGTGCGCCAGATCCGGTGGGTCCGGGCCTGATAGTCCGTCGCCTTGGCCTCGAAGATGTTCGGCACCCAGGTTTGCGGGTTACGATCGTAGAGCGGGAACCAGGTGCTCTGCACCTGCACCATGATCCGGTGCCCGCGCTGGAAGCGGTACGTCTGGGGTGGCAGCTTCACGGTGTATTCGAGCACCTGGCCCGCCGGGATTGCCGCGGGGCGCTCGAAGCTGGTGCGATAGCGCCCGCGCAGGATCTCGCCCGAGACCATGAGCTGATAGCCGCCCATCGCGCGGTCCCCGGAGACGGTGTCGGGATACACGTCGATCAGCTTTACAACCCAGTCGGCATCGGAGCCCGTGGTCGAGGCAAACAGTCGGGCGTCGACGTCTCCCGCGATCACCACGTCCCGGGTGAGCGGCTCGGTCTCCCACGCCAGCACGTCGGGCCGGCCATGCACGAAGCGCTGGTCCATCGCCTGCCAGATCCCCCACTGCGATCCGTTCGAGTAGGTCACCTGCACCGGCCGGGGCCGGTAGGGAACCGGGTGGGCAGGATCGGAAACGTATGCGTCAAATGCGCCGGCCGCGACGTCCGGGGGATCGAGGGAGAGCTTCCCCTCGGCTCTGAGGTACAGCTTCCGCGGCGTCATTGTTTTGGGTGGCCAGGCGTCGAAGCTGCGCCATGTGTTCGAGCCCCCCTCGAAGACCGTCGCCTCGGCCAAGGTCAGGGGGCCCCGGTCCCTGAGATAGAAGGCGAAGAACGGCGCCTCGACCTCCCGGCGGAACCACACCCCGGTCGAGTCGCCGAACTGCACTTGTCCCAGCGCCGTGCCGGCCCCGTACCAGCCGCCGTGGTTCCAGGGGCCCATCGCGATCCGGTTGATCCCCAGTGTGTCGGTGCGCTCGAAGGCCGAATAGGTGGCCGGCGGGCCGAAAATGTCTTCCTGGTCGTACCAGCCTCCGACGGTGAGCACCGCGACGGGCGTGCTCTTGATCTGACGTTGCGTCGCGCGCGATTTCCAGTAGTCGTCGTAACGCGGGTGAGCCAGGAACGCATCCCAGCTGGGCCAGGAACGCCCCAGCTTCTTCACAACGTTGGACAGCGGCCCCATCCGGAGGTACCAGTCGTACATGTCGTTGACACCGACGTCGAAGTTGCCCACCTCCATGCCGTAGGTGTATTCGACGCCGTAGCTCACTCGGAAGGCGCCCTGGTGGAAGAAATCGTCGCCCATCCAGGTGTCGGTCATCGGCGCCTGCGGGGAGACCGCCCGGAGCGCCGGGTGGCCCGAGAACGCCTGCATCGTGGCCAGCCAGCCGGGATAAGAGATCCCTAACCCGCCGACCCGGCCGTTGTTGCCGGGCATGTGCTTGACCAGCCAGTCGATGGTGTCGTAGGTGTCGACCGCCTCGTCCGCGCCGCTGGAATCCTTCCGCAGCGGCCGGTTCATCAGGTACTGGCCCTCGGACCGACCCCGGCCGCGGATGTCCTGGAAGGCGAAGATATAGCCGTCGTTCGCCAGGAAGCGGTACGCGCCCGGAAAGTTCTGGGCGCTGCCGGCGGCGCCATAGGGTGTCCGCATCAGGAGAATGGGGAGAGGACCCGACGCGCGCGCCGGCCAGACCAGGTAGGTCTTGAGCCGGATGCCGTCCCGCATCGCGATCATGGTGTCGCGGCGCACCCAGAGGGAGTCGTTCGGGGCCTGCGCGGCAGCCGCACCTTCGGTCAGGAGAAGAGCCGCGGCAAGACACCAACCGGAGATCTGCGTCATTTGCCTACCTTTGCTTTGAGCTCGGCAAACCAGTTGAGCACCACCACGTAGGTATTCGCGGGCACCACCTTCGCCCGGACGAAATAGAACGAACGGTCGTCCGGACTGACCGCGTAGTTACGGCTTCGGGTGTCGGTCAGGTAGGAGCTCGCGGCGAAGAGCACTCGTTGCGAGCTCACGTGAAATGCCGCGCCGGGATGGATCGCCGCGGCGACGAGGTTGCCCCTTTCGTTCCGGTAAAACAGCTCGCGGCCGCTGTGCGACCAGAGTGGCTCCGTCCCGTCCGCCGGCGAAATCTGGTACTTCCCGCTTTCGGTATTCGGGAAGGGCTGGACGTAGACCTCGTCCTTGCCGGAAGCAGTGGACGCGAAAGCCAGCCAGCGCCCGTCGGGCGAGAGCGTGGGGGAGAATTCCTCGAATTCCGTCCTCGCCAACGGATGGGGTTGGCTGTCGACCCCCGGTCGAATGCCATACAAATGACGCCCGCTCCCGGAGCCGCCGCGGATCACGAGCCAGCGCCCGTCGCGCGACCACTCGGCCTCGTCGATGCTTCGGGAGAAGGACAGCGCCAGCTGCATCGCTCCGCTCCCGTCGGCGGCGGCGCGGAAAAGTTGATAGCTCGCTTCCACGTCGGACGTGAAGGAAACGCTCCGCCCGTCGGGCAACCAGACCGGCCGGGCGTTGCGCGAACCGGCGGACGCGATCCGGGTGAGCGGTCCCGTATTCAGCGTCTTCACCCAGATTTCATCCCGCCCCTGATTGGTGATCCCGATCGCCAGGCGGGATCCATCGGGCGAGAGCGCCAGATTGCTGAATTCCCCGATCCACCCCTGGTCGACCAGGCCGGCGGTTCCGTCGCGAGCCACCCGAACGACTTCCCAAACCGGACGCGACGCGTCGTACAGCAGCGTGCCATTCGCCGAAAAGGCGAAGAACGTCTTGCCGCCCTGCGGCACTCGCAGTCCTTCGAGGACCGGGGTTGGCCGGCCGCTCAAGGTGAGCTTGCGCGGATTGAAGGGAACAGCGACGACTGTGCCGTCACCCTGGAGGACCACCAGATGACCAGTCGGAGCATACAGCGCCCGTACTCCGCCCAGGAGGACCTGGAGCTGCTTGGTCGCAAGGTCCAGGACAGCCACGTCGGGCGCAGCCCGTTTCCGCCATACGGTGACCAGCAAGGCTTGGCCACCAGGGAGCGATGTGGGCCAATAGAGGAAGAGCTCGTCCTTCGCCGTGTCAGCTTGAGCCACAAGCTCGGCAGCGCCACCGGCGGCCCGCACTCGCATCAGCGCCGTAGCCTGGCGGGCCGGATAATAGATCCAGCCGTCGTCGCCCCAGGCAAGGCCGTCCGCCCACGCCGAATCAGGCACCAGGGTGGTAGGGGCGCCGCCGGTCATGCGTGCGATTTTGAGGGCCCCGGGGAACCCGGTGATAAACGCCACCGACCCACCATCTAGCTGGGTCTCGCGGTCCAGCCTGCTCCGCAGCGTCTCGCCCTGGATGTAGGGCATGACGTAGTAGAGGAACCCGTCCGCCGTCCCCGAATCGAAGAGCGGGAGGATGTGGGGATGCTGCAGCGCTGCCGTCGTCTTGATCTCCACGACGAACCGCTCCGCGCCCAGTACGGCGGCGAGCTCGGGCTTCAATACCTTGAGGGCGACCTTGCGGTCGTGCTTCAAGTCCTGGGCGAGGTACACCGTGGCCATCCCGCCGGCGCCGAGCTCGCGCTCGATCCGGTAGCGGTCGGCGAGGGCCGCCGAGAGCCGTTCGTTCACGGGGTGCCGCCCTTGGGCGTGACGGGCCGGAATCTCCACAGGCTCGATTCCTGTCCCTGCGCGTAATACACGACCCGGCCCTGGCCATCCCAGCCGCCGTACATGTCGTAGTCGAGTCCCGGTGGCAGGATCTCGACCTTCCCGGTTCGCGGGTCCAGGATGGCCGTGGGCCAGTACCACGAAGCCGGAGAGATGACCGTCAACGCGATGCGTCCATCGGGTCCGATCGCGTTGGGCGCCAGGAATTCCGGCGCCAGACGCAGGTCGCTCTGTACCGCAATTCCCACTTCCGGGCCTCCGTCGAGCGGTACGCGGATGAGCCTCACCGTCGTCTTGTCGACGAGCTCGATGATGAGATGCCGCCCGTCGGGATCGACGGCGACCGCGTCCCCGTCACGGATCTTGCGGCCGGTACCGCCCTCGGCCGGAATTGCCCACACGACCTTCGACTGGACGTAGTACAGCGTCTTCCCGTCGGGAGAGCCGGCCATCCCGGTGGGATGGATGCCCGACAGCCGAGTTTCGAGCTGTCCCGTCGCGAGGGACGCGATCGCCACGACCTCGTCGGGGCCGACACCGAGGATCAGGGCAACCCGGTCCCGGCCCAGCACGGTCATCGGCCCGCGCGTCTTCAGCTCGACCGCCATGAATGGCTGTTCTTCCCCGCCAGGTGTGCTCACCACGACCCGCTCGCCGCCGCTGGTCGCAACCACCCGCAACAGGCGACCATCGGGAAGCGACAGAATCGACGCGGGTGATTGCAGCCCGGACACCGGGGAGATCGGCCAGGACTCCTGGAGCCGGCTGACCGGATGGTATCGCCGCAGATCAGCCGCCCGCGCTCCCTGGTCGAAGTAAAGGCTCCCATCCCGACCAATGTCGTAGCCGCGGACCCCTCCGGTCAGTACCGCGAGCACCTGAATGCGATTCGATCCGTCTCGCGGGACGGCAACGAGTCGACTCTCATTGCCGACGGGAAAGTTGACGACTACCGACTGTCCGTCCTCGGACATGGCCAATGTTGAGACCGGAATATTGATTTCCGCCGCCAACCGCCGGATCCGGTTCGAGGTGAGGTCAATGGCGTACAGGCGGTCGGTGGAATCCTGCTCCGTCGCAGGCCTGCCGAAGAACGCCGCCTCGCGTCCATCAGGGAACGCCCGGAAGAACTCGTCGGTGCCGGCGCCCAATCTGCCCGTCGCAGGCAGGGTGTCCAACTTGCCGCTGCTCGGCCAGTACCGATACATCTGGAGGTGACGCGCGGCATTGACCCGGGCCACCAGGAGCGAACCATCGGGCAGCACGCTCGGACTCCCGGCATCCGACAGCACCAGTCGCTCTCCGGTGCCGAGCGGGGAGATACTGTAGATCCCCCTGGGCACTTCGAAGAAGCGCGAATAGTAGATCTTGCTGTTGTCGGCCGACCAGGAGAAATCTCCGGTCAGCCCCTGCGTTCGGTCCGTCGTGAGCACCTTCCAGTCGCCGGTCTGGGATCTCAGCACGCCGACCTGCGTCTGGCCATCGACCATCGCCGAGAAGACGACCAGCTGCCCGTCGGGGGAGACCCGGGGGTTCATGGCCACCCGGGGGCCGCCCAGCAGCTCGCCGCGCCACTCGGTGGGCGATGCGCTACGTGACGCACCGGTGCGCCGGCCAATCAGGACGCCGATCGCAACGGCGACAACAGCGAGCGCAAGACGGGACGCAAGCGATGCCCGTCCCTTCACGCCTTGCGTCCCTCGCGCCTCGCTTCGCCCGGTTGCGTGAAGCGCCTCGGCGAACTTCGCCGCGCTCTCGAACCGGTCGGCCGGCAGCTTCTCCAGCGCGGTGAGGACGGCGTCCTCGACCTGGGGCGGGATGCGCTCGCGCCGCGCAAGGAGTGGCGCCGGCCGTTCGGTCATCACCTTGGCCACGATCGACTGCGCGGTGGGCCCCGTGAAGGGCGGCTCGCCCAGCAGCATCTCATAGGTCATCGCACCGAGCGCGTACACGTCGCTCCGCAGCGTAAGCTCCCGGTCGCCCATGGCCTGCTCGGGCGACATGTAATGCGGCGTCCCCAGCGACATGCCGGTCTCGGTCATCCGGTGCCCGGCGCTGGTCGCGGCGAGCGCGATGCCGAAGTCGGCCACCAGCGCCCGCCCGTCGTGCAGCAGGATGTTCTCGGGCTTGATGTCGCGGTGGATGATCCCGTGCCGGTGGGCGTAGTCGAGCGCGCTGGCCACTTCCGTCGCGATGCGCACCGCGTCGCCGATGGGGAGCTGCTTCTCGCGCTGCAGCCGGTCGCGGAGCGATTCCCCCTCGACGAACGGCATGACATAAAAGAGAAACGAGTCCGCCTCTCCCGAGTCGTGCAGCGGGAGGATGTGCGGGTGCTGCAGATTCGCGGTGGTCTTGATCTCGGAGAGGAACCGCTCGGCGCCGATCACGGCGGCCAGCTCAGGCCGCAGCACCTTGATGGCGACCTTGCGGTCATGCTTCAGGTCGTGGGCCAGGTACACGGTGGCCATGCCGCCCTGGCCCAGCTCCCGCTCGATGCGGTAGCGGTCGGCCAGGGCCGTGGCGAGCCGTGGCGAGACATCTTTCATGGCATGGTCCCCAGCTTGTCCAGCATCGCCGCGGCCCGAGGATCCTTCCGAAGCTTGTCGTAGCGCAGCGAACGGGGGAACTGCACCACCCACACGTCGTGCTGCGCGATTGCCTCGGCCAGCAGCGCGACCGCCGCCTCGTGATCGCCCAGCTCCTCCAGCGCAGCGGCGGTTGCTCCGGTCGCTGGGAGCTTCCCACCCGATTCCGTCCGGACGGCCTCGAGCACGCGGCGGGCCTCGTGCGTCCGGCCGGTCTGGGCATAGGCGTACGCGAGCATCCCGCGCTCACGCTCGAAGCCGCCGGCGGGTGCGACCGCGATCTGCCGCTCGAGGAGGGCGACGGCTTCCTCGAGCCGCCGGAGTCCGAACAAAGCGTTGGCCTTCCAGGCCCAGGCCAGCATGAACGTCGAATCGCGCGCTAGCGTTTCGTTGGCCACCGAGTCGGAGGCCTGGTAGCGGCGTTCCATCTCGAATACCTGGCCGGACCAGAGTTTCGCGATCAACGAAGCGGGCTCCAGCGCCTGAGCCCGTCGAACCCGTTCGTGGGCGATGGCGTAATCTCCCAGGCGATTGGCCAGCAATCCGTACCATCCCCAGGTCGTCGCGACCGTGGAGTCGAGCGCCAAGGCACGGCGCAAGCTCGCCTCGGACCTGCTGAGGTCGCCAAGCAGGGAGAATGCGTAGCCCAGGCCGGTGTACGATTCGGGAATGGTCGAGTCCATCGCGATGGCGCGTTCGGCCGCCGCGACCGCCCGGCTCAGCAAGGGGGTGGCGTCGCCCTGTACATAGGCCGGCAGCACGGCCAGCGCCATAGCCAGCGCGGCCTGCGGCCGGGCGTATTTCGGATCCCGGGCCGCCGCCCGTTCGAATAGATCGATTGCCTGTTGCAGACCGCGCGCGCCACGCCGGTTGAAGAGCACCATCCCTTGCAGGTACAGCGAGTGCGCCTCAGGATCGGCGGTCTCGGCCCGGGCCGATGTCGCCGGCCGGCGACCCAGTGACCCCAGCAACGTTTCCGCCACGGTCCGCGCGATCTCGTCCTGGACCGCGAACACATTCGCCAGCGGCCGGTCGTACTTCTCGGTCCAGCGCACCGCGCCGTCACTGGCCGACACGAGTGTCACGCTGATCCGCACCTGGCCGCCAGCGCGCTGCACCGTACCGGTGAGGAGCGAGCCGACGCCCAGCTCTCTGGCGATGGCCCGCTCGTCGAGCCCCTTGGCCTGCAGCGCACCCGCGCTCACCCGCCCGATCACCCGCACCCCGTTCTTGGCGACGGCACGGGTTATTTCCTCGGCGAGGCCAATGCCGAAGAAATCGTCGGCGGGGTCTCCACTCAAATTCGCCAGAGGGAGCACGGCGAGCGATTGCTCGGCGGCACTCGGCGCCTCGGCGGTTTTGCCCGGGCGAAGCATCCAGATCGTAATGGCCAACACAACGAGCACACCCGCCACCAGCACACCGGCCATCTTGCGCCGCGGGGCCGGGGCTTCTGGAATCGGTCGCGGGCCCGCCGGCGTCGACACCATCTCCAGGGCAGTCAACACCTCGGCCGCCGAAGCGGGCCGGCGGGCCGGATTCTTCTCCAGGCATTGCATCACCAGCGCCGCCAGCATCGGCGGCACCGCGGGGTTGCTCGCGGTGGGCGGCGGTGGCGTCTCGGTGATGTGGGCGGCGATCAATTGCTGGGGCGTGACATGCCGCGCGAAAGGATGGGCGCCCGAGAGCAGCTCATACGCCATGACGCCCCAGGTGTAGAGATCGGCGCGGTGGTCCACCGCGTCGCCCACGGCCTGCTCGGGCGCCATGTACTTCGGTGTGCCGATCGAGCCGCCGGCCTGGGTGAGGGTGGCGGACGCCGCCCCGTCCTGCGTGCGCGAGGCGGTGAGCGCCTTGGCAATGCCGAAGTCGGTCACCACCGCCGTGCCGTGCGAGAGCAGCACGTTCTCGGGCTTGATGTCCCGGTGCACGATGCCTTCGCTGTGCGCATACGCCAGCGCGCGGGCGACGTCGCGCAGGATGCTGACGCTCTCCGCCAGGCCGATCGGTGTGCCACCGGCCATCCGGGCCCGGAGCGATTCGCCCTTCACGAACGGCATCGTGTAGTAGGGTACGCCGTCTGCGATGCCCGCGCTCAGCACCGGGACGATATTGGCCTGCTGCAGCCGCGCCGCGAGCTTCATTTCCCGGGAAAAGCGCTCGGCGCTCAATCCTTCCGCCAGCTCCTGGGCAACGACCTTAATCACAACCTGCCGGCCGAGTGCCGTCTCCTCCGCGAGGAAGACCCGCGACATGCCGCCGCCACCCAGCTCGCGCTCGATGCGGTACCGGTCGGCCAGGGCGGCCGTGAGGCGGTCGATCGAACCGGTCATTTGTCGCGCCTGGAACCCTGGCCCATATCCGGGCGCCAGTTGAGGACCACGACCAGCGGCTGCGCACCCGGACGCTCGACTCGCTTCAGAACCAGGAAGCGATCGCCCCCCGGAGTGACATCGTAGCTGTGGGTTCGACCGTCGGGATCGTACGACAGATCGGCCACCCGAAACAGCATGGCCGTCACTCCCACCGTTCCGGTCGCCGGATCCACCGCCGCGCTCATCATCGCTGTACCGCTCAAGTACACGAGCTCCCGTCCTCCTTTGGTCCACCGCGGTTGGATTCCGCCCGCCGCGGATACCAGGCGGCGTCCGCCGGTGCCACTCACCGAACGGAGGTAGACCTCCGCTCGTGCCGTGCCATGCTCAGAGTACGCGATCCATCGACCATCCGGACTGAACACTCCCAGTCGCTGTTCGAGGCCCCCCTCCGCCACCGGCTTGAGGGGGCCACTGCCATCGGCCGCTCCGGTCATCAGCCGGTCGCCCTGGGATGTCTCGGTCACCAGCATCTGGCCACCATCAGATGAGATCGAGGTGGCATACTTATCGAACGGACTCGTCCGCAGCACGCGATCGGGGGCAGTCGCGTCAATCGGCAGGATATGCAGCTGGTACACCCGGTCTTCGAACGTGTAGGCGACCTGCCGGCTATCCGGCAGCCAGACGGCATTGAATGCGTACGCCGGCGCACGGGTGAGCTGGGTCAGCACCCGCCGTCCGACATCGTAGAGCCAGAGATCGTGCTTGGGCCGGGCAACGGTCAGCGCGATCCAGCGACCGTCCGGGGAAAGCCGCGGTTCCCCGTAGGACCCGGGGTTCCCGATCACCTCGGCGTCACGCCCCGCGCGGTCCCGCCACACCAGCGTGTAGTCGCTGTTCCACTCGGAATTACGCAGATACGCAAACGTCCCATTGGTCGACACCGCGTACGCGGCCCTCCCATCGGTCGCGGCCCAGGCCACATCGTCCTGCACCGGCACCGCCGCATCGCTGGTGGTCAGTCGATCCGGATCGAATGCCACCGCGAACACGGCCGCGTCGCGGACGTAGAGCAGGTGCCCGCTCGACGAGTAGCGACCGAAAACGGCACCCTCGGCCAGCACCGTGACGCGTCCGGACTCGAGGTCGAGCGCTTCGATGCGGGACCGGGCAAGCGGCGTCGCATAATTCGTGTAGATCACGGTGCGCTCACCCGGCAACAGCTGCGGCGCCCAGTGCGCGAACTCGTTGCGGGTCGTGTCGAGCCGCGTGAGCTGCACAGGCGCTCCGCCGGAACCCGCCAGCCGCCAGAGGCCACGTTCCCGAACGGAGAAGATCAGGTCTCCGGCTGCGCCCCACGCGATGCCGCCGGATTCAACCCGCAGGGAATCGACCAGTGTGCTCGCCGGCCCCCCGCGGACTGCCACTTTCCGAAGCGTACCGTTCGCGGCGAACGCGAGCCATTCACCGTCGGGCGAAAACTCCGCGCCGTCCCATGCCCCTTCGGTCCCGGAGATCAGTCTGACCATGTTGGCTCCCAGGTCACGCACCAGCAGCCGCGGTGGGCCGCCGCTATCGGCAACAGTCTGCACGATCTGGCGGCCGTCTGACGACATGGCGATGTAGGGACGGTCGGTGCCGGGGCGCCCCATGGTGCTGGCAAATCGGATCGGCGCCGGCGCGGCCGGTTGGGTACTCCACCCGCGTACCAGCCACCCCGCGACGGCGGCGACCACGGCCACGCCCAGGAGCAGGACGCCCATTCGCGCGACGCGGGTGCGCGCGGGAGCCACGGCACGGGCAGCGCGTGCCCCGGCGGCAAAGTGGGCGTCGGCGAGTGCCTCGGCAAACCCTTTGGCGGTTTCGAAGCGATCGGCCGGGAGCTTCTCCAGCGCCTTGGCCGCCGCCGCCGCCACATTTGGCGGCACCGACTTCCGCAGCTCGGTCACCGGCCGCGCGACGTCCATCACGATCTTCATCACGATCTGCTGGGCGGTGGCCCCCACATGGGGGGGACTCCCCGTGAGCATCTCGTAGAGCACACAGCCCAGCGAATAGATGTCCGACCGGTTGGTCAGCTCCTTCTCCGCAGTGGCCTGCTCCGGGCTCATGTAATGCGGGGTACCGAGGCTCAGGCCGGTTTCGGTCATCCGCCCGCCCGCCGCGGCGCTCACCGCCAGCGCAATCCCGAAGTCCGCCACCATGGGCCGGCCGTCGTGCAGCAGGATGTTTTCCGGCTTGATGTCCCGGTGGATCACCCCATGCCGGTGGGCGTAGTCGAGCGCGTCGGCCACCTCGCGCGTGATGCGTACCGCTTCGTCGATGCCGAGCTGGGTTTCACGGCTGAGCTTGTCGCGAAGCGTCTCACCCTTGATGTAGGGCATGACGTAGTAGAGGAAGCCGTCGGCGGTGCCGGAATCGAAGAGCGGCAGGATATGCGGATGCTGCAGCGCGGCCGTGGTCTTGATCTCCACCACAAAACGCTCGGCGCCTAACACGGCAGCGAGCTCCGGCTTCAGGACCTTGAGCGCGACCTTGCGGTCGTGCTTCAGGTCCGCAGCCAGGTAGACTGTCGCCATGCCGCCCTGCCCGAGCTCGCGCTCGATCCGGTAGCGGTCCGCCAGGGCAATCGTCAGCCGTTCATCATTCAATCTGCCGTGCCTCCGTGGGTCATCCCTTCGGTTTGATCAGCTCCTGAAACGGCGGGTAATCCTTGAGCAGCTCGCCGAGCAGCTCGAAATGCGCTTCGTAATTGGTTCGGTAGTACCAGGCATCGATGAGCCCGATCGCCCGTGCCTTGTCGCCCAGCGCCGCGGCAATCTGCGCCCGTGCGG
>JAXIPC010000059.1:0-6889 GCA_045403135.1 Gemmatimonadales bacterium | reverse complement strand
CACCGTGGCGCTGCCGTCCGCCGCACTGCTGGTCCAGTTCCCACAGGTGACGTCGCCGGTTCCCGTCGCCAGCGTGCCGTCCGGGTTCGATCCGGTCAGAATGTCGTGCATGTTCGGGGTGTCGCCCCGCCCGTTGACGATCCCGCCCTTCTCGGTGAGTGCACTCGTCTTGGACACGCGGCTGCTGTCGCCATGCAGCTCCGCCACATTCGTCGCGACCAGCACGGCCTTCTGATTGTACCAAGGCCCCTTGCCGATCCGGTCCCGCGCGTTGACGGCGGGCTGCCCGTCGGCGGCCTTCGCGCTCAGATAGGCGTGCCAGGTCAGGCCGGTCGAGCCGGCGGCCTTGGCCAATTCGCTGCAGTGCCGGTCCGCGCCGGCGAGCCCGCCCAGACTGGCACCGTTGCCGGGGCCCGCGCTGGTGATGAAGAAGCTCATCGGGGGCGTTTGGGTGCTCGACGGCGCGGCCAGGAGCAGAATGGCCGCGAGGGGGGCGATGTTTTTGATCATAGGTTGCTTCCGGTTGAGGGTACGGCAGCAACCTATTCCCGATTTCAATCGGACCGCAACACCTGGCAGGGATCGGCCCGGCTGGCCCGCGCGGCCGGCAGCCAGGACGCCAGGGCGGCGGTCAGGAGCACGAGGAGCGGCACCGCCACGAAGGTCGCCGGATCGGCGGGGGCGACTTCGTACAGCAGCGTCCGGATGATTCCGGTGGTTCCCAGGGCGACGGACACGCCCGCCCCGATTCCCAGCGCGGTGAGCAGCATGCCGTGCCGCACCACCAGCCACTGGACCTGGCCGGCATTGGCGCCGAGGGCGATTCGAATGCCCATCTCCCGCATGCGGCGGCGGGCCAGCTGGGCCACGACGCCGTAGACGCCGACGAGGCAGAGCACCAGCCCCACACCCGCGAACGAGAGCATCAGCGCGGTGAGGAAGCGGTCCCGGCCCAGCGAAACGGAGCGAACGTCCTCCATGGTGCGGATCGACGAGATCGCCAGCAGGGGATCGAGCCGCGTCACCACCCTGCGCACCGCGGGAGTGAGCAGCGCCGGGTTACCCTGGCTCCGAACCACGAGGGTCATGGCGTTTCGGGAATCCTGCGCGTAGGGCGCCTGGAATTCGGGCCGCACCGGCTCGCCCAGACCGGTCTGCCGCTCGTCGCCCACGATGCCGACAATGGTCCGCCAGGTGCTGGTCGAGTCGGGCAGCCGGTCGAAGCTGATGCGCTTGCCGACCGGATCTGCCGTCTTGAAGTAGGTCCGGGCCAGGCTCTCGTTGATGAGCACGACCAGGGGAGTTTGTTCCCGGTCGGCTTCGGTGAACAGCCTTCCGCGCTTGAGCGGAACCCGCATGACCTTTTGATACTCGGGCGTCAGCTCCCGGTGCACTACATGACTCCCGAGCGGATTCGGCGCCCATCCCTCGACGGCGAACTGGCTCGACCAGGTGGGCGAAGTGAGCGGCACCTCGGACACGACCGCGGCTGCTGCGACGCCGGGCACCGCCCGCACCTCCCGCTCCAGCGCGTCGTAGAAGGCCAGCACCTTGCGGGTGCTGTCGTACCGGAGACCCGGGAGGTTGAGGCTCACGGCGAGCACGCCTCGGGCGTCGAAGCCCGGTTCCACGCGCTGGAGCCGCAGATAGCTCCGCACCAGCAGGCCGGCGCCCAGGGTGAGTGCCAGGGCCATCGCCACCTGGGCCACGAGGAGCGCGTCTCCCCAGCGCTTTCCGCGGATGCTCCCGCTGGCGGTCCGGCCCTCGTCACGCAGCACGTCGGCCGGCACCCGGCGCATGGTCCAGACTGTCGGGGCGAGGGCGAAGATGACGGCACACAGCGCCGTGGCCCCGAGGGCATACGCCAGGACCATCCAGCTCATCGAGATATTCGTGGCGGGGAGCATCCCGGTGACGGCGATGGTGCCACCGCCCGGGCCGCCCATCCTGCCTCCGGGCTGCAGTGCCACCAGCACCCGGGTGCCCCACCAGCCGAGCCCGACCCCGGCCACTCCCCCTAACCCGGCGAAGACCGCGCTCTCGGCCAGCGACTGCCGGAGCAGCCGGCCGCGCCCCGCGCCAAGCGCCAGGCGCACCGCCGACTCCCGCTCTCGTCCCGCGGCGCGCACCAGCAGCAGGTTGGCGACGTTGGCACAGGCGATCAGCAACAGCACCGCCACCGCCCCAAACATGACGAGCAGCGGGAGCCTGGTCTTGCCGACCAGGAACTCGTGCAGGGGGGTAAGTCCGGCGCCCATCCGGGTGTTGGTTTCGGGGAAATCATGCTGCAACCGCTTGACGACGGTCTGCAATGCGGCATTGGCGCTCTCGAGCGTCGCCCCCGGCTTGAGCCGGCCGACGACCCGGAGCCAGTGGGCCCGGCGGAAGAAGACCCGGGCGCGAAACGCGGGATCCCAGCGGACCGGCTCCCAGATGTCGACGTCGACGCCGGGAACCGAAAACCCGTCGGGCAGAACGCCGGTCACTTCCACTTCGCGGCCGCCGAGCTGGACCGTCTTCCCCACGAGGCCGCGGTCGGCGCCGAATACGGTTCGCCAGGTGCGGTGGGAGAGGACCACCAGTCGGGGCGCGGAGCTCCAGGTCTCATCCCACCGGAAGGTGCGTCCCTGTTCCGCCCGCACACCCAGCACGTCGAAGAAGTTGCCGGTGACGGTCTGGACCGTGAGGAGGCGGGGCTCGCCGAGGCCGGTGAGCGTGGTGGTGCCGGGGAAGCTGGGATAGGCGGCGACGTCGGTGAAGGCCCCGGCCTGCTCCTTCCAGTCGAGCATGTTGGCGGGCGCGGCATCGGACGGGTACCACTGGTAATCGGGGTTTTCTTCCCAGAGCATCACCAGCCGGCCGGGATCGGCAAACGGCAGGGGCCGTAGCATCACCGCGCTCACCGCCGAAAAGATCGCGGTGTTGGCCCCGATAGCGAGGGCGAGGGTGAGCGTCGCCGCGGCGGCGAGCGAGGGGCTTCGCTTGAGGGCGCGGAGGGCGTAGCGGAGGTCATGGCTCAGGTCGTCGAGCCATTCGCGGAGTTTCATACGGCGTTCCCGGTGTTCGGCGGAGTGGTGAAGGCGGGTTAGGGCGTGCGGGAGAGGAGAGCCCAGGCGACGGAGCGCCTCGGCACGCGCGGCCTCGGGCGAGAGGCCACCAGCCATGAGATGCCGGGTGTGCTCGTCGAGCAGCGACGCGAGCTCCGCGTCGGCGTCCGCATCGGCGTCCGCGGGGCGATGGACGCCGAGCTCGAAGGCCTTCTTGACGCCGGGCCTGATCTCGTCGGGCTTCATCGGGTGTCGAGGATCGAAGACAGGGCGGCCACCGAGCTCCGGAGCGCGGCGGTTTCGCCGCGGAGGTGGGTCTTGCCGGCCGGGGTCAGGCTGTAGTAACGGGCCTTCCGGTTGTTCTCGGTGATGCCCCACGCGGCCGCCAAAAGGCGGCGCTCCTCCAGCCGGTGGAGCGCCTGGAGGAGTGCCGCAGCTTCGATGCCGAACTCGCCTCGGGAGCCGGCCTCGATCCAGCGGGCGATCTCGAACCCGTGCCTGGGGCCGAAGGACAGGGCCTTGAGCACGAGGACGTCGAGGGTGCCTTTGATGAGCATGGGTAGTGGGTAGTGGGTAGTGGTTAGTGGTTAGTGGTTAGTGTCACTTCCCCCAAGTTACTATAGTAAGACGCTAGGGGGAGAGAAAAGGTTGCAAAGGCCAAACCATACCAAAACCCCGGCCTTTGCCTAGATTTGGGACCAGCTTCCGACCACATGTGAGGAGTTGTCATGCTGCACCTGCTTCTGCTGGGCTGGGTCCTCCTGGGCCCCTCCCCCGCCCCGCGCGCCGCCCTAGCGCCATCCGCATACCGTGAGACCGTCGAGCCCAACGACAACCGCCGCCCGGCCGGCATCCGGTCCGGGAACCTGCTGACGGTCACCCTCGAGGCCCGCACGGGGATGTGGTACCCGGAGGGTCCTTCGGGCAGGGGTCTAGAGGTGGCCGCCTGGGCGGAGCCGGGGAAGCCGCTGCAAACCCCGGGACCGCTGATCCGGGCCACCTCCGGCACGACGGTCCGCGCGACGCTCAGGAACAGCCTGGCGCGGCGGCTCTACGTGTTCGGCTTCGGCGCGCGGCGGGGCGGTGCGGACAGCGTGATCATCGAGCCGGGCGCTGAAAAGGAAGTGCAGTTCACCGCCGGCGCTCCGGGCACCTACTACTACATGGCTCGGGGTGCGGTCGATCCGGCGATCGGGTTTCGCGAGAAGGAAGACGGCCAGCTCAACGGCGCGATCGTGATCGACCCGCCGGGCGCCGTGTCCAGCGACCGGATCTTCGTGCTCTCATGGTGGTTCGTGCTCGATTCGACCAGCCGGAGCGGCCTGTCGCGGGCCACGATGGCCATGAACGGCCTGTCCTGGCCGCACACCGAGCGGATCGAGTTGGTGCAGGGGGATTCCGCGCGCTGGCGGCTGATCAACCTCACCGAGGCGCCCCACCCGATGCATCTGCACGGCTTCTACTTCCAGATGCGGTCCAAGGGTGACGGCGTCCGGGACAGCCTCTACACCCGTTCGCAACGGCGGCTGGCGGTAACCGAGGTGATGAATCCGTTCGCGACGATGTCGCTGGCGTGGTCTCCCACCCGCCCGGGAAACTGGATCTACCACTGCCACTTCGTCGGCCACGTCTCCCATCACGCCTCGCTGGACAGCGATCGAGGCACCCTGGACGAGTCCGCGTTGGCGCACCATGGCTCCGACCGGCCCCACCAGATGTTCGGGCTGGTGCTCGGGATCACGGTGGCGCCCAAGGGCCCGGCGGCCGTCAGCTCGCGCGAGCCCCGCCGGATCCAGCTGGTGATCCGAGAGAAGCCGGAAGCCTTCGGGCGATTCTCGGCGTACGCCTACGCCCTCGGCGGCACGCCGGAGGCGACGGCGGCCGGCCACCTTCCCGCGCCGCCGGGACCGACGCTGGTTCTCACCAAGGATGAACCGGTGGCGGTGACAATCGTGAACCAGGCCCGCGAGCGGGCCGCGGTGCACTGGCACGGCATCGAGCTGGACAGCTACCCCGACGGGGTTCCGGACTGGAGCGGCCACGGCGACAACATCCTGCCTTCGGTCAAGCCGGGCGACTCGCTCACGGTCACCTTCACCCCGCCGCGCGCGGGGACGTTCATGTATCACTCCCATTTCAACGAGGAGTTCCAGATCAACGGCGGGCTCTACGGCCCGATCGTGGTGGTCGAGCCCGGGCAGCGGTTCGATCCCGGCACCGACCGGATCATGTTCTTCTCATCGGCGGGGCCCTGGGAGAACCTGATTACGGGTCCGATATCGCCCACGCTGATGAACGGTGAGAAGCAGCCGGCACCGATCGAGCTCAAGAGCGGGGTGAAGTACCGGTTGCGGCTGATCAACATGACGGGCGACGTGGATACCCGGGTCCAGCTCACCCAGAGCGGGAAGCCGGTGTTCTGGCGGGCCGTGGCCAAGGATGGAGCGGCGCTGCCGGCATACCAGGCAACCCGAAGACCGGCGGCGCTGGTCTTTGATCCCGGAGAGATCTGGGACTTCGAGTACACGCCGACGGCGCCCGGGAGCCTGGTCCTGAATTTCGGGCTGCCGGACGCGCCCCCGCAGTTCGGATTGCCGAAGCGGGTGGATGTGGCGGTGGTGGTGAGACGCTAAAGACGCTAAGAGGCTAAGAGGCTAAGAGGCTAAGAGGCTAAGAGGCTAAGAGGCTCAGGTGGGTAACGCGTGAGCGATCCTCACTGCTTGAGGCGCATGCCGGCGAGCTGGGCGACCGCCGAAAGGGTGGTCTGGGCCGCGTTCAGGCCGAGGCGGAAGTCGGCATCGGAAAAGGTGCCGAACACATCGGTGGGCTGGTGCCAGTGGGGATCCCAGCCGCTGCCGATCTGGGCCAGCCGCTCGTTCTCCCGCAGCGAAATCGCCGCCACCAAATCCTGGAACGCGCCGGAATCGGTGTTGCTCATCCGGTCGCCCACCGCGGCCGGATAGTCGGTGGCGTACCGGTCGTTGGACCGCCGGAAGAACCAGGCGAGCTGGGCCGCTTCCGCGGCAAACTTGGAGGTGCCGGCGAACTCGACGTTCACGTCGGCCTCCCGGCGCTGCAGCGGGCTCACTTTGCCATCGGGGCCCGGCATGCCGTGGTCGAACATCATCATGTCGTGCTGGATCATGCCGACCCACCGGGGCTCGGGATACCTGCCGGAGCCGGCCGGCTCCTCCCTGCCCTGCAGGTCCTTCCGCTGCTCAACGTAGGCCCGGGCGCCGTTGAGGCCGGTCTCCTCGTTGTTCCACAGGGCAAACCGGATGGAGCGGTCGGTCTCGATGTCGGGCGAGCTGAACACCCGCGCGAGCTCCATCACGATCGCGGTGCCGGAGCCGTCGTCGTTGGCGGCGGCGCCGAACCCGTGGCCGTCCATGTGGGCACCGATGATGTACATCTCGTTGGGGTGGGTGGTGCCGACCTTGGTGCAATACACTTCCTCGCGCGGACCCGGGGTATCGGGCTGGGCGTTGATCCGCCGGAGCGCGGTATCGGGCTGCAGCTCGGGGTTGATATTGACGCCGGTGGGGCCGCGGGTGCCCTTGGGCGGGTTAGGACGCCCGGTGGCCGCCGGGCGAGGCCGCGGGCGCGTGGTGTCTCCCGGGAGCCGCAGCTGCCGGCCGGTATACTCGTACGTGATCCGCTCGGTGTTGCCGCAGCCGTAGCTCTTGAGCTGGGCTTCGATCCAGTCCACCGCGGCACGGTTGCGGTCGGTGCCTTGGCGGCGGTCGCCGAACTGGGTGAGGCCCTTGACGGTGGATTTGTAGCGCTCGAGGTCGAGCCGCGCCACCAGGGTGGTGATGGAATCGGGCGGCAGCGGGGCGGCC
>JAXIPC010000058.1:0-6197 GCA_045403135.1 Gemmatimonadales bacterium | reverse complement strand
TCTTAGCGTCATAGCGCCTTAGCGTCTTAAAACACCTTGATCGTCACCCCGATCTTCCCCGGGTTCTTCTTGATGTCGTCCACGAAGTCCTGGAGCGACTTCAACAGCTTCTGGGCGTTCTGGTAGAGCAGCGTGTCGGTGGCGAACTTGCCCAGGCTCCCCTCGCCCCGATTGATCCTGCCGAGGATCTGGTCCAGCTGCTTGGCGGTGGTCTGCGCATCGGCGGACAGCGCAGTGAGAGTCGTCATCAGCGAATCCGCGGCGCGCGCCGTCCGGTCCAGCTTCGCGACCGAAATCACCGAGTCGAGTCGTGCGGTCACCCGCTGCATCCCCAGCATCGTCTCGGGCAGTTGGCTGAGCGGTCCGGTGCTGGTGTTGCTGTAGACCGCCGAAATGCGCTGGAACGCCAGCAGCGTCTTGTTCAGATTGTCCGACAGCTGCTTGAATTCGATCGCCCGGAGGCCCTCCATCACCTCCTTGGCCGAGCCACCCAGCTCGCCCCCCATGTCCATGAGCCCCCGCTCCACCGTACCGGCGATCACCGCGCCTTCGGGGAGCGGCTCGGTGGACGTGCCCGGGTTGAACCGGACCACGGCGTCGGCCACCAGGCCGATGGTTGCCAGCGTGGCCGAGGCGTCCTTCCGGGGCTGGATCTGCTCATCGAGGTTCAGCCGCACCAGCACCTTCCCGTAGCCCTGGTAGGTGATGTCCGACACGTTGCCCAGGGTCACGCCCGACACCTTGACCGGGCTGCCCCGCTTGAGGGTGCCGGCATCCGAGAATGAGACGCTCACGTTGGGCGAGCGGCCCAGGCCACTCCCGCCCAGCCACATGGTGCCGCCGATGAAGAGCGCGACGCCGACCAGTACCAGGGCGCCCACGGTGACTTCCTGCTTGTAGTGAAGGTCCATGACTCCGCTCAGGCCGCGAAGGGGGTATCGGGCTCGAAGTCCCGCTCGAGAAACGCCTTGACCTTGGGATCGGTGGATTCGCGAAACTCCTCCGGGGTCCCCTGCAGCACGATCTTCCCCTCGGACAACAGCGCGATCTTGTCAGCCACGTTGAACGCGCCTCGCACGTCGTGGGTGACCATGACGCTGGTGACGCCCAGTTCCTTGTCCAGCCGGCGCACCAGGTCGTCGATGACGTTCGCGTTGACCGGGTCGAGCCCCGAGGTCGGCTCGTCATAGAGCAGGTACTTGGGCGCGCCCGCGATGGCCCGCGCGATGCCCACCCGCTTCCGCATGCCGCCCGAGAGCTGCGCCGGGAACTTGTTCACCGTGTCGGGAGCCAGATTCACCAGCTTGAGGCACTCGGCCACCCGGGACTCGGCGTATTCCTTGTCCTTGTATTTCGCCTCGTCGGAGAGCCCGAGCCGGACGTTCTCGAAGACATCCAGCGAATCGAACAGCGCGCCGTTCTGGAACACGTAGCCGATCCGGGTCCGCAGCTCGGCCAGATCATTCCGCTTGAGTGTCTGGACGTTGAGATCGTCCACGAGGACCTGGCCCTGGTCCGGGCGGATCAGGCCGTTGATGTGCTTGAGCAATACGCTCTTGCCGGTGCCGGACGGCCCCAGCAGCGCCATCGTTTCGCCCTCCCGCACCACGAAGTCCACGCCGTCGAGCACAACTTGCTCGCCGAAGCGCTTCCGCACTCCACGCAGCTCGATCATCAGGTGAGCAGGATCCGGGCGAGGAGCAGGTTGAGCAGAAGGATCACCACCGAGCTGGTGACGATCGCGGCGGTGGTGGCCTTGCCCACGCCCTCGGCCCCCTGCTGGGTGTTGAACCCCATATAGCATGACACCACCCCGATGGCGAGGCCGAAGGCGGCGGCCTTGATCACGGAGTAGTAGGCGTCGAACGGGTGCCAGTAGTACCGGGCGCCGAAGGCAAAATCTTCGTCGGTGACGGGCAGGACCTGCTTGACGCCGTACCACCCGGCGCCCACGCCGATGATGTCGGCGATGACCACCAGGACGGGCAGCATGAGCGTCGCCGCGAGCACCCGGGGGATGATCAGGTGCGAGGCCGGCGAGCGGCCCAGCGATTCCAGCGCGTCGATCTGCTCCGTAACCCGCATGGTTCCCAGCTCGGCGGCGTAGCGGGCGCCGATCCGCCCGGCCAGCACCAGGCTGATCAGCACCGGCCCCAGCTCGAGGACGATCGTGTTGGTGATCAGCGTTCCCAGCACGTAGACCGGAAGGCTGGTTTGCCACTGATAGCCCGCCTGCAGCGCCGTCACACCCCCCGCGAAGGCGGAGATGACGATCACGATGGGCAGCGACCCCATGCCCACAGTGGCCGCCTCGGAAATGGTGCGCGGCAGCCAGATCTTCACCTCGGCGAGGCCGCGCACCAGCTCCGCTACCAGCAGGCTCATCCGGCCGAAATGGGCCAGGAAGCCCAGCAGCAGTCGGCCGAGCAGACGCGGGAGCCGGAGGGGGAACACCATGGCTTATCTTGGACCGGTATGGCTCCGAAGTCCACCCCGAGCGCGCCGCTCGACGCGGCCAAGTTCCGGCGCCGGCTGCTCGCCTGGTTCCGCCGCCACGGGCGCGACCTTCCCTGGCGTAACACCCGGAACCCGTACCATGTGCTGGTCTCCGAGGTGATGCTGCAACAGACTCAAGTGTCACGAGTGGAAGGGTACTACGGGAAGTTCCTGCGCGAGTTTCCCGACCTGTCGGCGCTGGCCCGAGCGACACCCCGGCGGGTGCGCGAAGCGTGGGACGGACTGGGCTATTACCGCCGCGCCGCGAATCTCCACCGACTGGCCCGAGAGGTCGTGACGTCACACGACGGAGAAATCCCTGAGGACGTCGACGCCCTGCGCCGGCTGCCCGGCGTCGGCCGATACACCGCGGGCGCGGTGGCAAGCTTCGCGTTCGAGCGCGCGGTGCCCGCCGTCGACACCAACGTGGCCCGGGTGCTCCGACGCGCGTTTCATCCCGGGGTGCGGAATGATGCCCGCGGCGCGCGGCGGGTCTGGGACACCGCCGCCGCGATCCTGCCCCGCCACGGCGGCCGCGCGTGGAGCTTCAATCAGGCGATCATGGAGCTGGGAGCCCTGGTGTGTACCGCGCGGGTGGCGCGTTGCGGGGTTTGTCCGGTGCGAGAAGTGTGCAGGACGGGAAGACGGGAGGACGTCCCCCCGTCCTCCCGTCATCTCAGCAGTACTCCGCCAATCAACGCGACCAGCGCCAGCATCCCGCTCAGCGACCCCGACAGCGCCGCGCGGCGTGCCAGCATTTGAAACAACGGTGCATGCTGGCCATCGGGATCGAGCCGGGTGAGCCGGCTCACCGTGGGGAAACTCACCATCAGCACGAGGGCGGCGGCGATCAGTCCGGCGCCCTGCATCACCATGAGCGCGGTCGGGAATCCATTCTCGCTGATGGCGCCGCCGTACATCCGGAGCGTCAGAATCAATCCGGAGATCACCGTCAGTACCACGCCGGGCAGGATGAGCGCGCGATGCAGCCGTCCCGACAGCGCCAATAACGCGGGAAGATCCCCGCGGGCGCCGCGCCGCATGGCGATGCCGACGTTCATGGCCGCGAAGCCGCCGCCCATCCACAGCACGAAACCGAAGATGTGCGCGAAGAGCCAGAGATGTCTCAATGCAGCGTGGTCGTCAGGAAGGTGGCGTCGACCGGCTGGCGCCCGGCGTACCCGGCTTCGATGTCGTGCCAGTGGGTGATGTGATCTTCATCAACCCGCCAGCAGAGAAAGACCAGGCGGTCTTCCCGCAGGGTGTAGAAATCCACCAGTCCCGCATCGAAGCCCTTGAAGAGGCAGCCGATCGCCTCGATTTCGCCGAGGTAGGCGCTGATGCGGTCGGCGGAATCCGTCACCGCGCGCCGCGCGGCCAGCAGCTCCTCGGTTTCCCCGTGCTCGGCGCGGGCTCCGCCCGTGAGAAGTTCGTAATCTCCCAGGGCGTCTTGCCAGACGCGGTATTCGGTACGGAGATCAGTCAGGATGCGTCGTAACAGCGGCAGGGTCCGCTCCGCCTCTTCAAGAGTGAAGATGCGCGCTTCAGCCACGTATCCTCCGCCGTCGGTGGGAGTCTCCTCTAACATTCGGTGCCGAAGGGTGCGCGTCAAGTGCTCCGGGCGGCGAGCGCCACAATTGCGGCCCGTTCGCCCTCTTCGAGATACCACTGAATCTGATCGGTCGCAAATGTCTCGTTGAGGCGGACGCGGGGCCGGATCCAGAGCAAGGGCGGCCGTCCCGGTGTCGCGAGCCAGAGCGCCCGGATGAGTGCGGAGTTGCTGGCCATCAGCACTCGCTGCGAGTCGTTCTGGAGCCGCAGCAGCGCCGGCGGCTCCGGCGTCTCCTGTCCCGGCTCCATGTCGAATCCGGAGCCCACGTCGACGGCTACCACAAGATCAGAGGCGAAGCGCGCCGCGACGTCGAGCGGCACCACCTCGCGGAGCCCGCCATCGGCGCAGCGCCGCCCCAGGAGCGGAACCGGCGGAAAAAACAGCGGCAGCGCACAGCTCGCGCAGAGCGCGTCGAGCAGCGGCACATCGCTGCCGCCGGCGCCGAAGACGAGCTCCTCGCCGCTGTCGAGGTCGGTGGCGGTCACGCTGAGTGGCGCGGTGAGCTCGGCGAACGACGTCACCGGGAGGAGCCGCTCCAGCGTCCGCCGCAGCGCCTCGGGCTTGAGCAACGCCTTGGCCCACACCCCCTTGAGGAGCGCGGTGCGATCGATCATGAAAATGTCGCGCTGCCGCACCTGGAGGAGCCGTGCCGCCACGTCATCGGGCGAGAGTCCCGCGGCGAGGCCCGTGGCGATCACCGCACCCATCGACGTGCCCACGTAGCGGGCGGGCACTACCCCGGCCGCCCGCAGCGCGCGCACCGCGCCCAAGTGGGCCGCGGCCTTGGCGCCGCCGCCCGAGAGCACCAGCACCACGCGCTCGGCGCGACCCGAGGTCACCTGCGCTTCCGCGCCTCGTGCCGGACCCGGGCCTCCTCGTAGCGCGCGGTCTCCTCGGGGCTCCCCGGAACCAGGCGGGGCACTCGCTGCGGCCTCCGGTTCCGGTCGATCGCCACGAACACGACGTGCGCGGTGTGGGTGTGCTTGCTCTCCCCGGTACTGACCGTCTCGGAATACACGTTCACCGTGATGTCCATCGAGCTGTTGCCGACGTAATCGACGGTGGAGCGGCAGGTGACCAGCGCGCCGACCGGAATCGGATGATGGAAGTCGAGCCGGTCGATCGACTTCGTGACCGCGGGCCCGCCCGCATGGCGTATCGCCGCCACCGCCGCCGCCTGATCGACCAGGGCCGCGAGGTGCCCGCCGAAGAGATCGCCCAGCACATTCTGCATGTGGGGCATCACGAACGTCGAAATCTCTCCGCGGGAGTGCGACATGGGGCGGCTGTCCGGGACCATGCGTGTGGCTCCTTGCGGGTGGTCGACCTCGCTAACCTCTAGTAGTCCACCGGCCGCAGATAAAACTCATTGATCGCCGTCTGGCTCAGCACCGCGACCGTCGGGAGCTTGCGTTTCCAGTGGGTCGAGTCGAGCCGCTTCCGCACCAGCTCGACTTCATCCGGCAGAAAGCCCAATGCCGTGATCCGCGCCGGCTCATATCCTCGCAGCAGCCAGTGCAGAATCATATCGGCTTTGGCGTAGGTGATGCCGAAATCGCCCTCGTCGGTCTGGTCGGTCACCAGATCCGCGGTGGGGGGTTTGGCGAGAATCTCGGCGGGCACGCCCAGGTGAGTGGCCAGCGCGAGCACCTGGGTCTTGAAGAGATCGCCCAGCGGGTTGACCGGCGGCGTATCGTCGGCGTGCCAGGTGAAATACCCGAACAGCCGCTCGGTCTTGTTGCCGGTACCCAGCGGCAGCGCAGCGAGCGCGGCGGAGCGGTCGAACAGCACCGCCATCCGGAGCCGCGCGCAGATGTTGCCAATCCGCGCCTGGTCGGGCCGCTCCGGCAGCGCCGCCGCCAGCGCATCAGCGGCCGCCGTGATGTCGATGGTTTCCTGGGAAATGCCCAGCCGGTCGATCACCAGCGCGGCATGGGCGAGCGAGTCGGGACTGGAGAGCCGGAAGGGCATCCGGATCGCGGTGACGTTTTCGGGTCCCAGCGCCTCCGCGGCAAGAAAGGCAACCACCGCGCTGTCGAGCCCGCCGGAGAGCGCCACCAGACCCCGGGTGTAGCCGCGACGGCGGACC